>NZ_JBEZEX010000022.1:0-126735 GCF_040649115.1 Micromonospora sp. NPDC049049 | reverse complement strand
CCGGGTCACCGACGCGTCGCTGGTGGTCGGCCCGGCCATCGCCCGGTACGGGTGGGGCCGCGACGACCCCGGCGTCGGCGCGGGCGGCGATCGCTTCGGCCCGTCCGCGCCTCCGCGCCGATCCGGAGCCGGTGTCGCTCGTGGTGCGGGCCAAGCCGACCGGGCAGAGTGGAATCCGGCAGCCGGCGTACGTCGGCTTTGTCGGCGACCACGGGTACGGTTTCGGTGCTCGGCACGTTTGGGCATCGGCGACCCGTCGTCGGGGCGGGGAGCGGCCAGCCCGGTGGCGACGGACCGTGGAAGGGAGCGACGGTGGCGCAGCGGAGAGCACTGGTGGTTCGGGGCGGTTGGGAGGGGCACCAGCCGGTCAAGGCGACGGAGTTGTTCCTCCCCTTCCTCGAACGTAGCGGCTATGCCGTACGGGTCGAGGAGTCGACGGAGGTCTACGCCGACACCGCCGAGATGGCCGAGACCGACCTCGTCGTGCAGTGCATGACGATGTCGCAGATCACCGCGGACCAGGTGGCGGGCCTCAGCGCGGCGGTCATCGCCGGCACGGGCTTCACCGGCTGGCACGGCGGCATCGTCGACTCGTTTCGCGCGTCAGCCGAATACCTGCACCTGGTGGGCGGCCAGTTCGCGACCCATCCGGGCCTTGAGCCGTGTGAGCGTCACGGTGGCCCGGAGGACAACTTCCTGCCGCACACGGTGCGCGTCACCGACCTCGGCCGGGAGCACCCGATCACTGCGGGCATTGAGGACTTCGACCTGGTCACCGAACAGTACTGGGTGCTGCACGATGACCTGATCGACGTACTGGCCGTGACCACCCACCCGACGCAGGCGTGGCATCCGTGGCATCGGCCGGTCACCTCACCGGCCATCTGGACCCGACAGTGGGGTGCCGGGCGCGTCGTCGTGACGACCCCCGGGCACAGCCTCGACGTGCTGGAGCACGCGGATGTCCGTACCGTGATCGAGAGGGGGATGGTGTGGGCGACCCGCACCGCGTCGGCGTCATAGGTCTCGGGGTCATCTCCCGCGCATACCTGGACACTCTCGCGGACCACCCTGAGATCGACATCGTCGCGGTGGCCGACCTCGACGCCTCCCGGTCGGCCGAGGTCGCGGCCACGATTCCTGGAGCCGAGGCGATGAGCGTCGAGCGGCTGCTCGCCCGCCCGGACGTGCAGACCGTGCTCAACCTGACCATCCCCGCAGCCCATGCCGACATCTCGCTGGACACGATCAACGCCGGCAAGAACGTCTATGTGGAGAAGCCGCTCGCCGTGACGTTCCCGGACGGCCGCTCGATCATCGAACGGGCCGCTTCGGCCGGCGTCCGCGTCGGGTGCGCGCCGGACACCGTCCTGGGTACGGGCACGCAGACGGCGCGGGCGGCGATCGACGGCGGGCTCATCGGCCGCCCGATGTCCGCGTCGGCCGTCATGGTCACTCCGGGGCACGAGCGCTGGCATCCCAATCCCGACTTCTACTACGCCCCGGGCGGCGGCCCGATGCTGGACATGGGGCCGTACTACATCTCGGCGCTCATCCATCTGCTCGGGCCGGTCCGGTCGGTGACCGGCGCCGCCAGCCGCCTGCGCGCCGAGCGCGTCATCGGCTCGGGCCCCCGCACCGGGCAGCGGATCCCGGTGGGGGTGGACACCCACCTCACCGGCGTGCTCGAGCACGCCAACGGTGCGCTCTCCACCATCACGACGAGCTTCGACGGCGTCCGGACGACGGCCGTACCGATCGAGGTGCACGGCGAGGCCGGCACGCTCGCCGTGCCCGACCCGAACTACTTCGACGGTGAGGTCCGCCTCTTCGCGCTCGGCGACACCGACTGGCGCGCTCTCGAACCGCAGGCCGGTTACGCCAAGGCTTCCCGGGGCATCGGCCTGATCGACCTGGTCAGGGCCGACGATCAGCGTGCCCCGCGCGCTGACGGCGAGGTCGCACTGCACGTACTCGAAACCATGACCAGCCTGCTCCGGTCGGCGACCGAAGGCCAGCGGATCGAGCTGACGACGACCGCACAGCGGCCCGTGCCGGTTCCGCTCACTCCGCTCGAGGACTGGCAGGCGTACGACGCAAAGACACGTTGAAGAGGGCCAGCCCGAAATGGGTTCGTGGTCATCGTGGAAGGCCGAAGTGGTGGGCGAGCGAGGCGCGCAGCGTGGCGGCGTCCCCGGCGGACCAGGCAATGAAGCAGTCGGGGCGTACGAGCAACGCGGCCGCTGTCGTGCCCTCCAGTGAGCCGGTGACCATGTCGACCCGGTCTCGCCATGGTGCGGCGATCCCGGCGTAGGCACCCGTGGAGTCCAGCAGCAGCGGCCGGGCGGTGCGGGTCAGCTCGGCGAGGCGTGTCGCACCGTGCTCGGTGTGCACGACCACGTCGGGCGCGCAGCGGCCGGCCAGAGGGTCGGCGGGATCGGCGGGGTAGCGGATGTCCGCACCGGACATCAACGCCGCGATGTGCCCGGTCACCTCCGGCTTGCGCAGCAGTTCGGCGAAGAGTTCCCGCAAGCCGCTGATCTCGTCGCCAGGGCCGATGAGCGCCGACTGCGCCTGGGTGGACATGACGACCCGTTCGGCGACGGGGCGACGCTCGCTTTCGTAGGTGTCGAGCAGGCCCTTCGGTGCCCAGCCGCGCACCGTGGCGGCGAGCTTCCAACCCAGGTTGACCGCGTCCTGTAGGCCCAGGTTGAGGCCGGGGCCGCCCATCGCGGGGTGCACGTGCGCGGCGTCGCCGACCAGCAGCACCCGGTCGGCGCGGTAGCGGGCGGCGATGCGGGTGTTGCGGCCGGTCAGGCGCCGCAGCAGGCCGGGGCCGTCAGGCGCGCCGAAAGGGATGTCGGCACCGAGCACCCTGGCGACGCTGGCGCGGAGTTCCGCCAGGCTCATCGGGGTCTCGTCGTTCGTTGGCGGGTCGGGCCACTCCGTCGTGCTCAGGATCGCCGGGCGGCCGGGGAACGGGGCCCAGGCGATCAGGCCACGCGCAGTGCGGGTGTGCTGGAACGGCGGGACGACACCGTAACCGGGGACGCGCAGGCCGCCCGTCTCAGGGTCGAGGGACGACGCAGGCACGGTCACCGTCGCGGTGCGGGAGATCGACCGGTCGTTGGTGACACCGGGGAAGTCGATACCGGCGAGTCGGCGCACCACGCTGCGGCCGCCGTCGGCACCAACGACGAAGCGACTGGTGAGCTTCGTACCGTCGGCGAGGTGGACCTCGACCGCGTCGAGGCGTTGGCGGAGGTCGACGACCTCGTGGCCGCGGCGCAGGTCGACTCCGAGCTCGGCGGCTCGGACGGCGAGACCGGCCTCGAGCTGGGCTTGCGGCACTCCGAGCACGTAGTGCGGGTTCTCCGCGAGCATTGTGAGATCCAGCGGGAACGCGCCGAAGGTGAAGGCCGGTTGAGGGGCCGGCGGGGTGCTCTCACCGCTGAGCCGCGCGTAGAGGCCGCGTCGGTCGAGCAGGCGGACGACCTGTCCCACGAGGCCGTTGGCGCGGGGCTCGCCGGTGGGCGCGGCGTGGCGTTCGAGGACGACGGGGTGCACGCCGGCGAGGGCCAGTTCGCAGGCGAGCATGAGGCCGTTGGGGCCGGCTCCGACGATGGCGACATCGATCATGGTCGTGATCCCTTCGGGGTGTGCGTCATCGCCACGGCAGGCGCGGCACGTGGCCGGCCCGCCGCGGAACGGTGACGCGGCTGGAGGCGTGGGTGAGGTGGTGCTGCGTGAGGGCGGAGCTTCAGCGGGGTGGGGCCGGGAGGCCGGCGGCGACCTGGGTGAAGGCGTCGGTGATGAGGCGTTCGATCGGGGCGGGTGGGTCGGCGCTGTCGAGATAGTGCTGCATGGCGACGACGACGGCGGCGCTGGCGGCGGCCGCGACGAGCCTCGGATACATGTCGGTGGCGAGGTCGGTGCCGGTGCGCTCGGCGACCGCCGCGGCAAGCTCGGCCTCGGCGAGGGCGGTGGCGCGCAGCCGCTCGCCCTGTAGCGCGGGCTCGGCGAGCATGGTGCGTACGCCGGCCACCCACCGGGCGTGGTCGGGGGAGGGCATCGCTTCGACCTCGGGGCCGCGCGTGAACTGATCCAGCGCGGCCTGGGTGAGCGCCACCCAGAGCGGCTCATCGGCGGGACGTTCGCGCAGCGCGGCGGCGGTGCGCAGGCTGCGGTCGAGGTGGCGGGAGGCGATCGCCTCGGCCTTGCTGGAGAAGTAGTTGTTGAAGGTACGCGGGGAGACGCCGGCAGCCTCGGCGATGTCCTCGACGCGGACGTTGTCGTAGCCACGCTCCGCGGTGAGGTGGATCGCAGCCCAACCAAGCGCCGCACGCGTCTCGGCCTTCTTGCGCTCCCGCAGCCCCGTCATGCCGCCACGCTAGCACCAATTGCGTGACACGCAAATATGCGTGCCACGCAAAAATCGGCTGACTGTGGGTTCGGCCGCGTGAGGTGATCGCGTCGACAGGCGGGAGGGCCCGTCTGTGCCGACAATGGGGGAGTGGCACCCGCCTTCGTCCTGCACCACCACCGCAAACCACGACCGCACTTCGACCTGCGGCTTGAGGAAGATGGTGTGCTGCGCTCGTGGGCGGTGCCCCGCGGTCTACCGGACAGCCCCAGCGACAACCGGCTCGCGATCGCCGTGCCCGACCACGACCTCGCTCACCTCACCTACGAGGACGTCGACAAGTCGATCGCCGACATCGGCACGTGGGAGGAGCATGATCGCACCGACCGCCGGATGCTGTTCACGTTGCACGGCCGCACCGGTCGCCGGCGATACGCGCTCATCCGCACCGGCGAGGGGTGGCTGCTCCACCTGACGAAGGAGCAGTTCCCGGACGATCGCGGACGGTAGTGCGGCAGGCGGCTACGACGGTCAGCGAGACGTCGGCACAGGCCCTAGCATCGCGGCATGGCGACGCGGCTTGTGCAGATCAACATGAAGGCTCGGAACGACTCCGCGCTGGGCGGTTTCTGGGCGCAGGCGCTCGGTTGGGAAATCTCCAGTGAGGGACCCGGCGTGACCAACCTCGAACCCGAGGGCTTCGTCTACCCGGACCCGGTCGCTGTCTGTATCGACCTCATCGTCTCGTCTGAGCCCAAGACGGTGAAGAACCGCGTGCACGTGGACCTCGCCACCACCTCGGCGGCCCACCAGGCGCAGGTGGTCGCCCGTCTGACGGAGCTCGGCGCGACCGCAGCCGACGTGGGCCAGGGTGACGTGCCGTGGACGGTCATGGCCGACCCGGAGGGCAACGAGTTCTGCGTGCTGGAGCCCAGGGCGGTCTACCGGGACACGGGACCGATCGCCGCCGTGGTGGTCGACTGCGCCGACCCGCGAGCAATGGCCCGGTTCTGGAGCGAGGCCACGGACTGGACCCTGCACGAGGTGAACGATCAGGGTGCGAGACTGCGCTCCGCCAAGGGCGTCGGCCCCTACCTGGAGTTCGTCCGAACCCCAGACGTGAAGAGGGGGTGGAACCGCGTCCACCTCGACGTCCGTCCGTACCCCGGTGACGACCCGGAGGTCGAGGCGGCCCGGCTGCGGAGTCTCGGCGCGACCCCCATCGAGCTGGGGCAGGACGTCCCGTGGCGGGTGCTCGCCGACCCGGAGGGCAACGAGTTCTGCCTCCTCACCCCGAGCTGACAACCGGTCAACAGTGAGCATCATTGAACGTTGGCATTAGGGCAACGCCACTCTATGGTTGGGGCATGCCGCCGGTGACCTTCCGCTCGCCCGCCGCCACTGACGTGGCGGTGGGCGGTGCTGTGCGTGTGCCGACGGCCACACGCCCCGAGGCCGACATGCGGGTGCCGGTTGTCCGCGCGCCGCACACCGTGTCCGCGCACACACCGTCGTGCCCGATGCGAACCGGCCGAGGCCCACCTGCGGAGTCGTTGCATACCCAGAACGACCGCCAGGGCGAAGCTATCCAAGCTTCGGCCCTTTTTGTTTTTCCCACCCGTTTTCCCTGGAAGGCAGATCATGAGCGTCGATCATCGTCCTACTCTCGACCAGAGTTGGCTGGCTGACCTACGAGCGTCCCTGGCGGACGACTTCGCCACCCAGACGGCTCGGCTGCGGGAGTTGACCGAGCTCAACGCGGACACCGGCGACCCCGGCGAGGCCCACAACCAGGCCGCGCTGCTGGTGGCCACCCGCCAGAACATCGAGCAGATCACCGGTGCGCTGAACCGGATCAGCGACGGCACCTACGGCGCCTGCCAGAGGTGCGGCCGGAGCATCCCGGCCGAGCGGCTCGAAATCCTCCCGCACGCCCGCTTCTGCGTGCCGTGTCAGGAGAAGCAGAGCAGGTGATGTCGGGTGGCTGCCGTGCCGCCGGCACGGCAGCCACACCGTCAGGCGCGAGTGTCGACCTTTCACTCAGTGAAAGCTCTGGTTCCTGAGAGGAGACGCCGCGCGGGACGATCCGGATCCATCGACGTCCGTCTGCGTGGAGGTCCGGTCGCATGGTGTTCGCGCGTAACCAGTGGTATGTGGCGGCCTACGGCAGTGAGGTGGGGCGGAACCTGCTCGCCCGCACGGTGCTCGGTGAGCCGATGGTGCTGTACCGCACCGGTGCCGGGAAGGCGGTGGCGCTCGCCGACCGGTGCGTGCACCGCCGCTTCCCACTGTCGGAGAGCCGGCTCGACGGCGACACCATCGTCTGCGGTTATCACGGCTTCACCTACGACCCGACCGGCGCGTGTGTCTTCGTACCCGGCCAACAGCGCATCCCGCGAACCGCGCGGGTGGTCTCGTTCCCAGTGGTGGAACAGGACTCCTTCATCTGGGTCTGGATCGGCGACCTGGACCGGGCCGACCCGGCCGCGATTCCCCGCGCGCCGTGGCTCGCCGACCCGCGCTACGCGGTGGTGCGGGGCATGGCGCCACTGAACGCGCGGTACGGCCTGCTGGTGGACAACCTCCTGGACCTGTCCCACGAGACCTACCTGCATGGCGGTTACATCGGCACTCCGGAGGTGGCGAACACCCCGATCACCACCGAGGTGGACGAGGACCGGGGGATCGTCTACGTCAGCCGGCACATGGACGACGCCGAGTGCCCGCCGTTCTACGCGCGCTCGACCGGGATCCAGGGCCGGATCACGCGTTGGCAGGACATCGAGTACCACCCGCCCTGCCTCTACCTCCTGCACAGCCGGATCGCGCCGCAGGGTGTCTATCCGCCCGCCGAGGGTGAGGACCGCGAGGCGTTCCACGCCGAGATCGTGTACGCCATCACCCCGTCGACCGAGCACACCACCTACGACTTCTGGGCCGTGGCGCGCGACTTCGCGATCGACGACGAGTCGGTCAGCGAGTACCTGCACCACAGCAACCACACGGTGGTCATGCAGGACGTTACAGCGCTCAACATCCTGGAGCAGGTGATCGCGACCGAGCCGGACCGGTATCAGGAGCTGAGCATCAACATCGACACCGGCGGCCTGGCCGCCCGGCGGCTGCTGGCCCGCATGGTCGGGTCGGGGACGGTGGGAGCGGCGCGGTGAGTTCCCGAGCAGGCACCCACAGCGGGGACCGGGTCTACCGGATCCACTGGGTGCCGGGCACCGACACGCTGCGCGGGATCTGTCACTGTGGGGCCGAGCGCCTCGCCGAGGAGCCGGTCGAGTTGTGGGAGTGGCTGCTCGCCCACCCGCAGGGCCACCAGGGCGTCGCCATGCCGGTGCCCGGGCGGCCGAGACGGCTGGCGATGCGCGAGTGACAGGGGACGTTCTGACCAGTGCGGAGCTGGTGGTTGCCGGCCGGGAAGAGGTGGCCGCCGAGGTCGTGGCCATCTGTCTGCGCCGCGCGGACGGCGGTGACCTGCCCGGGTGGACGCCGGGCGCGCACATCGACCTGGAGTTGAGCGCCGGGCTGGCCCGCCAGTACTCCCTCTGCGGCGACCCGGCGAACCGTTCCGTGCTGCGGATCGCGGTGCGGCGCGAACCCAACGGACGTGGCGGCTCCCGACTGGTGCACGAGCGGCTCACCGTCGGCGCGACCGTCCGGGTGAGCGGACCGCGCAACACCTTCCCGTTGGTCGCGGCGCGGCGCTACCTCTTCGTCGCCGGTGGCATCGGTATCACCCCCATCGCACCGATGGTCGCCGCCGCCGACGCCGCGGGCGCCGACTGGCGGCTGGTGTACGGGGGCCGCAGCCGTGCCAGCATGGCCTTCGCCACCACCCTGCGGGAGAGGTACGGCGACCGGGTCAGCCTGCACCCGCAGGACGAGACCGGGTTGCTCGACCTGGTCGAGTTGCTGGGCCGCCCCGGCACCGGCCTCGTCTACTGCTGCGGCCCCGAAGCGCTGATCAGCGCGGTGGAGGAGCACTGCCGGGGCTGGCCACCCGGCTGCCTGCACGTCGAGCGTTTCACCGCCCTGGGCGGCACCGGGGCGCCGGAGACGACGATCGAGGTCGAACTCGCGCTCTCCGGGCGGACGGTGATCGTCCCGTCGGGCACGCCGATCCTGCAGGCGGTGGAGGAAGCCGGCGTGCCGGTCCTCTCGTCCTGCCGGGAGGGCACCTGCGGCACCTGCGAGACCCCGGTGCTCGACGGCGTGCCGGAGCATCGCGACAGCCTGCTCACCGAGCAGGAGCGGGCCGCCGGGGACACCATGATGATTTGCGTCTCCCGGGCCCGTACGCCCCGACTCGTGCTGGAGCTGTGACCGTCCGGCGCGGGCGGGGATGATGACGGGGTGCGCGCAGAGCCGGGACGGTCGGTGACGAGCAAGGTGCTGGCGCTGCTCGACGCGTTCAGCCCGGCCACCCCGGCGTTGACATTGAGCGAGATGGCCCGCCGCACCGGGCTGCCCCTGCCCACCGTGCACCGGCGGGCCGCGGAACTTCTCGCGTGGGGTGCGCTGGAACGTGGCGACGACGGGCGGTACCGGATCGGTCTGCGGCTGTGGGAGGTGGGCTCGCTCGCCCCGAGGGGCCTGGGGTTGCGGGAGCTGGCCCTACCGGTCATGGAGGACCTGTACGAGGTGACCCACGAAAACGTCCAACTCGCCGTCCGGCAGGACCTCGAACTCGTCTTCATCGAACGGATCGCCGGGCGCCACGCGGTGCCCGTGCTCACCCGGGTGGGGGGTCGTTTCGCGCTGCACGCGACCGGTGTCGGGCTGGTCCTGCTCGCCCACGCGCCCGCCGAGGTTCAGGAGCAGGTGCTGGCCGCGCCGCTGGAGCGGTACACCGACATGACCATCACCAACCCGAGACGGTTGCGTAGCTGCCTCGCGGAGGTGCGCCGGATCGGGTACGCGGTCAGCGACCGCCAGGTCACGATGGACGCCCTCTCGGTGGCCGCACCGATCCGCGTACCGGAGGGTGTGGTGGCGGCGATCTCGCTGGTGGTCGCCCACGACCGGGCGGACCCGGTGGCGTTGGCCCCGCTGGTCCAGGCCGCCGGCCGGGTGGTCTCCCGGGCGCTGAGCAACTCCGTCTGATGTAGACATACTGCAAATCGTTGACGCCCGATCAAAATCTGCATTACGTTGCCCGTGCGCGTGTCACTCCCCACCCTCGTGCGCGGATCGGCATCGACGAAAGCGAGCACCCATGTCACTGGACAGCAAGGTTGCCATCGTCACCGGAGCCGGGCGGGGCCTCGGCCTGGCCTACGCCCAGGAGTTGGCGCGGCGGGGCGCCTCGATAGTGGTCAACGACGTCGACGCCGGAGCTGCCGCCGACGCGGTGGCGGCGATCCAGTCATCCGGCGGTCGGGCCGTCGCGGTGGTGGCACCTGTCGGCCCGACCGAGACCGCCAAGGAACTCGTCAGCACGGCGGTCGAGCACTTCGGACGGCTGGACATCCTCGTCACCAACGCCGGCGTCCTACGCGACACGGTGCTGTGGAAGATGAGCGACGACGACTTCGACACCGTCATCAACGTGCACCTGCGCGGCACGTTCACCACAGTGCGCGAGGCGGTGCAGCACATGCGGCAGGCCGGCGAGGGCGGCCGGATCATCTGCGTCGGGTCACCCACCGGGCAGCGGGGTACCTTCGGTCAGACCAACTACGCGGCCGCCAAGGCGGGCATCGTCGGCATGGTCCGTACCTGGGCGCTCGAGCTCAAGCGGGCCGGCATCACCGCCAACACCGTTGTTCCGGTCGCCGCGACCGCGATGACCGCCACCGTCCCCTACTTCGCCGCTGCAGTACGGGCCGAGGCGAACGGCGAGCCGATGCCCGCGTTCTTCCGACACGGTCTGGGGTTCGGCACGGCGGACGACGCGGCCGGGCTCGTCGCGTTCCTCGGCTCCGACGCGGCGGCCTCGGTGACCGGGCAGGTGATCGGTGTGGGAGGGGACCGCCTCCAGATCTGGACCCATCCGGAGGCGGCGCTGACCGCCCACCGCGAGGGCGGCTGGACGTACGAGGCGCTCGTGGACGCCTGGCCGACGACGTTCGTCGGCGCCGAGCAGAGCGTCGGCGAACGCTTCCCGGACCTCCCCGAGGAGTTCGAGCCCACGACGTCCTGACCCGCCCCGACGAAGGTTGGCCCCATGTACCAGCCCGCGATCGACCTCGACACCGTCACGGCGATCGATATGCACGTGCACATCGAGGTCGACGACCACGGTCACACCTCACTGCCCGAACCGCTCGTGGCGGCGGCGTCGGTGTACTTCAAGACGGACGGCCCACGGCCGGCGGTCGGCGCGGTGGCCCAGTACTACCGCGAGCGGAGCATGGCGGCCGTCGTCTTCACAGTGGACGCGCGTACCCAACTGAAGCACCAGCCACTGTCGAGCGCCGACATCGCCCGTGCGGCGGCAGAGCACGCCGACGTGCTGATCCCGTTCGGGTCGGTCGACCCGCGCACAGGCGAGGCCGCCCTCGACCTCGCCGCTCGACTGATCGAGGAGGAAGGCGTACGAGGCTTCAAGTTCCACCCCACAGTGCAGGGCTTCGACCCCAGCCACGACGAGTACGCGCCGATGTGGGGCCTGCTTGAGCGGGCCGGCGTCCCGGCACTCTTCCACACCGGGCAGACCGGCATCGGCGCCGGCACCCCGGGCGGTTACGGCCTGCGCCTCGGCCTGTCGAATCCGATCCTGCTCGACCCGATCGCGGCCGACTTCCCCGACCTTCAGATCATCATGGCCCACCCGTCGGTGCCCTGGCAGGACGAGGCGTTGTCGGTGGCCACGCACAAGCACAACACCTGGATCGACCTGTCCGGCTGGAGCCCGAAGTACTTCCCGGCCGAGTTGGTGCGCTACGCCAACTCGGTGCTGAAGCGACGGGTGCTCTTCGGCACCGACTACCCCCTGCTCACCCCCGACCGGTGGCTGCGCGACGTGCAAGCGACCGATCTCAAGCCGGACGTGCTCCCGGGCATCCTCAAGGACAACGCGGCCCGCCTGCTGGGCCTTGCCCGGTGACGACGAGAGGAAGCGCCATGACGACGACCATCACCTACGAGCGGCTGGGCGACCTCGCCGGCACCGATCTCGGCCACACCGGGTACCGCACTGTCACCCAGGACCAGGTCGACCTGTTCGCGGACGCGACGGACGACCACCAGTGGATCCACGTCGACCCCGAACGGGCGAGGACCGGGCCGTTCGGCGCGCCGATCGCGCACGGCTTCCTCACCCTCTCCCTGGCCGTTCCGTTCTGGACCGAACTGCTTGAGGTCAAGGGCGTGACCACGAAGGTCAACTACGGCCTCGACAAGGTGCGCTTCCCCGCGCCGGTCGTGGTCGGGGCGCGGGTACGCATGCGGGCCACAGTCGCCGAGGTCGTCGAGGTGCGCGGCGGCTACCAGATCGCGGTCGACCAGACGATCGAGATCGAGGGCGGCGCCAAGCCGGCGGTCGTCGCGCGAGGGCTGTACCGCTTCTACGCCTGAGGCCCGGGGGCATCCGACGAGCCGGGCGAGCACACCACCTCCACCCCCGGGAGCATGATGATGCAGCAGCACGGAATTGGCGCCTGGGTGGCCAAGCGCCGGCTGAAGTCCCCGGACCAGGTCGCGATCATCCACGGCGACCGGCCGCCCATGACGTACGGACAGTTCGCCGACGCCGCGGACCGGATCGCTGCGGTGCTGCGGGAGCGAGGCGTCGGCAGGGGTGACTGCGTCGCCTACCTGGGCGAGAACAGCCCCGAGCTCCTCCTGGTGATGTTCGGGGCGGCGCAGGTCGGGGCCGTCTTCGTGCCGATCAACACCCGGCTCGCCGCACCCGAGATCGTGGCCGTCCTCGCCGACTGCGGCGCGCGGGTGCTGATCCACGACCCGGACTTCGCGGCGCTGGTGGCCTCCGCCGCGCCGACCGCCCGAACCCCGTACGTCATCGTCAACGGTGAGGGCACCGCGGACCGGCACGGGCTTGCCCGCCTGGCGCGGGCCGCCGTCTCCCCGTTCACCGGCCGCGTCGACACCGCCCACGAGGACCCGGCGGCGATCGTCTACACCTCGGGCACGACCGGCCGGGCCAAGGGTGCCGTGCTGACCCACGGCAACCTCACCTGGGTGGCGCTCAACTGTGTGGTCGACTACGACGTCGTCTCCACTGACGTCGCGCTCATGATCTCGCCGCTGTTCCATGTCGCGTCGCTCGGGATGGGTGCCCTGCCCGTCATCCTCAAGGGCGCCACGATGGTGATCGAGAAGGGCTTCGAGCCGGGCCGCGCGCTCGCGCAGATCGAGCGGCACGGGGTGACCATGCTCAGCGGCGTGCCGACCACGTACCAGCTCATGGCCGACCATCCCGCCTGGGCGTCGACCGACCTGTCCACGCTGACGAAGCTCACCTGCGGAGGTTCGGCGGTGCCGGCCCGCATCCTCAACGCGTACGAGGCGCGGGGCCTGTCGTTCTCGCAGGGTTACGGCATGACCGAGGCCGCGCCGGGCGCGACCGCGTTGCCGCCGACGATGACCCGCGTCAAGCAGGGCAGTGTCGGTCTGCCGCACTTCTTCACCGATGTGCGGATCACCGATGCGGCCGGGGCGGTGGTGCCCACCGGCGCTGTCGGTGAGATCGAGGTGGCCGGGCCCAACGTCTTCCCCGGCTATCACGGCCTTGCGGAGGCGACCGCCGAGGCGTTCACGGCCGACGGGTGGTTCCGCTCCGGCGACCTCGGACACCTGGACGCCGACGGCTACCTCTACATCTCCGGCCGACTCAAGGACATGATCATCTCGGGGGGCGAGAACATCTACCCGCTCGAACTCGAGCAGCTGCTCACCGAGGTCGACGGGGTGACCTCGGCGGCGGTCATCGGCGTGCCGGACGAGCGTTGGGGTGAGGTGCCCTGGGCGATCGTGACCGTACGGGAGGGGGCATCGGTGGACACCGCCACCGTCCGGGCGTGCCTGGACGGCAGGATCGCCCGCTACAAGCTCCCGAAGAACGTGGTCATCGTGGATGAGCTGCCGCGGACGGCGTCGGGGAAGGTGCGGAAGGCCGATCTGAGGACCCGATTCGGCTCCTAGCAGCGGGTCGGGCCGCGACGAGTTCGGCGAACTCCGCCGCTGACGCCTCGGCCAGCTTCTCGTGCGTCCGACGGTAGGTTTCCACCGATCTCGTGGCGGGCCATTCGTCGTCCATGAACTCGGCCGGCAGCCTCGGGTCGGTGCGCAGCAGCGCGAGCCAGTCCGCCACCAGCATCGTCCGTACGGTGAGCGCGCTCGGTGCCATCGCCGTCGCGGAGGGGTCGTCCCACACGTCGATGAAGGCCAGGTGGGCGCGCCGGATCGCCTCGATGTCCCACGCGGCGCGTACGCTCTCGCCGATCGGGAACCCGGCGAGTTCGCGGGCGTGAAAGGCGACCACGGTGTTGGGCGCGAGGTCCTGCCGCAGCGGCTCCAACGAGCCGGCGAGGTCTACCTCACCGGGCGCGAGCCAGAGCCCGTCGCGGATCGGCGCGAAGCCCTCCCAGATGAGGGTTGAGCGCAGTCGGTGCCGCAGCATCCGCTGGCCCTCCGGGATCGAGAAGGTGACAAGGGTCCACCCGTTGCCCTGTGGGTCGAACGGCCGCGGCCCGCGAACGCGGTACGTCGCCTCGCGCAACACCGCGACCCCGTGCTCGGTCAGCGAGAACAGCGTCTCCCGGCCGCTCCTGCTGCGGGCGAGGATGCCGCTGTGCACGAGTCGGTCCAGGGTCGCGCGGGTGGCCGGCGCGGCGACGTCGGCGCCCTCCAGCACGTTGATCAGGACGCTCGCCCGGATCGGTCCCGTGTCACCGTCGACGACGTGCTCCCCGAAGAACGCGAGCAACAACTGCTTCGGCTGACGACTACCCACAGCCCTTCCCTTCGGCGAACTCGTTGGTTGGCCGCCAATCACCGCGCGGATCGCGGGGCCACGGCCTGCCCGCGCTTGGCCCGCTGGATCTGGTCGTAGACGTGCGTCCGCAGTTCCGTGAAACGGGGCAGAGCGCGGGTCGTGATCTGATCGCGCTCCGGCGGCAGGTCGATCGCGAGGTCCTCCTGGACCCAGGTCGGCGACGTGGACAATACTAGAACCCGCTGACCGAGATAGACCGACTCGTCGATGTCGTGGGTGACGAAGACAACCGAGATGGTCCGGCTGGCGTGCAGCTCGCGGACCAGGTCCTCCAGGTCGGCCCGGGTCTGCGCGTCCACGGCGGCGAACGGTTCGTCCATGATCAGGACGTCGGGTTGATAGGCGATGGCCCGCGCGATCGCCACGCGCTGTTGCATCCCCCCGGAGAGCTGCCACGGGTGGCTCAGCGCGGCGTGCCCGAGACCCACCGCCTCAAGAGCGTCGACAACCAGTTTGTTTCGGGCATCGCGGTTGAGCCTCTTGTGCCGCAGTGGAAGCTCGACGTTTCCGCGCACCGTCAGCCAGGGGTAGAGGCTCCGACCGTACTCCTGGAACACGACTGCCATGGCCGGGCTGGGCCCGGTCACCGCAGAGCCGTCCATCTCGACCAGGCCGCTGGTGGGCCGCAGCAGGCCGGCGAGGCATTTCAGCAGGGTGGTCTTGCCGCAACCGGACGGCCCGACGATGCAGACGAGCTCACCGGCGTCCATCGTGAAGCTGATGTCCCCGATCGCCTCGACGTTGCCCGTGGTGGACTCGTAGACCTTCCGCAGGTGCTCCACCAGCAGCAGATTGCTCCGATCAGGCACGGTTGACCTCCCTGACTCCGTGGTACCAGCGCAGAACGCGCTGTTCGACGAGACCGAAAGCTACGGCGAGGAGAACGCCGACGAGACCGAGGAGGAGGATGCCGCTCCACATCTCGGCGATCAGGTAGTTGCGCTGGAAGTAGGCGATCCGGTAGCCGAGGCCGGAGGAGGAGGCGAACATCTCGGAGATGACCATCAGGATCAGCGCGACCGAGAGGGCCTGACGAACCCCGGCCATGATCCGTGGGCTGGCAGCTGGGAGTACGAGGAACCAGAGCCGCTCCCACCAGGAGACCTGGAACGACTCCGCAGTCTCCTTCATGACGCTGTCGGTTCCCCGGACACCCTCGATCGTGTTCAACAGGATCGGCCAGACCGCGCCGGAGACGATCACGACCACCTTCATGGTGTCGGTGATTCCGAGCAGGAGCATCACCACCGGAATCAGCACCGGCGGCGGGATGGCCCGGAGGAACTCCAACAGCGGTTCGAGGAGTTCCCGCAGCCAGGGGGTCAGTCCGATGACGGTGCCGGCGCCGGTGCCGAGCACTATCGACGCGGCGACACCGAGGCCGAGGCGGGCGAGGCTCGGCAGCACGTCCTCGACGAAGGCCGGACCGACCCAGGTCTCCCGAAAGGCTCTGGCGATCGTCAACGGGTCGGGGAAGAACCGGTTCGTCGCCCTCGTCGCCGCCAGGCCCCAGACCACCAGCAGCATCGTCGGCAGGCCCAGTGGGTAGAGGATGCTCGCCGCGATCCGGGTTCCGACCGTCCGGCGGCGTGCCGTGGTGGCGATCCGCCCGGGGTACGTGGTCACAGCGCCTCCTCTCCTCGTACGGACTGGTGCCAGGACAGCACCCGACGCTCGATGAACCGGAAGACGATGTTCACCATGAGCCCGAGCAGGCCGGTGACCACGACCAGCGCGTACAGGCCGGCGGCGTCTCCGGCGGACCGGGACAGCTCGATCATGCGCCCGAGACCGGGGTTGCCGATCACCATCTCCGCGGTGATGGCGAGGATGAGCGCGACCGCCGCCGCGAGCCGCAGGCCGGTCATGAGGTACGGCAGGGTGGTCGGCAGGACGAGGTGCGACAGCTGTTCGCGCCGACTCAGACCGAAACTGCGGGCGGTGTCGCGAGCCACCGAGTCGACGTCGGCGACGCCGTAGATGACCTGCACGAACACCTGCCAGAACGACGCGTAGATGATGATGACGAGGGCGGCCTGCCGCTGGATGCCGAACATCAGCACGGCGAGCGGGATGAGGGCGACCGACGGGATCGGGCGGAGGAACTCGACAACCGTGTGGGTCGCGCGCCGCAGGAAGGGCACCAACCCGACGACCGTGCCGAGGACGACGGCGGCGACCGTCGCCACCGTCAGACCGATCGCCCAGGACGTCATGGTGCTGCCCAGCCGCCGCCAGAACGCGAGGTCGACGAGCTGCTCGACAAGCCGCGCCAACACGTCGGTCACGTACGGCAGGTAGAGCGGGTTGATCAGGCCCAGCGTCGGGATCAGCTGCCAGACGACGAGGAACGCGGTCAGGCCGACGACGCCCAGCATCGCTTTGCGTAACGCGCGTAGGCGTCGGGTGGGAAACACGCGCATGTCACTCCCGTCGTCAGGCGGGCGACGAGGCCCTCCCCGCTCCGGGGCCAGGGAGGGCAGGATCGCGCCGGCTACTGCTGCTGGATGAGACGGTCGAGGTTGGGTTGCCTGTCGAGCACCTTGTACTTCTGCGCGAGCTCGGCGAGCGTCTGGAGGCTCGACCGGTCGACCTCCCAACCGAAGGCCGGCAGCCGCACCGACTCGGCCACCGGTGGGGGCAGCTGGAGGTTGTCCTTGATGGCCTGTCGAAGCGCCGCCTCGTTGGCGGGGGTCTTGGCCCACTCCAACGTCTTCTTCATCGCCGCCGTGAAGTCCTCGACCAGCTTGGCGTCCTTCTCCGTGCGTTCCCTGGTGGTGATGGTGGTGAGCGTGGTCAGGCCGGGCACCACCGCCTGGTAGGGGGCGACGATGAAGGTGTCGCCGCGGGTCTTCAACTGGGTGACGAAGGGCTCCGGCACCCAGGCGGCGTCGATGTTGCCGGATTCGAGTTGGGCCGGGGCGTCCGGAAAGGCGACCTCGACGAACTTGATCCTCGACGGGTCGCCACCGTCCTTCTCGACCGCCGCCATGATCGTCACGTCGCCGGCGGCGCCCAGGCTGTTGACCGAGACCCGCTTGCCCGCGAGGTCGGCCGGCCGCTTGATGCCTGACTTCGCCGAGGCCACCACGGCGTTGATGTCGTCGCCGTCGGCGTACGAGGAGGCGTAGTTGCCGATGATGACGAC
The DNA here is from genome assembly GCF_040649115.1 of Micromonospora sp. NPDC049049. NCBI lineage: Bacteria > Bacillati > Actinomycetota > Actinomycetes > Micromonosporales > Micromonosporaceae > Micromonospora > Micromonospora sp. NPDC049049. The sequence goes on along the minus strand of NZ_JBEZEX010000022.1, from coordinate 109,254 downwards.
GCCGAGATCCCGCAGGTCGGCCCGGAACGGCCCGAAGGGCTGGCCGATGGCGAAGTCGATGTCGCCGTTCAGGAGCGCGGGAATGGCCTGCGCGCCGCCCTGGGCGGGCAGCACCTCGACCTGGAGGCCGCGCTCGGCGAAGACGCCGGCCTTGATGCCGCCCCACAGCGCGGCGGTCTCGGTGATGGGCAGCGCCGCGACCCGGACCTTGCGCAGGTCGCCCGAGGTCTGTTCGGACGGGTTGGACGCGTCAGAGTCGGTACATCCGGTGAGGGCGATCGCGGTGACGGCGATCAGCCCGAGAGCCATGACCTTCTTCATGGACGAGGCCCTTCCTGGGCGGGGGTGGTGGGTGCCTCGGATTTTCAGGTGACCAACGGTGGCGCGGGGGCGCACTTCGCTGTGGTGGCCATGGTCAGTCACCCCGGCATTGAAAGTCAATAATTTCTGACGCCCGTCAGAAATAAGTTGAACAACGCTCTGCTGTGGTGCCGTCTCGCACGCTCGCGTTCAGACCTCGGGCAGGCCCACGTAGTTCTCGGACAGGCTCGCGGCGTACGCCTCAGAGGTGGCGACGTACCTCAGCGTGGCGGTCTGGAGCTTCGTCTCGTACGGGTCGTCGCGCTCGAGCCGGTGCAGCATCGAGGTCATCCACCAGGAGAAGTGCTGGGCTCGCCAGACCCGGCGTAACGCCGTGGCCGAGTAGGCCTCCAGCAGATCGGTGCTGCCCCGGTCGTACCAGGCGGCGAAGGCGTCCCCCAGCAGCGCGACGTCAGCGAGGGCGAGATTCATGCCCTTCGCGCCGGTCGGTGGGACGATGTGCACGGCGTCCCCGGCCAGGAACAGCCGCTCCCACTGCATCGGCTCGACAACGAAACTGCGCATCGGGGTGATGGACTTCTCCAGGATCGGTCCCTCGTTGAGCGACCATCCCGGCACCGTCTCCAACCGTGCCCGCAGCTCCGTCCAGATCCGCTCGTCCGGCCACGCGGCGATGTCCTCGTCGGGCGCGACCTGTAGGTACAGCCGAGAGATCTCGGGGGAGCGCATGCTGTAGAGGGCGAAGCCACGCTCGTGGTTGGCGTAGATGAGTTCGTCCACCGCCGGCGGTGCAGCGGCGAGGACGCCCAACCAGGCAAACGGGTACACCCGCTCGTAGGTGGTCAGCACCCCGTCGGGCACCGCGCCGCGGCTCACTCCGTGGAACCCGTCGCAGCCCGCCACGAAGTCGCAGCGCAGCTCCTGGACCTGCCCGTCGCGTCGAAAGTGGACGACCGGGGAGTCCGAGTCCAGCCGGTTCAGGCGTACCGCCTCGGTCTCGAAGAGGATCGAGCCACCGGCCGCGAGCCGGGCGGCGATCAGGTCCTTGACTACCTCCTGTTGCCCGTAGACGGTGATCGCCCGCCCGGTCAGGTCGGCCATCGGCACCCGGTGCGACTCCCCGGCGAAGCGCAGCTCGATGCCCTCGTGGCGCAGTCCCTCCCGTCGCAGCCGCTCGCCGACGCCGTTGCGGCAGAGCAGGTCGACCGAGCCCTGTTCGAGGACGCCCGCCCGGAGCCGGTGCTCGACGTGGTCGCGGCTGCGGCTCTCCAGCACCACGGACTCGATCCCGCGCAGGTGCAACAGGTGCGACAGCATGAGCCCCGCCGGCCCGGCGCCGACGATGCCGACCTGGGTACGCATTCCCGGCATGCCCGATCCTCCCGGTGTCAGAACGGGTACCGCGTGATGGCGCCGCGCACGGTGAGCCACTGGGTCTCGGTGAACGCTTCGACGTTCGCCGCCGGCCCGCCGAACCGGGAGCCGGTACCGGACGCTCCCACCCCACCGAACGGCGCCACCGCCTCGTCGTTCACCGTCTGATCGTTGATGTGCACGATTCCGCTGGGGATCCGGTCGGCAAGGGCCATCGCCCTCATCACGTCACTGCTCAGGATGCCCAGCGACAGGCCGTACTCGGTCTGGCGGGCCAACTCGACAGCCTCGTCCTGGTCGGCAAACGTGATCACCGGGGCGACCGGGCCGAAAACCTCCTGGGCGTACGCCGGGGTCGCGGGGGTGACGTCGGTGAGCACCGTCGGCCGGTAGAACAGTCCCTCGTACGTGCCCCCGGCGGCCAGCCGGGCACCCGCGTCGACGCTCGCGGTGACCAGTGCGTGGATCTTGTCGCGCTGGTGCTCGTCGATGATCGGCCCGAGCGCCACCTGCTCCTTCGCCGGGTCGCCGACCGGCAGGTGGTTCGCCTTCTCCGCCAGCCGCTCGACGTAGCGCTCGGACAGACTTTCGTGGACCAGGTGCCGGCCGGTGGTCATGCAGATCTGACCCTGGTGCAGGAACGACCCCCACGCGCCGGCGGAGACAGCGAGGTCCAGGTCGGCGTCGTCGAGGACGATCAGCGCCGAGTTGCCACCGAGTTCGAGGTGCGAACGTTTGAGGTGGCGTGCCGCCGCCTCACCGACCTTGCGGCCGGCAGCGGTCGAGCCGGTGAAGCTGATCACGCGTACGTTCGGGTCGGCCACCAGCGTCTCGCCGGCCTCCACCCCGCCGGGAAGGACGTGCAGCAACCCTTCGGGCAGGCCGGCCTCCTCGAAGACCCGGGCGATCGCGACGCCACCGCAGACCGCGGTGCGCGGGTCGGGCTTGAGCACCACCGCGTTGCCCAGTGCCAGGGCCGGGGCCACCGAACGGGTGGCCAGGATGAGCGGGAAGTTGAACGGCGCGATGACCCCGACGACGCCGACGGGCAACCGGCGGGCCAGGCTGAGCCGCGGTTGCGCGCTCGGGATGATCTCGCCCAGCGGGTGCGAGGCCAGCGCCGACGCCTCGTAGCACTCCTGCGCGGCGGCGGCGATCTCGACGCTGGCCTTGGGTGGGATGGACCCGGACTCTCGCACGATCCAGTCGCCGATCTCGGCGGCGTGCCGCTCGAACAGTTGCCCGGCCCGGCGCAGTACCGCGGCCCGCACGGCGTAGCCGGTGGCGGCCCAGGCGCGTTGGGCGGTGGCGGCGCGGGCGCAGGCGCGCGTCACGTCCTCGGCGTTCGCCACGCCGACCTGGCCGATTTCCTCTCCGGTGGCGGGGGATCGCACGGGCGCCGTGCCGCCGGCGGGTTTCACCCAGCCGTCGCTGTGCAGGGTGCCCTGCCAGGTCGTGGCGTCCAGCAGTGTCATGGCGGTCCTCCCCGGAGGTGTTCGCGTACCGAACGGCCGTTCTCTGCTTGAACGTTGGCACGTGGCCCGGCTCGCGTCAACGCATCGGCCACCGTGACTGTCGAGCACAGTGGACGACTCCGGGCGGGCCCGGCCGACCTGTCGTTGACGGATGTCGTCCTCCGTCGTACGTTCGATATGAGTACGGCAGTCCGCATGGCGAACAGCTGGCGGCAGCGCGGATTTCGCAGGATGCGGGGAGGCCCATGGCGAAGCTCGTCTCGCTTGCCGACGGCGTGGCGCACCTAGTTCGCGACGGTGACGTGGTGGCCCTGGAAGGGTTCACGCACCTCATCCCGTTCGCCGCGGGTCACGAGATGATCCGCCAGGGACGGCAGGAGCTGACCCTCGTGCGGATGACCCCCGACGTCATCTACGACCAGCTCATCGGCGCGGGTTGCGCCAGCCGCCTGGTCTTCTCCTGGGGCGGCAACCCGGGCGTCGGGTCGCTGCACCGCTTCCGGGACGCCGTGCAGCACGCCTGGCCGCGTCCGCTCGAACTGGAGGAGCACAGTCACGCGGGCATGGCGAACCGGTACGTCGCCGGGGCGTCCGGGCTGCCGTTCGCCGTCCTGCGCGGCTACACCGGCACCGACCTGCCCGGGCACACAACGAACATCCGGCCCATCACCTGCCCCTTCACCGGCGAGACGCTCACCGCCGTCCCCGCCCTGCGTCCCGACGTGACTGTGGTGCACGCCCAGCGCGCCGACCGTGACGGCAACGTGCAGATGTGGGGCATCACCGGGGTGCAGAAGGAAGCGGTGCTCGCCGCCCACCGGTCACTGGTCACCGTCGAGGAGATCGTGGACGAGTTGGAACCCGTACCGGGGCAGGTGGTCCTGCCTGGTTGGGCGGTCACCGCGGTGGCCGAGGTGCCCGGCGGCGCGCACCCCTCCTACGCCCACGGCTACTCGGTACGGGACAACGACTTCTACCGGGACTGGGACGCCGTCAGCCGGCACCGCGACACCTTCCGCGCCTGGCTGGACGAGCACGTGCACACGGCCGGGGCGGCGGCATGAGTCAGCGCGGCGAGCGAGGGGAACGCGATGGCTGACTGGACCGCCGACGAGATGATGACCGTCGCCGCCGCCCGCCAACTGCGCGACGGCACCGCCTGCTTCGTGGGGATCGGGTTGCCCAGCACCGCGGCCAATCTCGCCCGGGTGACCCACGCCCCGAACCTGGTGCTCATCTACGAATCGGGGTGCCTCGGCGCGAAGCCGGACCGGCTCCCGCTCTCCATCGGGGACGCGGTCCTCGCCGAATCGGCTGATGCTGTGGTGTCGGTGCCCGAGGTGTTCAACTACTGGCTCCAGCCCGGCCGGATCGACGTGGGCTTCCTCGGGGCGGCGCAGCTCGACCGGTACGGCAACATCAACACCACTGTCGTCGGCGGTGACTACGACGCCCCGAAGGTCCGGCTGCCCGGCGCCGGTGGCGCCCCGGAGATCGCCGCCTCCTGCGGGGAGGTCGTGGTGATCGTCCGGCAGACCCTCCGGACGTTCACCGAACGGGTCGACTTCGTCACCTCGGTCGGCTACGGAAGCGGCCCGGGCGACCGGGAGCGACTCGGCCTGCGTGGCGCCGGCCCCCGCGTGGTGATCACCGATCTCGGCGTCCTCGAACCCGACCCGGTGACCTGCGAGCTCACGCTGACCCGCCTGCACCCCGGCGTGACCCGGGAGCAGGCGCGGGCGGCCACCGGCTGGGACCTCGCCGTCGCCGACGGGCTGACCACCGGTGAACCGCCGACGGCGCGGGAACTCGCGGCGCTGCGGGCACTGGAGGCGACGAAGTCCGACGGGAGACGACGATGACCACACAGGACGCCGGGGCAGACAGGGGCCTCGTGCTACCGCGGTACCGGCGCGACGACGTCGACGTCCACCCACCACTGCTCAGCCCCGGCTACGGGTCGACAGTGACGCGGGCGCCGCGACACCCGCTGCTCCACCTGCCGCAGCGGCTGACCGAGGTCACCGGACCGCTACTGGGGGAGGGGCGGCTCGGGGCGCTCGACCACGACCTGACCCGCCAGCACGACGGCGAGCCGCAGGGACAACGCATCATCGTGCACGGGCGTGTCCGCGACGGTGACGGTCGACCCGTGCCCCGCACGCTTGTCGAGATCTGGCAGGCCAACGCCGCCGGCCGGTACCGCGACGCCCGGGACACCTGGCCGGCCCCGCTCGACCCGTACTTCGAGGGGGTGGGCCGGGCGCTCACCGACGACCAGGGGCGGTACCGGTTCATCACAGTGCAGCCCGGTGCCTACCCCTGGCGCAACCACGACAACGCCTGGCGGCCGGCGCACATCCACTTCTCCCTCTTCGGCCGCGCGTTCACCCAGCGGCTGGTCACGCAGATGTACTTCCCGGGCGACCCGCTCTTCTTCCAGGACCCGATCTTCAACTCGGTCCGTGACCCGAAGGCACGGGAGCGGATGATCGCCCGGTACGACCACGCCACCACCGCACCGGAGTGGGCACTGGCGTACGAGTTCGACATCGTGCTGCGCGGCCGGGAGAGCACCCCCTTCGAGGACGAGGACGACGATGACTGAGCAGTTGGGCGTGATGCCCGCGCAGACCGTCGGGCCGTACCTGCACATCGGCCTACGCTGGCCCGACGGCCCGTACGTCGTACCCGAGGGCACGCCGGGCGCGTTCTGGATCAGGGGGCGGGTCTTCGACGGCACCGGAACGCCGGTGGTCGACGCGATGGTGGAGAGCTGGCAGGCCGACCCGGACGGCCGGTTCGACCATCCGGACGACCCTCGGGGTGCCCGGCCACCCGCGCTCGCGGGCTTCCGCGGATTCGGTCGGAGCGAAACCGACGGGCAGGGGTGGTACCGGCTGTTGACCGTCAAGCCGGGTTCGCTGCCCGAGCCGGGCGGCGGTACCGAAGCCCCCCACCTGACCCTGTCGGTCTTCGGGCGTGGGCTGCTGCACCGCCTCGTCACGCGGCTCTATTTCCCCGATGAGCCGGCGGCGAACGCCGCCGACCCCGTGCTGCGCATCGTCGACGCCGACCGCCTCGACACCCTGCTGGCGAGTCCCGCCCCGGACGGGTTCCGGTTCGACATCCACCTGCAGGGCGACCATGAGACCGTCTTCTTCGCCGTCTGACGGCCTGCTCGGCGGCCTCTCCGGCGCCCCGGACGTCGACGCGGAACTCAGCGACCCGTCAGTGCTCCAGGCGATGCTCGACGTGGAGGCCGCACTCGCCCGGGCCGCGGCGGACGCCGGCATCCTGCCCCCGCCGGCGGCCACGGCGATCGTCGAGCAGTGCCGCGCCGAGCGGTACGACCCGGGAGCGCTCGGCCGGGCGGCCGACGCCACGGGCAACCCGGTCGTCCCGCTGGTGGGTGAGCTGACCGCCGCCGTGCCAGAGGACGCCCGAGCCTGGGTGCACTTCGGGGCGACCAGCCAGGACGTCCTGGACACCGCGCTGGTCCTGGTGGCCGTGCGGGCGCTCGGGCCGCTGCTGCGTCACCTCGACGCCGCCGTGGACGCCGCCGCCCAGCTGGCCGATTCGCACCGGGACACGGTGATGGTCGCCCGTACCCTCGGGCAGCAGGCGGCGCCCACCACGTTCGGGCTCAAGGCCGCCGGCTGGTTGACCGGGCTGGTCGAGACCCGGGACCGACTGCGTCAGACCCGCACCGCGCAGCCCGCGCAACTCGGTGGCGCGGTCGGCACCCTGGCCGCGTACGGCCCGGCCGGCGCCGAAGTCGCCGAGCGGTTCGCGGCGCACCTGGGCCTCCCGCCGAGCCCGCTGCCCTGGCACACCCGTCGCCAGCCCTGGCTCGACCTGGCCGCCGCCCTCGGCGGGCTGCTCGTCGCCGCCGGAAAGGTCGCCCTCGACGTCGGGTTGCTCGCCCAGAACGAGGTGGGCGAGGTCGCCGAGGGCGGCGCCGGACGCGGCGGCTCCTCGGCCATGCCGCACAAGCGCAACCCCGTGGACTCGATCCTCATCACCGCCGCGGCGCGACGCGGCCCGGGTCTCGTCGCCACCCTGTTCGCCACGGCGGTGCAGGAGCACGAGCGGGCCGCGGGCGCGTGGCACGCCGAGTGGGAGCCCCTGCTGGAGCTGCTGCACGTGGCCGGCGGCACCGCCGCCCGGTGCGCCCGGATGCTGCACGGGCTACAGGTCCGTCCGAACAAGATGCGGGAGAACCTTGACGCTACCGGCGGTCTGCTGCTCGCCGAGGCCGTGGCCGCGCGACTGGCGCCCGCTGTCGGTCGTGGCGTCGCACACGACCTCGTGGCCCGCGCCGCCGCCGGACCCTCGTTCCGCGCCGCGCTGCTCACCGACCCCGAGGTACGCGCCCACCTGTCCGACACGGAGATAGCCGAGGCGCTCGACCCGCACCGCTGGCTCGGCTCGGCCGGCCGGTTCGTCGACAGTGCCCTGGCCGCCGCTCGCGGAGTGGGCCGATGACGTCCCGATTGCATCTCACAGTCGACGGCCCGGCCGCCGCGCCGGTGCTGCTGCTCGGCAGCTCCCTCGGCACCGCCGCCGCCATGTGGGAACCCCAGGTCCCGGCGCTCGCCCAACGGTTCCGAGTCATCCGGTACGACCACCTCGGCCACGGGCGCTCGGCGGTGCCGCCCGGGCCGTACACGCTGGACCTGCTGGGCCGGGAACTGCTGCGGACGCTGGACGACCTCGACGTGCAGTGGGTCCACTACGCGGGGCTGTCCCTCGGCGGCATGGTGGGCATGTGGCTCGCCGCGTACGCGCCCGAGCGGGTGCGGCGGCTGGCGCTGCTCTGCACGTCGGCGTCGCTCGGCCCACCGGAGCAGTGGCGGGAACGAGCCGCCACGGTACTCACCGGCGGGATGCCGGCGATCGCCGACGCGGTGGTGGCCCGCTGGTTCACCCCGGCCTTCGCCACGGCCCGGCCGGAGGTGGTCGCCACCCACCGGGCCATGCTGACCGCGAACGCACCGACCGGATACGCCGCCTGCTGCGAGGCGATCGCCACCATGGACCTCCGACCTGACCTCGGCCGGGTCGTCGCGCCGACGCTGGTCATCGCGGGAGCGGACGACCCGGCCACCCCGGTGGCGCACGCCCGCGAGATCGTCGAGCGCATCCCGCGGGCCCGGCTGGCCGTGGTCGACGCGGCGGCGCACCTGGCCAACGTCGAGCAACCCGAGCAGGTGTGCCGACTCCTGTTGGAACACTTCCACGAGGGACGGGGTGACGGGTGAACGACCACGAGCGGCACCAGGCCGGCATGGCGGTGCGACGACAGGTGCTGGGCGACGCTCACGTGGACCGCGCGGTCGCCGGCACCGATGAGTTCACCGCCGACTTCCAGGACTTCATCACCCGCTACGCCTGGGGCGAGGTGTGGAGCAGGCCGGGCCTCGACCGGCGTACCCGTAGCTGCATCACCCTCGCCGTGCTCGCCACCCTGCACCACGACGAGGAGTTGGCGATGCATGTCCGGGCCGCGTTGCGCAACGGACTCAGCCCGGAGGAGGTGGCGGAGGTCCTGCTCCAGGTCGGCGTCTACGCTGGCGTACCGGCGGCGAACCGGGCGTTCAAGGTGGCCCGGGAGACCCTGCGGCAGGAGGCCGGGTGAGCGTGAGCGAGGAGGCGACGAGGTCGCCGGAGTTCGTTCAGTCGCTGGAGCGCGGCCTCGCGGTGATCAGGGCGTTCGACGGCGACCACCCGCAGCTCACGCTCAGCGACGTGGCCAGACGCACCGGGCTGACCCGGGCTGCGGCGCGCCGGTTCCTGCTCACCCTTGTCGAGCTGGGCTACGTGCACACCGACGGTCGGCTCTTCTCGCTGCGGGCACGGATCCTCGAACTCGGCTACGCGTACCTGTCGAGCCTGAGCCTGCCCGAGCTCGCGCAGCGGCACATGGAGGCGCTCGTCGCGCTGGTGCACGAGTCCTGTTCAGTGTCGGTGCTCGACGGCGACGAGGTGGTCTACGTCGCCCGCGTGCCCACCAAGCGGATCATGACGGTGGGGATCAGCGTCGGGACGCGCTTCCCCGCGTACGCCACCTCCATGGGTCGGGTGCTGCTCTCCGCGCAACCGGCGGACTGGCTGGACGACTACCTCGCCACCGCGCAGCTGCGGCCGCTGACCCGGCGCACGGTCACCGACCCGGCGAAGCTACGCACCGTCCTGACGAAGATCGCCGCCCAGGGGTACGCCATCGTGGACCAGGAGCTGGAGGAGGGCCTGCGCTCCGTGGCCGCGCCGATCCACGGCGAGAACGGGTCGGTGATCGCCGCGGTCAACGTCTCCGCGCACGCCAGCCGGGGGTCCTTCGAGATGATCCGTCGAGAGCTGCTCCCGCCGCTGCTGGCCGCCGCGAAGCGGATCGAGGAGGACATCCGGGGCGGCCTGAGCCGGTCACCGACGACCGGCGGGCTCAGCTCAGCTTGAGGGCCGGCGCGGTGACGACCCGCGCCGGACGGCGCAGGTACCACTCAGCCACCGCAAGGTTGATCACCCAACCGGCGACCACCAGGCCGGCCCGCAGGTTCCCGTCGGGCTGTTCCCCGGTCGCGATCAGGTACGGCGCGTGGGTGAACGCCTGCGTGCCGGCGCCAAGGCCGATCGCGTAGCCGCGCACCATCCACCTGCGGTGCAGGGCGATGTCCCGGCGCAGCGCGGCGGCGAGACCGAGCAGGATCGAGCCGGCCATGGCCGAGCCGAAGACGAGCCGCATACCGGCGAGCACGTCGTTGTCGTGGGCCGGCAGGTCGTACGCGACGGCCATCCACAGGCCGGTGAACGCCGCCGTCAGCCCGCAGGGGACGAGCACCCGGCCGGCACGGCGGTGCCAGGAGTAGCGGCGCAGCCGGGGCACGAACTGGAACGCGCCCAGGATCGTGTAGACCACCGCGCCGACGATGTGCAGCACCACCGGCAGCGGATCGGCGACGAAGCGGGCGTTGGCCGGGGTGACCTCCGGTCCGCTGCCCAACTCGGTGAGCCGTCCCGCGCCGGCGAGCATCGGTATCAGGCCCAGCAGGATCAACGCGGCCGGTAGCCGCCACTCGCGGATCGTCATGCCACCGATGGTGGACGCCGTACCCGCCCCCGCTCATCAGCACAAGGGCCGCGATCGGGTCGGCCCATGGTCGGACGCCGTCGTCGTACTTCCGTCGCTCACCAGTGCCGTCGGCTGCGGTTCGTCTCGTACGCCCACATCGCCACCTCGACCCGGTTACGCACCCCCAGCTTGGTCATCAGGCTGGTGACGTGCGACTTGACGGTGCTCAACGTGATGTAGAGCTCGTCGGCGATCTCCTTGTTGGTGCGCCCCCGCGCGACGGCCACCAGTACCTGTTCCTCCCGGTCGGTGAGCGCCTCGATGGGCTGCGTGCGCGGCGCGGCCGGATCCGCCTCGGCGAACGCCTTCAACAGCCGCGTGGTGACGCTCGGCGCGATCAGCGCGTCTCCGTTCGCGGCGGCGTGCACCGCCTGGCTGAGCAGGGCGGGACCGGCCTCCTTGAGCAGGAAGCCGCGGGCGCCGGCCCGTAGTGCCGCGTACACGTACTCGTCGAGGTCGAAGGTCGTGATGACGACCACCGCGAGCGGGTCCGGGACCGTTGGCCCGGCGAGCGCCCGGGTGGCCTCGATGCCGTCCATGCCCGGCATCCGAATGTCGAACAGACACACGTCGGGGCGTAGCCGCCGGGCGAGCGCGACGGCCTGCCGGCCGTCACAGGCCCCACCGACGACCTCGATGCCGGGCTGCGTGTTCAGGATGATGGTGAGCCCGGTACGGACGATCTCCTGGTCGTCCGCCACGAGCACGCGAACCGTCACCTGCCTACCCCCTCGCGCGGAAGCACTGCCGTGACGGTCCACCCACGGCCCGGGTTGGGGCCGGCCTCGCAGGTGCCGCCGAGCAGATCGGCACGCTCCATCATGCCCACCAGGCCGAAACCGGGCGAGCCGGCCGGACGGGAGGTGCCGGCCTCGCCGTCGTCGCTGACCCGTAGGCGCACGGACGTGTCGTCGGCAGCGACGCTGACCTCGATGCGGGTGGCGTGGCGGGCGTGGCGTCGGGCATTGGTGACCGACTCCTGGGCGAGGCGGTAGAGCGCGGAGCCCACAGTGGGCGGAATGTCGCCGAGGTCGCCGTACAGCTCCACGTCGACGGTCGGCCCGGTGCGGAACTGCCCGGCGAGCCGCCAGATGTCGGCGACCTGCGGGTTGGGCCCCAGGTCGGCCGGCTCGTCGCGCCGCAGGACGCGAACCATCGCCCGCATCTCGGCAAGCGCACGGGACGCCTCGGCCTCGATGGTCCGCAGCGCCTCGACGGCGGCACCCGGCTGGCCCGCCGACGCGGCGATGCCGGCCTGGGCACGGATCGCCATCGCCGACACGTGGTGCGCCACAGTGTCGTGCAGGTCACGGGCGAGCCGTTCACGCTCCAACAGCTTCACCCGATCGAGCTCGCGCAGCCGGGCGGCGGCGCGGAAGCGGATCGCCACACCCAGCGTGGCGGCGGCGAACATCACCGCGAAGCCGGCGACCAACTCGCCACCGTCGACCGACCCGACCAGACCGGCGGTGGTCACCTTGGCCACCACGAAGAACGAGCCGACCACGGCATCCTGGCCGGAACCCCAGCGGAACAGCGCGTGGACCAGGACGACCAGGAAGCTCGCCGTGAACAGTTGGCACGGATCGCCGGGCAGCACGAACGGGGCGACTGTCGTGCAGCCGAACGCGATCACCACCATCGCGAGCGGCGCCGTGCGCCGCCACAGGAGCGTGGGCAGCAGCGCGAGCGCGACGACGGCGCAGCCCACCCGCCAGGGCAGATCAGGTCGGAGGATTGCTTCCACCACGATCGCCGGCCCGAGGACGGCGATCACCGCCCAGTCGCGCCACACCCGGGACGGGGCGGGGGAGACACGCGGCTCGGCCAACACCGCGTGCAGGCGAGGGTGCATGGGACTCATCGTACGAACGGTGGTGCGACTTCAGATCGTCCCAAAGTACGACTCGGGTGGCCGGGTCGCTGGTGGATCAGGCGGGGTGGAGTCCAGTGTCCGCACCGGTTGCCAGCTGATCTCCACCGCGTTACGTTGAGATGTCATCGACGCTCGTCTAAATCTTGAGGTACGGGGGCCGCATGTCCACGCCTGTCACTCGTCGCACCGTTCTGGCCGGAGGGGCCGGTGCCGCCATCGGCCTGGCCCTGCCCGGCGTCGCCGCCCACGCCGGTGGTCACCATCCCACCAGCGTGAGGTTCACCCTCGACGCGAGAACGCTCGACGGCGGTGAGCAGGTCACCTCGGTCACCCTCGACACCGCCCGGCTCGGGCCGATCGACCCGGCCGGGCTGACTCCCGGCACGTTCAGCGTGCACGCCAAGGCCACCAGCCCGATCCCGATCGCCCCGGGCGACCTGATCTTCAGCGAGTACGACCTGGACCGCACGGTGACCGCGGCCCGGCTCGACCGGCACGGCAACATCGTGCTGGAGTTGAGCCATGCCGAGGGTCAACCTGGCGGTGGCACCCTCGGCTACATCCTGAGCAGGGGCCGCAACGTCCGGCTGGACCTCGTCTACACCATCACCCAGAACACCCCGATCGTCCGACGCCACGGCTCGCCGCTCACCATCACGCGCTTCGTGCAGGGGCGGCTGTCCAACCCTGAGGTCGACGCCTTCAGCCACCACGTCTCGGGCTCGGGTCTGAAGTATCGGCTGTACTCTCCCGACCACTCGCCCCGGCACGGTAGGCGACCCCTGATCCTCTGGCTGCACGGTGGCGGCGAGGGCGCCTCGCTGCCGGACGGCTACTACGACAACGAGACCACGCTGCGCGCCAACCGGGGAGCCCTCGGCTTCGCCACCCCGCAGGCCCAGCGGATCTTCTCCGGCGCGTACGTCGTCGCTCCGCAGAGCACCTCCTACTGGATGGAGGACGGCCCCCGGTTCGCCCCACTGATCCGCGAGATCGTCCAGGACCTCGTCCGCCGCAAGCGTGTCGACCCGGACCGGATCTACGTGGTCGGGTGCAGCAACGGTGGCTACATGTCACTGGAGATGACAGTCGCCTACCCCGATTTGTTCGCCGCGTCGGTGCCGATCTGCGGCATCGTCGAGCCGCTCAGCGGGGAGGGCCCGCCGCTGATCAACGACGCGGAGCTGGCGCAGATCCAGACCCCGACCTGGCTGGTCACCTCGCTCGACGACGACACGGTGCCGCCCGAGACCAACACGATCCACGCCCACGACCTCATCCCGGGATCACTGGTCAGCCTGTACGACCACGTCGTCTGGAACGGCTACCAGTTCCCCGGCCACTGGTCCTGGATCTACGTGGCGCGCAACGACCCGAGCCTCAACGGCACCCACATCTGGCAGTGGATGGCCCGCCGCCGTCGGTGATCTGCCGTCCAGGGTCGTGCCAGCCGGTGCCGGTGGCACCGGCTGGCGTCGATCACCGGTTGCGGCGTAGCTCGCGCAACACGCCGTGCCGGCGCAGGGCCCAGGCGAGGCGCCGGACGCTCGGGTGCCGCACGAACAGCACCGCCGCCCGGCGGATCAGACCGAACCGGTCCTCGCTCAGCTGGTTCTCGATCGCCTGCCAGATCAGCTCGCGCACCTTGGCGCTGGCCAGCACCGCCCGCACCTCACGCCGCACCACAGGATCCTCAACCGCCGACGCGATGGCGGCAGCCTGACCCGGCCGGTCCGCCAGCGGCTCCACCGCCGCCGCGACGAGCGGCCTGCGCACCTCGTCCTGCTCCAGCAGCAGCAACACCGCTTCGCGAATCTCGACAGTGTCCAGGGCTGAGCGCAGCAGGCTCAGCAGGCTGCGCTCCACCTCGTGGTCATGGTCCGGAACGGACAGCGTGGCCAGCAGCACCGCGACCTCGTCGAGATCGACGACGTGTCGCACCCCGGTGCGGAACTCCGGCAACTCCCACGCGACCTGCAGAGCCTTGACGAGATTGCGGTTCATGGGCCATCGCTACCCGCAAGCGCCAGCGGGCGAAACCCCGCCACCGGCCCGGGCCGGCGCACCGACCACGATCCGGTGCGGAGCGGCCGCCGAGATCCGGGCGGCCGCTCCGCACCGGGTCAACACCACGTCAGCGTCGAGTTCACCCGGGTGACGTTGCTGATCGTGTTGTTCGCCCCGCCGCAGGGGCTCTGGGTGATGTTGGTGCCGCTGACTGTCAGATTCTGGAACCGGATGCCAGAGGAGATCGGGAATTCGCTCCGGGCCGCGATCCGTACCTCGCCGCCGCCCGTCACCGTCCCGGAAACCCCGGCGATGACGACGTTGTAGCAGTTCTCCACCAGGATCGCGTTGTTCCCCGTGTTCGAGATCGTCACCCGGTCGATGACAGCGCCACCGGACTCGGACACGCAGAAGATCCCCCGGCCACCGCCGGACGCGAGCACGGTCCCGACCCGGATGTTGGTCGGGTACGAGTTGCCCACCCGGCCGTTGCGGTTGGCCATCCGGAACGCCGCATACCCGGTTCCGGCCCCGGCGCCCTGCGCGTCGACAGTGCCCACTGTGGCGTTGATCGTGTCATTGAGGAGCAGACCGGAATCCCGGGTGTTCCTCGCGGTGACAGTGCCGATCGTCAGACCGTCCACGCCGTACGTCTCCACCCCGTGGGTGCCGGTCCCCGACACGTACACGGTGTCGATGCGGATGTTACGCACCTTGACCGCTCGATCTCCCCCGTGGTTGTCGATGCGTATGCCCAGACCGCCGGAGAGCCGCATGTCGATCTGCCCGAGGGTCAGGTTGTTCACGTTGCGCATGAAGATCCCGTACAACGGCGAACCGGTCAGCGTGAGGTTCTGCACCTCGACGTCGGTGGTTCCGCGCGAGTACACCGGTGCCTGGTCACCCGAGCCCGACCCGGTCACGTTGATCGTGCCGCACACGGCCAGGGTCGTGTACGACGGCAGCGACAACCGCGAGCCCGCACTCATCGAGCCGGAGCCGCGAACCACCACCCGCTGCTTCGACGTACGACCCGCCGAGAGCGAGTTGACCGCCGCCTGCATCGCCGACAGCATGTCCGAACCCGAGTAGACCGTCGACGAGCCGTTGCGGGCCGTCCAGGTGCTCCCACTCAGTACGGCCTCGGCGTTTGTCGACCCGGTGCCACAGCCGGTGGTCGGCGGCGTGCTGACACCTCCCACCGCGACCAGCTGCCACTGCTGGTTCGTCCCGTTGAGGTCGGCGTACTGGCTGATCCGCCCGCCGTCGGCGGTGGACCGCTCCCAGACCTCAAGTGCCTTCGCCGAGTGGCGGTTGATCAGCCGGATGTAGCCGCCGTCGGAGTCGAGAACCTGGAACTGCTGGTTGGTGCCGTTGGCATCGGACCACTGGCGGTACTCGGCGCCGTCGGCGGTGTTCCACTCCCAGAGGTCGACGACCTTGCCGCTGTGCCGGGCCTTGAGGCGGTAGTAGCCGCTGCCGGAGGAGACGAACTGGAACTGTTGCCACGCGCCGTCGTTACGGGACCACTGCTGGATCGCCGCGCCGTCCGCCGTCGAGGTGTCCCGGACGTCGAGGACCTTGCCGCTGTTCCGGTTGACCAGGACGTAGTAGGCGTTGGTGTCGATGCTCGCCGCCGCTGCCGGCGGTGCGCCGACCAGAACGGCGCCCGCGGCGCCGACCAGCGTGGTGATCATGGCGAGCACCAGGCCCGTACGCCGGCCGCGACGGAACGACCCACCGCCGGACGGTCCTCTCGTGCTGCTGAAGGGCATCGCTCCTCCTGGCTGGAATGGGCTCCGGGCGAACCGGAACGGGTATCGACGACAGGGGCACCTCGACCTGTGAGCGGTTACTCCAGGTGGAAGGTGGCCGAGGCGCGTTCGGCGCTCGAACTGACGGCCTCGATGTAGAGCAGTCCGTCGCGGTGGCGCACGTGGCGGCCCGGGAAGTTCTGCGACTCCAGGGAGATCCCGGCGCTGTCGGCGAGGCCGGCCTGACGGCGGAAGCTCGCGTCGCCGCCGAACAGCGCGGAGCCGTCGTTCTTCTCCACGTACAGGGCGTAGCCCCGGTGACGGAGGTAGTAACCGGGGAAGTTGGTCGACTCCAGCGACACCGAACCGCCGCCGGCGAGACCGCTGACGATGCGGAACTGGGAGTCGGCCAGGTTTGTCACGTTCGGCTCGACCCGCGCCCGGTAGTCGTAGTGCCGGATGTAGCTGCTGGCCTGGTCGTGTGACCGCAGGCGCACCGGCGTGGCCCCGTCGGGCACCGGGATGCCGAAGTTCGGGGTGCCGTCGGCGTTCCAGTACACCTTCTGTAGCCGGGTCCGTCGGTTCGGGTCGTTGAGCGGATCGCCGCTGATGTCGCGGTAGTTCCGGTCGTGGTAGACGAGGATGTCGCTCTGCCCGTCCTCGGAGACGGTGAACGAGTTGTGGCCGGGGCCGTACTGGCTGGTGGCCGCGTTGCTGGCGAACACCGGGCTGGGGCTCTTGCTCCAGGAGGCGGCGTCGAGCAGGTTCGCGCTGGCGGAGGCGCTCAGCATCCCGAGGCAGTAGTTGGCGTCCGTGGCGCTGGCCGAGTACGTCAGGAAGATCCGGCCGTTTCGTTGGATCACCGCCGGTCCCTCGGCAACCCGGTAGCCGCGGGTCTCCCAGTCGTACGTCGGAACGACGAGCCGGGTCACGGTGCCGGTGATCTGCCACGGGTTGGCACCCATCCGGGCGAGGTAGACGTTGGAGTTGTTTCCGATGGCCGGCTCCTGCTGGGCCCAGGTCAGATAGCGCACCCCGTTGGCGACGAAGGTCGAGGCGTCCAGGCTGAAGGTGTCCCAGGGTGTGGTGATCCGGCCGCGTTCGGTCCACGAACCGGTCAACGGATTGGCGTTGGCGTTCTCCAACACGTACATCCGGATCCGCCACACGTCGTCGGTCCGGCCCGCGGCGAAGTAGACGTACCACCGGTTGTTGATGAAGTGGATCTCTGGCGCCCAGATGTGGGCACCCATCTCTCCGCTGGTGTGGCGGCTCCAGATCGTCGTCTCCGCCGCCGTTGCCAACCCTTGCAGGGTGGTGGCCCGGCGCAGCACGATCCGGTCGTACTGTGGAACGGTCGCGGTCAGGTAGTAGTAGCCGTCGGTGTGCCGGAAGATGTGCGGGTCGGCCCGCTGGTTCACCAGCGGGTTGGTGTAGTTGACGGCGGGCGCGGCGTGCGCGGGCGCGGGCAGGCCGGCCGACACGGACAGCACCACCAGGACCGCGGCCAGCAGCGACCGCACCCGCCGAGGGACGCGGTGGCCGGCAGGCCCCCGGTGGACGGCCCGACGGCTTTTCGGGTCGGTTCGACGGGACGGCAGCGGCATGTGTCCTCCGCGAGCTTGGGATGGCCATTCACCAGCACCTGTAGCACCGCGGCGATGCCGTAGCCGATCCGGTCGACGCCGAGCGGTGACGTCGGGCAGGACCGGGGGAGAGGCACGAAGGGCTGGGAATGTGACGGTGGCGTTGCTACCAGGTGGCGGAGTTCATGTTGGCGTTAACATCGATGCCTGTCAAGCTGTTCCAGCCGCTCACCTGGCCGGAACAGCGGCCATCCGCGAACCCCGACCGGGCCTGGTTCCGCGAGCAGCTCCGCGCATCCTGACCCTTCATTTCACCGGTAGACCGGCGCGGTACACCGCGAGTGGGCGGCGCAGCACCGTGATGTCGCTCGTGGGATCACCGTCCACGATCAGCAGGTCGGCCTCGAATCCGGCGCGGATCCGGCCCTTGCGCCGCCCCAGACCACACACCTCCGCGCCGACCGAGGTCGCTGCGGCGAGGGCAGCGGTAGCGGGAATCCCGCAGGCCACGTACTCGACAAGCGTCTCGGGCAGGACCCCGTGCGGCTTGGCAGGGCCGAGGCCCGCGTCCGAACCGGCCACCAGGCGGACCCCGGCCCGGTGCAGAGTGGCAACGCCGTCGCGCAGCGCGGCTTCGCTGAGCCCGGCCCGCGCCGCCATGTCCACCACCTCCGGTGGCGTGACCACGGCCGGGTCGGTGCCGAGCGTGGCACAGACCGCCACCCCGGACGCGGCCAGTCGGTCCGCGAGCTCCACGGGAACACGGGCGCCGGCAGGGGTTACGCAGGTGCAGTGCTCGATGCCGTCCACGCCGACGCGCAGCGCCTGCTCGACCGCGCTGAGCGCGTGCGCGTGCGCGGTCACCGGCAGGCCCAGGTCATGGGCCTGCGTCAACGCCGCGGTCAGCTCCTCGTCGGTGAACTGGGGCCTCGTGGTGTCGGTGCCTGGGGTGAACACCCCGCCGCTGGCCATGACCTTCACCAGATCGGCACCGGACGCCGCCCGCAGACGTACGGCCTCGCGGACCTCGTCGACACCGCTCGCCTCACCCCCCAACGACCAGCAGTGCCCGCCGACGCTGGTGAGCGGTGCGCCGGACCCCACCACCGTTGGCAGGTCGTCCCGCACCCGCCGATCCCGCCAACGGAGCACCGCGCCGCGCCGGTCGCCCAGGTCCCGAACAGTCGTGACGCCGGCCGTCAGGTGCGTCCGCAGTGACGCCTCGACGACTTCGTCGAGGTCCGACTCGGGACGCTCCACGAGCCGGCCGAGCGCGTCGGGCCCAGCGTCGGCGCAGAGGTGTACGTGGGCGTCCACCAAGCCGGGTAGCAGGGTGCCGTTCGGCTCCTCACGCACCGGCCAGCCTTCCGGCGCCTCGGCGTCACCCAGGTGCACCTCGGCGATGCGCCCCTCGTCGAGCAGGACCAGCACCCCGCCGTCCACGAGCCGCTCGCCGTCGAACATCCGGGCCACCCGGACCGCATGTTTCGTCATCGTCATCGCAGCCCACTCCGCTCGACGCAGTTACCACCGGTCATGGCCTGACCATCGCACCGCCGAGCGCGCGCAGCCTCCCTCGCCGGAGCGATGTCTCGTCCCCCAGCCGAGTTAGCGGCCCGCGGCGTGGTGTTCCGCGCCGGGAATCCGCCCTTTGCTCTGCACCCGCCCACGCACCAGGCACGGTCCGTAACTGGCGCATGGGCGGGTGCAGAGCAAAGGTGGGGTGTCTCTGGTGTGGCTGGTGGAGGTCGGGCCACCGCCACCTGCGCGCCCCGGACGTTTCGGCAGCAGTTGGCCCGTGACCTGAAGGTTGCCCTGCCGCACCTGGACGAACTCCGTGCGCTGGCCGACGGCCTCTGGCCGCCCGATGAAGGGCTGGCCAGCGCCGATATCGGTGGGTATGCCGACGACGAGGTGATGAGCGAGCCTCTGTCGATCAAGCGGCGGGCTACCCTGACCTGCGATGACTCGAAGCCCCCGTGATCAGAGGAGTCGATGCTGACATGACGTCAGGGCGACCGATGCCGACCCAGGACGAAGTGCTCGGGTACTTCGACACGCTGTCGAACTGGGGGCGATGGGGTGACGACGACGAACTCGGCACGCTCAACCACATCACCGACGACGTCCGGCTCGCCGCGGCGCGGGCTGTGCGGCACGGCAGGAGCGTGTCCTGCGCCTGGGAGGTCACCGCACCGGAAGACATGGAACGGTCGACGACGACGTGCCCATGCACCGCCGACATGCCGGGTGCGGAGAACATGCCGCCCGCATTCCACGCCGACCGGCGCTGGGGCTTCTCGTCCGAGCGGCTCGGCATCTCGTTCCACGGCAACACCCTCACCCACCTCGACTCGCCGTGTCACATCTACTGGGACGGCACCATGTACAACGGACGGTCGCACTCGTTCGTCGACCCCGCGACGGGCTCAGCGTGGGCGGCCGTCACGGCGGCCGCGAACGGAATCGTCACGCGTGGTGTCCTGCTCGACGTTGCGACTACCCGTGGTGTGCCGTGGTTGGAGCCGGGCCAGGGGGTGTTCCCCGACGACCTCGAAGAGGCCGAGCGCCGCCAGGGCGTACGGGTACGACCCGGCGACGCGGTACTCCTGCGGACCGGCTACGGACGCTCTCGGCACGAGAATGGTGCGGCCAGCGGCTTCACCCAGGCCGGCTGGCACGCGTCCTGCCTGCCGTGGCTGCACGAACGGGGGGTGGCGCTGATCGGCGCCGACACCCCACAGGACGTTCAACCGTCGGGGTACGACGACGTGTTGATGCCGGTCCACGCCGTGAGCCTCGTCGCGATGGGTCTGTGGATGCTCGACAACTGCGACCTGGAGGCCTGCGCGACGACGGCTGCCGAGCTTGGCCAGTGGGGCTTCCAGCTGGCGGTCGCACCGGTTCGCTTCGCCGGCACGTCCGGCAGCCCGGTCAACCCGATCGCCACGTTCTGACTGTTGCGGCCCACCCGACGCGGCGAGGGCTCGCCACGACACCGCGCAAGAACAGGACTGGACGTTCCGCTCCCGCAGGCGCGGAAACGGGAGGCGCTCCCTCCAACGGGGGACAGGCTGCCCGGGGTACGGACGTGGCGGCGCGGGACGCCATCGACTGTCGCCTCAAGGAATGCTCAAATTCGATCGACGTGATCCATTGAAGCCGCCCACCCGCATACGCTCACCCGACCGGTCCGCCGGCAATCACCCGTCGTAGGCAGAAGGAGAGGGAATGCGGCGATCACAACGGCGCATCGCGCTACTCGCGCTGTCCACCCTGGTGGGTAGCATTCTCGTGACGACCGGCCCTGCGGGCGCGGATCCCACGGGGCTCGCAGCCGCCGCCAGCCGATCCCAGCCTGAGGATCGTGCAGCGGTACGCCTCGTGCACATCAGGCTGACCGGTGCCGACATGCTGGACACGGTGTCCGCGGCCGGCATCGACCTCGAACACGGCCTCCGCCGCGTGCCTGACGGCATCGAGGGCGAAGTGGTGGTGACCGCCGAGCAGGTCACCGAACTCACGGCGATGGGCGTCGAGGTGCTCGGCGACGACGCGGGTTTCGCGTGGAGCGACGAGGCCGACGGTGGCCTTGGCATCGACGCGGCGAGCGCGCGGGCCGCCCAACCGGCGAACCACGACGCGACGGTACGCGTCGTCCGCGCCGACTGGTTCACCACGAAGGGTCAGGGCTTCCTCTACGTCGAGGCGCGCACCACCGAGGGGCAGCAGGAGGACCCGATCGTCGGGATGCAGCTGGAGAACGACTCGGGGAAGGGCACGCCGTTCGCCTTCGCCCGGACGATGAGCCGGTTCGTCGACTCGGGGCAGTACATGTTCCACCGGAACCTGTTCAAGCTCGACGTACGCCCCAACAAGATCAAGCTGACAAGTTCCACCGGTGGTGTCGCGACCGGCGTCGTCTCCAACTGGCTGGAGGGCGCCCCGCCGCCGCTGACGGCGAACCCGTCCTACAAGTCGGACTTCGTGGACGGCTACCGGCACCCGCAGCAGCTCTACAGCCGGGCCAAGGAGATCGCCCGGCAGTACCCGGACATCGCCGAGATCGTCTACCTGCCGAACCAGACGAACGGGTACCAACGCAAGGCGCAGGCCCAGATCGGCGGTACGGGGCAGTCGGCGGTCGTCGTCTCCTCGGCCGCGTGGGGTCACCAGGGCGGCAACGACATCACAGTGGACTTCGTGGACCGGCCGGACCCGGATCTCCCGCTGGCGGTGGAGGTCACCGGCACGGCGGTCCGTGTCCTGCTCGCCACTGACGCCTCGGGTGCACCGACGAGCACGGCAGTGGAGGTGGCCGAGGCGCTGCGGACCCGCTCTGCGGGGCTCATCGACCGGGCTCACCCGTACCGCGCCAACGAGGGCACCGGCATCGTCGCTCCGACGGCCGGCCCGGTCGCGCTGACCGACTTCCTCGACCAGAAGCGCGTCGGAGCACCGGAGGGCGAGGTGCCGCGCGGGCCGGCGACGATCCCGGTCCTGCGGATCGGCAAGCACCGTGACGGTAAGAAGCCTGGTGTCCTCATCCAGGCGCAGGACCATGCCCGCGAGTGGGTGCCGGCGACGACCAGCCTGGAGTCGGCCGAACGTCTGGTGCACAACTACCGCTCCGACCGGGAGACGAAGAAGATCGTTGAGAACACCGACGTCTTCTTCATCCTGTCCAACAACCCCGACGGGGCGAACTACAGCTTCTACAACTTCGCGTCTCAGCGTAAGAACATGACGAACCACTGCCCGGACGCGAGCGCCGATCCGGGGCAGCGGAACTCCTGGGGCGTCGACCTGAACCGGAACTACCGGGTCGGGTCGGGCCACGACGGCTACGCGGGAGGGTCGACCAACTGCGTCAGTGGCACCTACCAGGGGCCGGAGGAGCTGTCCGAGCCCGAGTCGAAGAACATCATCTGGCTGGTCGAGAAGTACAAGAACATCAAGTTCATGATGTCGGTGCACTCCAACGGCGGCCAGCTCTTCTGGCAGCCCGGCGCCTACATCGCGGACGGCCGGATCACCACGCCGCGCCCGCCGCTGGGTGACGAGGCGTTCTACTGGCAGTCCGCCGCCCGGATCCTGTCCCAGGTCAAGGCCCACCGGGAAACCGTCGTCACGCCGGAGAACGTCGGCGGCTCGTCCGACGTCCTGTACTCCTCGGCGGGCAACGTACGCGAGGACCTGTACCACACCTACGGGATCTACGCGTTCGGCTGGGAGGTCGGGGGCTCCGTCTACAACCCGGCCACCGGCGACTGGCAGGGCGGTTCGTTCCAGCCGGAGTGGGACGGGAACCCCGAGCTGGTCAGTGGCCACGCCGAGACCATGGAGTACGCCAACGGGATCATGGAGATGTTCCGGGTCGCGGCGGACTGGGGCAGGGACAACAAGAACCCCACGTCCCAGCTGGTCCCCGGCGCGGGGCGTTACTCCGGGCCTGTCGACGTGCGCTTCGAGACCAGCGAGCCGGCCACCATCTACTACACAACCGACGGCAGCCGGCCCACGCTCGAGTCGCCCCGCTACGCCGCGACCGAGTTCCGTGAGCCGGGGCAGGTGTTCCACGTGACCGAGACGACGACGTTCCGCTGGTTCTCGGTCGACAGCGCTGGCAACATCGAGAAGAACTACGACCCGACGAAGAACGACAAACGCAACAACTACCGCACCGCGACGATCACAATCGCCAAGAGGTAGCGCCCCGCGACAATCGTTGCCCCGTCGGTGCGGACCACCCGCGCCGGCGGGGCAACTTCTGCATGAACACGTCACGCCGCTCAGCGGCCGTACACCTCCAGCTCCCACAGCGAATAGCCGTACGCGGGCAGAGCCCGCTGGGTGCCTTGGACACGTAGGTAGCGACCGGTCGCCGAGACGGCGATGTCGTCCACACCGCCGTCGCCAGTGGTCGTGGTGTGCACCGGTGACCAGGTGACGTTGTCCGGGGAGACCTGGATCTGGTACGCGCGTGCATACGCCGCCTCCCAGGTCAGCCGGACCCGGTCGAGGGTGCGGGACGCGCCCAGGTCCACCGAGATCCACTGCGGGTCGGCGTACGCGCTGCCCCAGCGGGTGGCCGTGTTGCCGTCCACGGCGTTGCCCGCCACGTGTGTGCTCCCCGGCTCCACGCTGGACGTGGTGACCGGCATGCCCCGGGAGAGCAGGGTGCTGCCGGCCGCGGTGCCGTAGACGTTCAGGTCCCACAGCGAGTAGCCCCACTGGGTGGCGCGTTGGGTGCCGTACACCCGCAGGTAGCGGCCGGTGCCGGTGACGGTGAGGTCGTCGACGCCGCCGTCGCCGGTGGTCGTCGTGTACACCGGCGACCAGGTGGCGTTGTCCGGCGACACCTGGACCTGGTACGCCCGCGCGTGGGCCGTCTCCCAGGCCAGCCGAACCCGGTTGATCGCGTACGAGGCTCCCAGGTCGACGGTGATCCACTGCGGGTCGGCGTACGCGCTGCCCCAGCGGGTGGTCGTGTTGCCGTCCACGGCGTTGGCGGCCGCGTGCGCGCTGCCCGGCTCGACGCTGGACGCCGTCACCGGCCGGCCCTGGGCCAGGTCGGTGGCGGGCGGCTCACTCGGGCCGTCGGTCCTGATCCGCACGTTGCGATAGTTGATGTCCATTCCGGCGCCGTCGTTCTGCAACCCGATGTAGCCGTTGGCGATGGCCCGGCTGCTGACGTAATCGTTGATCTTGACGCCGTTGAGCCAGATCTCGACCCGCTGGCCGTGCACGCCGATCTCGTAGGTGTTCCAGGAGCCGGGTGGGTTGAGCGCCGCCGCGCGGGCGGCCTGGTTGGGTGCCTGGAAGCTGTAGACGCTGCCGGTGGTGCGCGTCGGGTCGCCGTCGGTGGCGTCGATCTGGATCTCGTGACCGGCGGCGACCGGGCCCCACGGGTCGCCCTGCGGATCGGGGAACCCGATGAAGACCCCACCGTTGTCGTCGCCCGGCATCATCCAGTCGACCTTGAGCGAGTAGTTGGCGAAGGTACGCACCGGGTACCAGAGCAACCCCATGCCACCGTTCGACGTGAGGGTGCCGTCGGCCAGGGTGAAGCCGCCCGGCCCCGCCTGCCGCCACTGCCCGAGGCTGGCCTGGGTGCCGTCGAACAGCGGGGTGTAGCCGGGCTCCGGCCGGCAGTCGGCCGCCACCGCGCCCGCCGCCACCTGGATGCCGCCCAGCAGCATGCGGGTGAAGTTCGGGTCGGTGTAGCTCTGCTCGGTGTGGCCGAGGCCGGTGTACCAGGAGCGTCCGCCGCCGTAACTGTGGCACCAGGTGATCGGGTGATCACCACCCATCGACCCACCGGTGTACGACGACTCGTCGAGGTTGGCCAGCACCCTGACCGCCGAGCGGGGGTTGGCCCGGTAGTTGTACCACTCGTCGGTGCGGGTCCATCCCGACGGCAGGTGCGCGGTCGAGATGTTGGCCCGGTCCTCGACCCGCACTGTCGCCTGCTGGGTGGCCGGGTGCGAGGCGAAGTACCCGCCGACCAGCCCGCCGTACCACTGCCAGTCGTACTCGGTGTCCGCGGCGGCGTGCACTCCGACGAACCCGCCGCCGGCGCCCACGTACGCCTCGAAGGCGTCCTGCTGGCCGGCGTTGAGCACGTCCCCGGTGGTGCTGAGGAAGACCACCGCCTGGTACTGGGCGAGGTTGGCAGTGGTGAAGGTCGCCGCGTCCTCGGTGGCGGTGACTGTGAAGCCGTTCGCGGCTCCGAGCTGCTGAATGGCGGCGATGCCGTTGGGGATGGAGGAGTGCCGGAAGCCGGCGGTTTTGGAGAAGACCAGGACCTTGCCCAACGGTGCGGCCTCGGCAGGGGCCGAGGTCACCGTCGCCGTACCGGCGGCGAGGGTGAGTCCGGTGACGACGGCGGCGGCGAGCGGAGTCAACTTCATCGACACGATCTCCTCTGGATCGTCGTGCGGATGCAGGTCTCGCACCCCGGGAAGTGCCCCGGTGTGCCCGCGTCCGCCGAAACGAGGGCGATGTCGAGACAACGCGGAGCGGCGTCACCGTGCCGGGTTGGCGGCAACCGGATGAACATCGATCCACATCGTTGATGTGCAGTTAACAACGGGCGTCAGTGAGGGTCAATCCCTTGGGATGGCCCGGGTTTCCTCAGGAGCGGTGAGCCGCCACGTTGATGACGTTGCCGTCCGGAGCGCGGACGAAGAACCTGCGCACGCCCCACGGCTCGGTGGTCAGCGGGTGAACGATCTCGTAGCCGAGCCGCTGTGCCTCCGCATAGGCGGCGTCCACGTCATCCACCTGCACGCTGATGACCGAGTCCTCGGGTGCGGTCGCGTCGCCGGAGACGAGCTGCACGGCGGTGGTCCCGACGCCATTGTCGGTGTCAGGCGAGGTGTAGCGGGCCACCCAGCCGAGGTTGAACTCCTCGGTGCCGAGACCGAGGAAGTCGGTGTAGAAACCCTTCGCGGCGTCGATGCCAGCCACCGGAAGGTTGGGGAGAATACGGATCACGCGCACGCGGACCTCCAGCTCAGACGTTTTCGGCCTGCCCGATTATCCGCCTGACATGACCCTGACCGCGCACTTCGGGCTCGGGCGGCGACGGGTGGTCCTGGACTCCTAGTCTGTTGACCATGAAGACGCGCAGGCCGGTGCTGGTGGTCGCCCTCGTCACGGTTGCCACGATGGTGCTGGTGGTCGGCGGGTGCGTCGCGGCCGGAATCCTGGCCGTCCGAGATGATCCTGCCGACATGCGTTCGTGCCAGAAGTCGTTGCAGGTCGCCGAGGCGAAAGTTCGGACCGACCGCTGGGACCCGCCAGAGGAGATGCCGGACCTCGGCGATTACCTCGAGATCCACTGGCAGGTGCATGCCAGCGGCAATCCGTGTTCCCGAGCGCCCGGCCCGACGGACTGGGCGTACCAGGGTGTGATCAAGCTGCGGCCGGAAGACACCAGAGTGTTGGCAGAGCGGTACGAATTTCGGCCCTGGTCCTCCGTCAACCTGGATGAACTGTCCCACTCCAGCAAGCCCACGGACGCGTGGTCAGCCCTCGTGCCCTTCCTGCCGACCGCGCCGAGATGGCTGCACAGCACGTTGTACAACGAGAGGGATTCGTCGACACGATGGCGCGTCGGATTCCTCGACGTCGAGCATCAGACGCTCTTCTTCATGCTGAACGACCACTAAGGCCTGTTTCATAAGAACTGCCTTACGTCAGCTCAGCGCGGCCGCCTTGCGCAGCAGCACCGAGCGTTCGCGCTGATTGGCGCAGCGCCGGGCGGCCAGCTCCAGCTCGGCGCGCGCCTCCGGAAGCCGTCCGAGGCGGGTCAGCAGCTCGCCGCGCACGGTCGGGACGAGGTGTGACCCGGACAGCCGGTTCGCGGCGATCAGCGCGTCCACGATGACCAGGGCTGGCGCCGGACCCGAGGCCATGGCGACGGCGACGGCCCGGTTGAGTTCGACCACCGGCGAGGGCGCGACCCTGCCGAGTGTCTCGTAGAGCCCGACGATCCGGGCCCAGTCGGTCTCCTCGACCGAGGGCGCCGACGCGTGCGTGGCCGCGATCGCGGCCTGTAGACCGTAGGGGCCGAGGCCGCGCTGCGCTGCCCTGGCCAGCGCGGCCAGCCCACGGCGGACAGCCGGGAAGTCCCACAGCCGGCGGTCCTGGTCCGCAAGAAGGATCGGGGTGCCGTCCGGGTCGGTCCGGGCCGGGAAACGCGCGGCCGTCAGCTCGCACAGGGCGAGCAGGCCGTGCACCTCCGGCTCGTCCGGCTGGAGCGCGGCAAGTGTGCGGGCCAGCCGGATCGCCTCGTACGCCACGTCGGGGCGCAGCAGGTGGTCGCCCGACGTGGCAGTCGACCCCTCCGTGAAGATCACGTAGAGGACGTTGAGCACACCGCCCAGCCGCTCGCGGCGCTCACCGACCGGCGGCAGCTCGAACGGCACCCCGGCCGCAGTGATCGCCTTCTTGCCTCGGGTGATGCGGGCCTGCACGGTCGGCACCGGCACCAGGAACGCACGGGCGACCTCCTCGGTGGACAGTCCGCCGACCACCCGCAGGGTCAGCGCCACCTGCGACTCGCGGGAGAGCACCGGGTGGCAGCTCACGAACATCAGCGCCAGCACATCGTCGTCGATCCGGTCGGTGTCGATGTCGATGTCCTGATCGAGCGCGGAATCGGCCGCCAACAGGGCGTACCGCTCGTGGAGGGCGACCCGACGGCGGATCGCGTCGATCGCCCGCCGCCGGGCCGTGGCCATCAGCCACCCGGCCGGATTGGCCGGAGAGGCGCGCGGCCAGGACACCAGCGCCTCGGCCACCGCCTCCTGGGCCGCGTCCTCTGCCAGCCCGAAGTCACCGGTGAACCGGGTCAGCGCGGCCACGATCCGCGCCGACTCGATCCGCCAGACGGCCTCGACGTCGGCCGTACCCATCAGACCTGGCCGTTGCTCTCGCCGCCCTGCGGGACCTCGTCGGCCTCGGCCACCCGCCGGACCTCGATCTTGGACCCGCGGACCGCCGGGACCCGCGTGGCCCACGCGACGGCCTCCTGTTTCGTGGCGACATCGAGCAGGAAGTAGCCTCCGAACAACTCCCTGGTCTCGCCGTACGGACCGTCGGTGACCACCGGTGCCGCGCCACCGAAGTCGACAACGACGCCCTGGCGCGGATCGTCCAGCCCTTCGGCCGCGACGAGAACCTCGGCCTTCATCATGTCCTCGATGAACTGGCGGGTGGCGGCCATCATCTCGTCGAGGTTGGCCATCATGGCCGCGTTCGTCTCATCGGTGCCCCGCATGATCAACATGTACTTCGACATCGCGTTCTCCTCATCCGGCGGGCCGCCTCTCGACCCCAGCATCCCCACGTCGAACGGGCGGCCCGCGGATCGACACGAGCCCGGAGCATTCTTCTCTGTCCCTTGCTCGGCGATCTTGCTCTTGCTGTCCCGGCATAAGGGGCATTCCGCCTGTGTCGACAACCGAAACTGCATGATCGCCGCGGTTGGGTAGCGCCGCCGACGCTTGATTCGATCGGCATTCGTCAATAGATTGAGGGTGGGCGCCGCCGGGGTCCGGGGACCGGGCCGTCGGCGGCTGACAGGTCCACCCCGAGCCGGGCATGTCGGTCGTACGCGCGACCGGTCGCTGTGGCGCACCGCCGCGCCGCATCCAGGGCACGTTGCCACGCCGCGTCCGTCCAGGACGCGCCGCCGTGCCGCCTCCGCTCAGCTCGATGGCAGAAGGACCCTTCATGACGATTTTCCGTGCCCGCCCCGCCGCGACCCTGGTGGTCGCCGCGGCGCTGGCCGCCGCCGTGACCACCACCGGAGCGGCCCTACTCACCGGCCCGGCCGCCGCCGCCCAGGGCTGCCGGGTCGACTACACACCCAACCAGTGGCCCGGCGGATTCACCGCCACCGTCAAGGTCTCCCCGGGGGACGCCGCCGTCTCCAGTTGGAGCGTCACCTGGACGTACGCCGGGGACGAGCGGGTCACCAGCGGCTGGAACGCCACTGTCAGCCAGTCCGGATCGACGGTGACCGCCCGCAACGCGTCGTACAACGGCAGCATCCCGGCCGGGGGCTCCACCGAGTTCGGGTTGCAGGGCACGTACGGCACCAGTGGTGGCGCCCCGACCGGGTTCAGCCTGAACGGCGTGCCGTGCAACGGCGCCACGCCGCCGACCACCCCGCCGCCGACGACGCCTCCACCGACCACCCCGCCGCCCACCACGCCTCCGCCGACCACGCCGCCGCCCACCACCGAGCCGCCGACCGGGTGTGCCGGCGCGGTGCTCTGCGACGGCTTCGAGGGCCAGACCGGTTCGACGCCATCCGGTGACTGGACCGTGGTGAGCCCGGACTGTTCCGGCGCGGGTACCGCCACCATCGACACGGCGACCGCACGCAGCGGCAGCCGGTCGGTCCGGATCAACGGCGCCGCCGGGTACTGCAACCACGTCTTCATCAGATCCACGAAGAACCTCGGCAGCGTGGGCAACGTCCGGTACGGCCGGATCTGGGTGCGGCACACCACCGCCCAACCCACCGAACACACCACGATGATGGCGATGGCCGACGCGGCTGACGGCAACAAGGATCTGCGGTTGGGTGGCCAGAACGGCGCCCTCCAATGGAACCGCGCCTCGGACGACGCGACCCTGCCCGAGCAGAGCCCGGCCGGGGTGGCGCAGAGCCTGCCACTGCCCACCAATCGGTGGACCTGCGTGGAGTTCATGGTGGATGGCGCGGCCGGTCAGCTGCGTACCTGGGTGGACGGGACCGCCATTCCCGGGCTGACGGCGGACGGCTCACCGACGCACGACATCGACGGCCAGTGGTACAACCGCACCTGGCGGCCGCAGCTCACCGACCTGAAGCTGGGCTGGGAGAGCTACGGCGGCGGAGCCGACACCCTCTGGTACGACGACGTCGCGATGGGATCGAGCCGGATCGGCTGCTGACCCTTCGGGGTAGCGGGCGGGGCCGTCGCCGGTGCCCGTCCAGATCAGTGAATGTGTCAAGGGTGTGATCCGGAGGCCGGGTCACACCCTTGACCGTCATTGATCTCCATCGCGTCACGGCGGGCCCCACAGCTGCTCACCTCGCGCGGCAGGATGTCTCAAGACTGTCTGATCGGGGACCGAGGAGAGGGCGACAATGGCCAGCACGTTGACCGACATCCTGGACGCGGCGGCGCACGGGCGCTTCCCGCCACCGGACGGCGGAACCACAGTGGTGCCACAGCCAAGCCGCCGTGACGCCGGGGTCATCGCCTTCACCGGACACTCGGTGGTGTTCACCGACGAGGACCCCCAGTGGGTACGCCGTACGATGGCGTCCATCGACTGCGATCCACTGGCGGCCACGATGAATCCGCGTTTCCTGGGTGCGCTGCTCGACCACACTCGGCGCTCCATGGACACGATCGACCTGCTGACCGTGGCGAGCAGCCTTGGCGGGCCACCTCCACTGCCGCTGACCGAGCTGGCCGACGCGGGTCATCCTCGCGAGGTCAGGGCACGTCGGCGTCGTGACGACATCCGTGTCTGGGCCGCCGAGGGTGGGGTGGTCGTGCTCGGCCGCGGGGTGGCCGGCCGGTGGGAGGCGGCGATAGAGGTCGACGACGAGTGTCGCCACCGGGGTCTGGGACGGGCGTTGGCGACGGCCGCCCGACACCTCGTGCCCGACGGTCAGCCGGTCTGGGCCCAGCAGGCCGCCGGCAACGCGCGCAGCGTGCGCGCGTTCCAGGCAGCGGGTTTTCGACCTGTTGGCGCCGAGGCGCTGCTGCTCGCGACGTAGACACCGCAGCGGACGCACCACTGTGGGCCGAAACGTGATCAGCGGGAGGTTTTCCGAGATCACGCCGGGGGGTATCCCGGCGGTTGAAGGCAGCCGCCCGCTACCCCTGATTGAGGAGAGCACCATGTCGGTCCAGGCATTTCTCTACGTTGTCGCCGTCATCCTGATCGTGCTCGCTGCTCTGCCGCTGCCCACGAGGGGTGTCTCGCTCGCGCTTCTGGGCGCCGCCTGCGCCCTGCTGGCCTACGCCTGGCCGGTGATCACCGACTGACCTTGGCGTGAGTCGTCGTTGGTGCGGCCGGTGGCCAGCAGCCAGAGCGTGATCGCGCTGCCGGCCACCGACTGCGATTCTGTTGCCGTCACTGGGCCGCCGTTCGCCGTCGCTGGCGGTACGCGGCGGCCTTGGCGCGGTCCCCACAGCCGCGCATGCCGCACCAGCGCCGCCGTGCGCCTCGCGACCGGTCGACGAACGCTCGGGTGCAGTGCTCGTCGGCGCACCAGCGGAGGGCCAGCCGGTCGTCGCTGGCGTGCAACTCAAGGCAGTCGCGGGCGAGGACTGTCAGGACGGCGTTCAGGCCGCCGTTGCGGTGCACCCCGTCGACATCGAGGCGCAGCGTGGGCAGTGGTCCCGCTGCCGCCTCATTGACCAGATCGCGATCCGCCGTGGCCGCGTCCGTGCCCTCGATCAAGGCTTGGACCAGCCGGAACATCGCCTCTCGGACCGCCTTGACGTGCCGCAGGCCGGCGTTGTCCACATCAGGCGCTTGCTCGACGATGCCGGCCTGGACGGCCCAGTCCGCGAAATCTGTCGGCGTGGTCAGCTGCTCGACGTCAGCGTGGCCGCGCTCGGCGAGGGTGGGAAGGAAGTCCAGTACCGGCCGATCGGCGATGAACTCAAACTCCACGTCACCATATTGACCGGTGACGCGACGTGGTGCAAGAGTGAGGCGATGTCATCACCGGTCGAACAGGTGACGGAGCTGGATCCCGGTAGTCGCCGCGACGCCGCTCGGCTGAGCCGCTACCTGGTCATGGCACTGCTGGCCCGTACCGCTGACGAAGGCGCCCGGGTCGCACTGGTGATCTTCGCGTTGGACCGGACGGGCAGCGCAGCCGTCGGAGGGATGTTGGTCGCGACCCTGCTCCTCCCACACGTCGTGGCAGCGCCCCTGGTCGGCGGGCTGGTCGACCGGTCGCGACGACCGGCAGCCGTGCTCGCCGCCGCGATCGCCGTCTTCGCCAGCGCCCTCGCGGCAACGGTCGCCCTGCTCGGTCACGCGCCGCTGTGGCAGACCTACCTCGTCCTCGCGATAGCGGGGTGTTGCGGACCGGCGGTGACCGGCGGGCTCACCAGCCAACTGGCTGCCCTGGCCGGTTCCGCGCACGCTCGTGCCTTCGCGCTTGACTCGTTGTCCTACACCGTCGCCGGCATGGTCGGGCCCGCGACGGTGGGGCTGGCGGTGGCGTACGCCAGCCCGAGCGCCGCCATCATGGCGCTCGCGGTCGCCGGCGGGCTCGGCGCGCTCGGCGTCGCATCCCTGCGCCTGCCAGCCCTCTCCGCTGGGAAGCAGACCCGAGCGGTCGACCTGTTCCAGGGTGCCCGCGAGTTCGTGCGGAACCGGGCCCTGCGAACGATCACACTTGCCACCAGCGTCGGCCAACTGGGCCTCGGCGGTCTGGCTGTCGTCGCCACCACCCTCGCTGCGGCTGCGCACCAACCCAGCCGAGCTGGGCTGCTCCTCAGCGTGACCGCCGGTGGCGCGTTCGTGGGATCACTGCTCTGGGCGTGGCGTCCGATGCCGGCGTCCCGCGCGCCTCTCGTGACGGTCTGGGCCATGGTCGCGGTCGGCGTACCCCTCGCGTTGGCCGCCACTGTGCACTCCCTGTCGCTGGCCGCCGCACTGTTCGCGCTGTCCGGGCTCTTCACCGGACCGTTCGCCGCAGCGCTGTTCCTGGCCCGGAGTCAACTGGCCGCCGAGACGACCCGTACGCAGGTCTTCACCATCGGCGCCGGGCTGAAGGTGGCCGCCTCGGCGATCGGCATCGGTCTCCTGGGCCTCGCCACCGACCTGCCGGCTGGTGCTCAACTGCTGGTGGTGGCCGCCTTCCCAATTCTCGCGGGCGTCGCCGGCGGCGTACTGCTGCGGCGCCCACGAGCGGTTGCGGGCGAACACATCGATGCTTGCTGAGTTTCTTTCACAAGCGTAGGAAGGACACCACCCGTCGATCCGCCGTCCAGCGTCGAAGGAGATGCGTGTGACCACCTCCAGAGGGCTCCGTCTCGCCGTGTCCGTGCTGGTGACGGCGGGTGCCGTCCTGCTCGGCACGGCGGCCCCCGCCGCACCGCCAACGGCTCCCGCACCGGTCGGGCACCCGTCCTGTGACCCGATCGACCCGGCGGCCTGCCTGCTGCCGTTCCCGAACGACTACTTCACCGTGGCGGACCGGAGCAGCCCCACCGGCAAGCGGGTGCGGTTCGCCGCCGCCGCGATGCCCGCCAACGTGCAGGGAACCCCGATCGACCCGACGGAGTGGAATCGGCAGGACGGGTTCAGCCCAGGCTCACCGATCCTGGTGCGCGTACCCGGTCTCGACGCCGCGGCCAGCGGGATCGCGCCGGTCACCGACATCGGCCGCTCGCTGGCGCCGAACGCGCCGATCGTGCTGCTCAACACCCGGACCGGTGAGCGCACGCCGTACTGGGCCGAGTTGGACGCGCACGCCACCGGCCAGCCCGACCGGCAACTGCTGATCATCCGGCCGGCGGTGGCGCTGACCGAGGGCACCCGCTACGTCGTCGGGTTGCGCGGCCTGCGGGACGGCAACGGTGCGTCGATCCCGGCGCCGAAGACGTTCACGGCGTACCTGTCCGGTGCTGGCCTCAAGCAGCGGGACGCGCGGGGGTCGCAACTGAGGCGGATCGTCGCCGAGCTGAGTCGGGCCGGCGTCAAGCGGCACAGCCTCTACCTGGCCTGGGACTTCACGGTGGCCAGTCGGCACGGGCTGACCGGGAGGATGTTGGCGGTCCGGGACGACGCGTTCGCCGACCTCGGCCGGGCCGCGCCGCCGCTCACCGTCACCCAGGTGACCGACTATTCGCCGGAGCAGGATCCGCTGATCGCCCGGCAGGTGACCGGCACCGTCGGCGTACCGTCCTATCTGACCGGCGATGGCGGGCCCGGCTCCCGTCTGCACTACGGGCCCGCCGGCGGCGCCGGAACGCCGCCCACGCCGAACGCCCTGCCCACGCCGTCCGGCGCGACGGTGGCGGCCGACTTCGTCTGCAACATCCCGCGCAGCGCCTCGGCTGCGCGGCCGGCTCACCTCTCGCTCTACGGCCACGGACTGCTCGGCCGACCGACCGAGATCAACGCCGGCAACGTCAGGACGATGTCGAACACCCACAACTTCACCTTCTGCGCGACCAGTTGGATCGGCATGGCCGCCGCAGACGTTCCCTTCGTGGCCAACGCCTTCACCGACCTCAGCGCCTTCCCCGCGGTGGCGGACCGGTTGCAGCAGAGCTTCCTGAACTTCCTCTTCCTGGGTCGCGCGATGATCCACCCGGCGGGGTTCGCCGCCCACCCGGCGTTTCGGGACGCCACCGCCCGGCCACTGATCGATCGCGTCGGCGGGCTGCACTACGACGGCAACAGCCAGGGCGGCATCAACGGAGGTGCCCTCACCGCCATCGCCCAGGACTGGACCCGGTCGGTGCTCGGCGTACCGGCGATGAACTACTCCACGCTGCTGCAACGCAGCGTGGACTTCGCACCGTTCCAGACCGTGCTGGACGGCTACTACCCGGACAAGGTCGACCAACAGCTGGTCCTCGCGCTGCTGCAGATGTTGTGGGACCGGTCCGAGGCCAACGGGTACGCCCAGCACATGACCGACCGGCCGCTGCCACGTACACCGGCGCACCAGGTGCTGATGCACGTGGCCTTCGCCGACCAGCAGGTCTCGCCCGCCGCGGCGGAGGTGCAGGCGCGCACCATCGGCGCGCGCCTGCACACACCCGCGCTCGCCGACGGCTGGTCACTGGACGCGCGACCGTACTGGGGCATCGCGCCGATCCGCCGCTACCCGTACACCGGCTCGGCGATCGTGATCTGGAACAGCGGCGCGGCGCACGCGCCGCCCCCAACCAACCTCGCCCCGGCGGGGCCGGAGTACGGCGACGATCCGCACGAGTTCCCCCGCGCCCAGGCCGGAGCCCAGAAACAGAAGGCAGTCTTCCTGCTCACCGGCAAGGTCGTCGACGTCTGCGCGCGGACACCCTGCCCGTGAGGCCCGGCCCGCCGGGACCACCACCCCGGTGTCGTCGATGCGCCACATTGATGGCGGCCTTGTCCCGATCGGTACCCTCTGGCACGCTCTGACAACGCCGGACGGTGTCGTCTGACATGGGGGAGTGATGAAGGACCAGCGTGCTGCCACCCAGTCGCTTCAGGACAGACGAGCCGCCGAGAGCTTCGCCGAGCAGCTTCGGACATTGCGGACCAGCGTGGGTGACCCGTCGTTCCGGAAGATGGCCGGGCGCTCGGGCCGGATCTCGCACACCACGCTGCACGAGGCCGCCGCCGGCACCAGGTTCCCCTCCTGGGAAACGGTCCGGGAGTTCGTCCGCGCCTGCGAGGCGGACGAGGCCCAGTGGCGGCGTCGCTGGGAGGACGCGCAGCGTCCCGCGTCCGTTTCCGGCTCAGAGGACGGCGATACCGCCCCGGAGACGACCGGGCCCGTCGCGTCTGTCGTTCCCGTGCCGTCGCCGGAGCGGCAGAACCCGCTGCGGGGCACCGACTATCCGCCGACCGACCAGGACGTCGCGAGGGGACCTCGGCACCGGCTGCCGTGGCTCGCCGCCGCCGCTGTGGTCCTGGTGGTGGCGATGGTCGCCGTGCTGGGAGTCGTCGTCCGCGGCCGGTCGTCCCGGGACGCCCCCGACGCCGTTTCGGCGTCGTCCACACCGACCGTGTCGCCGTCGGCGTTCTCGGACTCGCTGATCCCCGGCGACTCGAGCAAGTTCATCGCCGACGTCACCATTCCCGACGGCACCCGGGTGCGGGTGAACTCCCAGTTCGTCAAGGTGTGGGCGCTCAAGAATGTGGGGAAGGTGGCCTGGCACAACCGTTTCCTGGCGCGGACCAACCCGACCGCCGACGCCGACGGTTGCCAGGTGCCGGATCGGGTGGCGATCGGTGACACACCACCTGATGAGCAGGTGATGATCAGTGTTGAGGTCACCGCGCCCAGCCGCCCCGGAAAGTGTTGGGTGAGCTGGAAGATGGTCGACGAGAACGGGCAGGAGTACTTCCCCACCCGCCGGCCGGTCTACTTCATGGTCACCGTCACCGCCTGAACGCGCTCCCGGCCGGTGCCGGAGTGCCATCGCTCGATGTCAGCCCCGGACGCCACCGAATCTGACAACACCACATCCATCGAGGTCGGCGAGGGCCTGACGGATCTGACAGCACAGCAGGGGTACCGAACAGCAGGCCGATTCTCGCAAGGTGATGTCCGTTCCGAACGACTCACCAATTGCGAGGAGGATCGACAGTGCGCCGTCCCTGGTTGTCCGTCGGGCTCGCCGCGCTCTGCGTGGCCGTCGGCGTCCCGGCCCACGCCGGAGCCGCGACATCCGGCGCCACAGCGCAGCAGCCCGTCACCACGGCCGCGCGGCCAGTCGTGGACATGGAGGCCACCGTCCTGGCGGCCCAGATCGACCCCCGCCGCGCAGACAACACACTGACCCCGGGCGCGAAGAACTCGGTGCTCGCCGTCGAGCAGGCGCTCCAGGCGCGGGGCCTGCTGAACGCACAGTGGGTCGACGGCTACTTCGGGACCGTCACCGTCTCGGCGTACGCGGCGTACCAACGCTCACTCGGCTACACCGGGCTGGCCGCCAACGGGCTACCCGGCACGACGTCGCTGACGAAGCTCGGGCTGAACCGTTACACAGTCGGCAACACGATCGGCCCGGGCGGGAAGGTCTCGCGTGACGGGTACGTCGTCAACGCCCGCACCCAGGCCATGCTGTCCGAGGCGCAGCGTCTCCTCGGCTATTCCCTGGTGCTCGATCAGGGCTCCTACAACCCCGGGGGCGACCCCACCTCGGCCGGTACGCACGACGGCGGGGGTGTGGTGGACATCGCGGTCACCGGCATGACCGCTGCCAGGCGCACCGCCGTCGCCAGGGCGCTGCGTCAGGTCGGCTTCGCCGCCTGGGTCCGTAGCCCGAGTCAGGGCGACTGGCCGTGGCACATCCACGCCACGGCGATCAACGACACGGACCTGTCCAGCCAGGCGCAGCACCAGGTCGGCGACCACTACCTGGGCATGAACGGCCTGGCCAACCAGGGACCGGACGACGGCCCCCGGGTCCCGATCAAGACCTGGGAGCAGTACCAGCGCGGGCAGTGACCCGCACCCTCTCACCGTTTGGGAAAGGACACCATGAACATCCGTAAGAGCCTCGCCGCCGTCGGCGTCGCGCTGGCCGCGACCACCTCGATCCTCAGCGTCGCGTCGCCCGCGTCGGCGGCGGCCCGAGACGGGGTCTGCGACAGTGGCGAGTTCTGCTACTACTACAACAGCGACAACGCGGGATCGATCTCTGACTTCACCGGATCGCTCGACGACTACGGCACCGAGCAGCCCTCGTGCTACGACTTCAAGGGCGCTGGCGCTGGCAAGGGCCTGTGCATCAAGAACGAGGCCGCCTCGGTCTGGAACCGCAGCACCAAGACCGTGCGCGTCTACTACAACAGCGGCTACGCCGGTTCTTACCAGGACTTCGCGGCCGGCGCGAAGGGCAACCTCAACGCCACGCTGAAGAACAACAACGCCTCGCACCAGTTCTCGCCGTCGGCGCGCACGAACCTGTCGTACGGCCTCTACCAGGCCAGCGGCGGCACTGTCACGTGCGGCTTCGACGGTTACACCACCACGCCCGGGCGGCACGAGGGCATCGACATCGCCCGCAGCGTCGGCTCGGACGTGCGGGCCCTGGTCTCCGGATCGGTCATCTACGTCGCGCGGGGCAGCACCGGCAGCGGCGGCCTGTCCACGATCTCCGTCTACAACTCCTCGCTCAACAAGACGGTGATCTACCTGCACACCGCGCCGAGGTCCGGGGTGAGCGTGGGCGACGCCATCAGCAAGGGCGAGATCATCGCCGACGAGTCGTGGCACGGGGTGTCGTCCAGCTCGGGCGCGCACACCCACGTCGAGGTCCGGGCCGGCCGGCAGACCCACGCGGCCGTGAGCGTCGGCGACCCCACCCTGGACAACGCCGACCCGACCGCGTTCTGGAACGCCCAGGGCTACAACGAGAGGTAGGACGCCGTGCATATTCGCAAGGGCCTCGCCGTCATCGGCGCAGTCCTCGCCATGTCCACCTCCATCCTGAGTGTGGCCTCGCCGGCAGCGGCGGCCGCACGGGACGGAACCTGCGACAGCGGTGAGTTCTGCTACTACTACAACAGCAACCAGGCCGGTTCGGTCTCCGACTTCACGGACTCACTGGACGACTACGGCACCACCCAGCCGACCTGCTACGACTTCAAGGGCTCGGGCAGCGGCAAGGGCCTGTGCGTGAAGAACAACGCCGCGTCGGTGTGGAACCGCACCGGCAAGACCGTGCGCGTCTGGTTCAACAGCAACTTCGCCGGTGCGAGCCAGGACTTCACGTCCGGCACGAAGGGCAACCTCAACGCCACGCTGAAGAACAACAACGCCTCGCACGAGTTGCTGAGCGGGCCGACGGGCTGTAGCACCGACGGCACCAACAGCAAGCTGCCGAGCACCATCCTCGTCTACCGGGTCAGTCTCGGCCGGGTCGACCGGGTCGACTTCAAGACGTACGTCAAGAACGTCCTCCCGAACGAGTGGGTGACGAGTTGGCCGTCCGCCTCGCTGGACGCCGGTGCGATGGCCGTCAAGAGCTATGGCTGGTACTGGGCGCTGCACTCGACCCGGAAGACGTCCGGCGGGCAGTGCTACGACGTCCGTGACGACACCGGTGACCAGGTCTACCGGCCGTCGTCGGCACAGACGTCGACGTCCGCCGCGGTGGACCGGACCTGGTCGGCCCGGATGACCCGGAGCGGCAACATCCTGCGGGCGCACTACTGTGCGACGACGACCGCATGCGGTGGCTGGGTGGACGGGGACTGGCTGTCGCAGTACGGCTCGCGTGACCTCGCCAACGAGGGCAAGAGCTACCAGGCGATCCTGCGCTACTACTACCGCGACATCGCCCTCTCCTGAGGGTTCCACGCACGAACGCGCCGCCCGCCGCAGATCCGTGGCGGGCGGCGCGCTCATGGGCACGCGCCGGTTACGCCAGCGGCTCGATCGCCTCGACGAGCACCTCGAGCACATGCCGGTACGGCTGGCCGGTGGCCCGGCTCATGCCCATTTCGCAGGTGCGGTTGCAGGAGGCGTACGCGTCGTGGTCGCGCTCATTGATCTCGGCGGCCTGCGCCGCCGTGGCGCCGGCTGTGACCTCGGGGTGCAGCAGCCCCCGATCACCGGCGAAGGCGCAGCACCCCCAACTGTCCGGCACGGTGACGGTGTCGGCGACCGCCCCGGCCACCGCGCGCAGGTCGTCGATGCCGCCCAGGTGCACGGTGGAGCAGGTGGGGTGCAGCGCCAGCGAGCCCAGTCGCCGGGGCTGCGGCAGCGCCGGCAGGAGGTGTTCGGCGGTGAAGGTGACGCTGTCGACGAAGCGCAGCGCGCCGTAGCGTGCCTGTTCCTCCTCGGCCAGCGCGGCCGTCAGCTGCGTCAAGCCGTGGGTGCACGATGACGCGTCGCACACGACGGGCAGGCGACCCTCGTCACTGGCCGTCCAGAGCGCTTCCAGGGTCCGCTGTGCCATCTCGCGGTGGCCGGCGGGGTAACCCTTGGACTGCCACGGGGTTCCGCAGCACAGGCCCGCCGTGCCGGTCGGTACGACGAGCGGCACCCCCGCCAGTTCGCAGAGGCGCAGGAACGCCGCCGCCGACCCGCCGGACGAACCGTCCTCGGGGGCGAAGAGGCTGCCGACGCAGGCCACGAAGAACACCGCCTGGGCGTCCGGCGCGCTGCGCGGGGTGGGGCGGGGCGCGCCGGCACGCGGCATATCGTCGGTCCACAGTGGCACCAGCTCGGAGGCGCCGAGCCCACGGATCATCCCGGTGGCGGCGCGGGTGACCGGTGTCGGCACCGCGTGCGCGGCGGTCAGCCCCATCCGGACGCCCGTCACGGCGGCCTGCCAGTGCTTCGCGGCGGTGCGGGCGGTGCGCTGGGCGCGAGGGCTGTGTCGCTCGGCGCGCAGCCGTTTCATCGCCGCCCCGGTGTCGATGCCGACCGGGCAGGCGGTGACGCAGAGGCTGTCCGTGGCGCAGCTGTCCACCGCGGCGTACTCGTAGTCGGCGGTCAGCTCCCGGCGGCGCTCCTCGTCGCCGGCGGCGGTGGCGAGGGCGATCTGCCGTTGCAGGACGATGCGCTGCCGGGGTGTGGTGGTGACGTCGGCGGTGGGGCAGACCGGCTCGCAGTAGCCACACTCGACGCAGGCGTCCAGCTCGGGGTCGACCGTCGGGACGGCCTTGAGTTGCCGCAGGTGCACGGTCGGGTCGTCGTTGAGCAGCACACCGGGGTTGAGCAGGCCGCTCGGGTCGCACAACCGCTTGAGTTCACGCATCACGTCGTACAGTTCGTCGCCGTACTGCCGGCGGACGAAGGGCGCCATGGCCCGACCGGTGCCGTGCTCCGCCTTGAGTGTCCCGCCCTCGGCGAGCACCAGGTCGACCATGTCGTCGGTGAACCGGGCGTAGCGGTCGATCTCGGCGGGGGTGTCGAAGGACTGGGTCAGCATGAAGTGCAGGTTGCCGTCCCGGGCGTGTCCGAAGATCACCGCGTCCGGGTAGCCGTGCCTGTCGAACAGGCGGATCAGCCCGTCGCAGGTGCCGGTCAGGCGTGGCATCGGCACCGCGACGTCCTCCAGCAGGGCCGTGGTGCCGGGCGGGCGGGCCCCGGCGACGGCGGTGTAGAGGCCCTTGCGCAGGTGCCACAGGTTGGCCCGTTCGCGTGGGTCGCGGGTCAGCTCGGTGCCGGTGACGGCCGGCAGCCGGTCGAGTACGGGCCGGGCGTCAGCCAGCGTCGCGGCCAACTGCTCCGCGCTGTCCTCGGCGAACTCCACCAGCAGCGCGGCGTGCCCGGTGACCGTCAGCCCGCGCAGGGCTGTGCTGGCACCCGGGTCGCGCTGGCTGACCCGCAGCGCGGCCGCGTCGAGCAGCTCGGCGGTACGGGCGCCGGCGGCGAGCAGCGCCGGCAGCGCGTCGGTGGCGTCGGTGAGACCGGGCAGGATCAGCAGGCCGGTGGCGGCGTGGCCGTGGATCTCGACGGTACGGAAGACGGCCTCGGCCACGAAGCCGAGCGTGCCCTCGCTGCCGATCATCAGGTGGGCGAGCATCTCGACCGGGGTGCTGTGGTCGAGCAGGGAGTTCAGCCCGTACCCCATGGTGTTCTTCATGGCGAACAGCCGCTCGATGGTGGCGCGCGACCCCGGCGTCGAGCGCACCCGGTCGCGCAGGCGCAGCAGCCCGGCGTGCAGCTCGGGCTCGTCGGCCCGCAGCCGGTCGTCGGCGTCGCGGGCGCCGGAGTCGATGACGGTGCCGGACGGGAGCACGAAGCGCAGCGACTCCATGGTGCGGTACGCGTTGTCGGTGGTGCCGCAGGTCATCCCGCTGGAATTGTTGGCCACCATGCCGCCCACAGTGCAGGCGGCCTCGCTGGCCGGATCCGGGCCGAGTCGGCGTCGGTAGCGGGCCAACCGGGCGTTGGCCTGCCGGATCGTCAGGCCCGGCTGGAGCCGGATGCGGCGGCCGTCGTCGAGGACCTCGGCGTGACGCCAGTCGGTGCGGACGTCGACCAGCACGCCCGCGCCGCCGGCCTGCCCGGCCAGGCTGGTACCGCCGCCGCGCAGGGTCAGCGGCACGCCGGCCTCGCGGGCGCCGGCCATCAGCGCCCCCACCTCGGCGGCCGAGGAGGCGCGGACCACGGCCTGCGGCTCGAACAGGTACGGCGAGGCGTCGTGTGCCGCCGCCAACCTCCGGGGCAGCTCGGCGCTGGCCCGGTTCGGATCGTCGAGACGCGAGCGCAGCAGTTCGGCGACCTCGCGGGCGCGAGCGCCGGCCGCGCTCGGCGGCGGCACGGGTACGACGGTGCTCATGGGCGGATCCTCCGAGAAGGGATGGTCAGTCGGCCACCGGAGATGCGACGACAAGCAACCGGGCGGGGGCGGTGCTGGCCGGAGCCGGCAGCCGCAGCGGCTGCCGGCCGGGGGTGATGCTGCCGAGCACCGAGGCGTGCCGCGCGCCGGTGCCCGAGGGCAGGGTGCCGGGCAGCCCGTGCACGGTCAGGTAGCCCAGCAGCGCGAAGGCCAGCGCCTCCTTGGCGTCCGACGCGATGCCCAGGTCGTCGCTGGAGGACAATTGGACGCCGGGCAGCTCGTCGGCGAGCATGCGCATCAGGATCGGATTGTGTGCGCCGCCGCCGGAGACGACGAGCCGGGTGACGCCGTGGTCGCGGCAGGCGCCGGCCACAGTGACCGCCGTCAGCCGGGTGAGCGTGGCCAGCACGTCCTGCGGGTCCGGTGTGGGCGCGTCGGCGAGGGCGGCGAGCAGGTACGGCAGATGAAACAGCTCTTTCCCGGTGCTCTTCGGGCCGGGCAGCCGGTAGTACGGCTCGTCGAGCAGCCGCCGCAGCAGGTCCGGGTTCACCTGCCCGGCAGCCGCTCCGCGCCCGTCCCTGTCGTACTCCTCGGTGCCTCCGCTGAAGTGGCGGGCGGCGGCGTCGAGGAGTGCGTTCGCCGGTCCGGTGTCGAAGGCGAGTGGGTCCGCGTCCGGCGCGACGACAGTGATGTTGGCGATGCCGCCCAGGTTCAGCGCGGCCGGGATGCCGGGCAGGCCACCCAGCAGCAGTGTGTCGAAGAGGGCGACCAGGGGGGCGCCCTGGCCGCCGGCGGCCACGTCGCGGCTGCGCAGGTCGGCCACGACCGGAAGGCCGGTGGCCTCCGCTATCCAGGCCGGCTGACCCAGCTGGAGAGTGCCCCGAACCCTGCCGTCCTCCACCCAGTGATGCATCGTCTGCCCGTGCGACACGAGCAGGTCGGCGTTGCCGTCGCACAGCTGGGCGAGGGCCCCCGCGCCGGCCTCGGCGAAGGCCTGACCGATGCCGGTGTCCAGCACGCAGATCGCCTCGGTGGTGGTCGCCGCAGGCGGCAGAGCCGCGGCGATCTGCGTGCGCAACTCGTCCGAGTAGGGGTGGCTGAGCCGGCCCAGTGGTCGCATCCGCACTGTGTCGCCGCTGAGCTCGAACTCGGCCGCTGCGGCTTCGATGCCGTCGTAGGAGGTTCCGGACATCAGGCCGATCACGCGCATCACGTCCTCCTTCACGCCCGGCCGGCTGGCGCCGCCGCCGTGTCGTCGTCGACCTCGTCGGTACGTCCATGGTCGTACGGCGTCTCCGGGGCCGGGTGGAACCGGCTGGACACCGCGCCGACGACCAGGGTGATCAGGACGCCGATCGGGACCAGCCACTGGGCGGCGATGGCGGTGGCGGTGGTGGCTCCGGCCGTCGTCACATCGATCTTGACGTAGCGGACGATGTAGGTCATCACCGCCACGGTGACCAGGAAGGCGATCACCGCGTCCACCTGGTTGGCCCGCTTGACGAGACGGCCGAGCAGGAAGGCACCGAGCAACGCCCCGTAGGTGTAGCCGGCGATGGTCAGACCGGTCAGGTAGACGTTTCCGGTGCTGGAGCTGAACGCGCAGGCGAAGATCGCCATCAGCACCGCCCAGACCAGGGTCATCACCCGGGCGAGCCGGAGCATCGTGTCGTCGGACGGCACCGTGCGGAAGAAGCTGTGGATGAAGTCGGCGACAGTGGAGTTCGACATCGAGTTCAGCGCCGAGGACAAGGAGCCCATCGCGGCGCCGAGGATGCCGGCCACCAGCAGACCCG
Organism: Micromonospora sp. NPDC049049; assembly: GCF_040649115.1. Taxonomy (NCBI): domain Bacteria; kingdom Bacillati; phylum Actinomycetota; class Actinomycetes; order Micromonosporales; family Micromonosporaceae; genus Micromonospora; species Micromonospora sp. NPDC049049. The sequence continues at coordinate 65,427 of NZ_JBEZEX010000022.1, read as the reverse complement.
AGATGCCCACCGGCAGAGCGTGCAGGATGAAGCTCGGGTAGAGGTTGTCGCTGCTGGCCAGGCCGAGCTCCTTGAAGGTCTGACCCTTGTTGTACGACCACAGCAGCGCCCCGACCAGGGAGAACGCCGCGAACTGGATCACCACGAAGATGCCCGAGGAGATCATCGCCTTCTGTCCCTCGCGCAGCGTGCGGGTGGATAGGATGCGCTGCACGATCAGCTGGTCCGAGCCGTGGCTGGCCATCGCGAAGATCGCGCCACCGATGATGGCGGTCGGCAGGGCGAACGGGCTGGTGAGCACGTGCGCGAGGTTGAAGTTGGTGTCGAAGAGCTGGAACTTGCCGGCGTCCAGCGCCTGCGAGTAGCCGTCGAAGCCGACGGCGTGGCTGAGCACCGCGATGGCCAGGATGGCCCCGCCCAGGTACAGCCCCATCTGGATGGCGTCGGTCCAGATGACCGCCTTGATGCCACCGAGGTAGGTGTAGACCACAGTGATGAGCGTCAGGACGATGATGATCGCCTGATAGCCGACATTCAGCCCGAACTCGTCGAGAAGAAGCTTGATGGGGATGGCCGAGGCGAACAGCCGTACACCCTCGGCGAGCAGGCGGGTGAAGACGAACGTCACCGACGCCAGCCCTTGAAGTTTCAGGCCAAACCGCTCACCGAGGTACTGGTAGGCGCTGACGAACCCACCCCGCTTGTAGAGCGGGATGAGCACCGCTGCCACCACGACCCGACCAATGACGTAACCCAGGGCCAGCTCGACGTTGCCGAAGCCCTGACCGCTGTAGGCGCCGCCGGGAACACTGATCACGGTCAGAACGCTGGTCTCGGTGGCCACCACCGAGAACGAGACGGTCCACCAGGGCAGCCGACCCTCGCCCACGAAGTAGTCCTTGGCGGACTTCTGTTTACCGGACAGGCGTAGTCCGACGAAGGCGATCACCACGAGGTACAGCACGATCACGACGAGGTCGAGTTGACGCACGGCTCGCTCCCAACCAGCGGTTGTCAATAAGTGACGTTGGGCCAGCCTAACTCGAAACTTTTTGCCACCGCCGGTCCGGGCTGGTTACGCTGTGGTTTCAGCCTGCTGATACGGGGACTGTTCGCAGCTGCGCCCTCGGCCTGGCCGCGGCGGCGGGTCGCGAGACGCGCTCGACGACGAGCCGCCACCGGGCGACCGGAGACCTCTCCCCGCCGGCCGGCGACTGCACACCAGCGAGAGGAACGAGCACCCCGTGGACCTCAGCACCCTCGGCACCGAGACCCGCAACGACAAGACCGGCGACCTCGACCGGATGTCTCCCACCGAGTTGCTTCTCGCGATGAACGACGAGGACCAGACCGTCGCCGCCGCCGTCCGCCGGGCCGTGCCGGACATCGCCGCCGCCGTCGACGTCATCGTGGCCTCGCTCCGTCAGGGCGGACGGCTGATCTACCTCGGCGCGGGCACCAGCGGCCGGATCGGCATGCTCGACGCCGTCGAGATCCCACCCACCTTCGGCACGACGCCCGAGCGGGTCCTCGGTCTGCTCGCCGGCGGGGCACGAGCCTTCGGTGTCGCGGTCGAGGGCGCTGAGGACGACCCGACCCGCGCTGTCTCCGACCTCGACGCCGTCGGCCTGACCGCCCGCGACACTGTGGTCGGGCTCGCCGCCAGCGGCCGTACCCCGTACGTGGTCGGTGGGTTGGATCATGCCCGCGCGCTTGGCGCGGCGACCGTCTCGGTGGCCTGCAACACCGACGCGGTGACCAGCCGCCACGCCGACGTCGCCATCGAGGTGCCCACCGGCCCCGAGGTGCTGACCGGCTCCACCCGGCTCAAGGCCGGCACCGCCGAGAAGCTGGTCTGCAACATGCTCTCGACGGCAACGATGGCCCGGCTCGGCAAGGTCTACGGGAATCTGATGGTGGACATGAACGCTACCAACGAGAAGCTCGTCGACCGGGCGCGTCGGATCGTCGCCGACGCCGCCGACACCGATCTCGACACGGCCGCGAGGGCGCTCGCGGCGGCGCACGGACACGCCAAGACGGCCATCGTGCTGCTGCTGGCGAACTGCACCGCCGAAGAGGCCGCCGCTCGGCTGCGCGCCGCCGACGACGACGTACGGGCGGCCGTCGCGGCCTGATCCTCGGGTTCGCGGTGAGACCCTGATCCGGTCAGGTGCTCGTCACCCGGTCGGACGTCAGGTCTCCAGGTCGAACGCGAACGTGCCCGCCTCGATGCGGTCGATGAGCTGACGGACATCGTCGGCCAGCTGGACGGCGTCCTCCCAACCGCCGCTGGTGATGTCGACCAGCAGCACCGGGGCGGGGTCACTGCGCAGGTCGAGGACGAGCTGTTCTCGGGAGCCGTCACCGCCGATGATGGCGATGCCAGGATGCGCGACGGTGGCTTCGTCCCACGCCTCACGCAGCTCTGACCGAACCGTGTCCAGGCCCGCGCAGCGGCTTGAGCCGGGGTGGCGATCTCGTCAGGTCGACGAAGCGCCCCGTCCGCAGCAGACGGGGCGCTTCGTGGTGTCAGTTGAGCGGTGAATCCGGAACCGTTCGGTCCTCGTCGACGTCGGGGGTACTGGCCAGCTCGATCCGGGGGGACCGGTCCGGCGGGAGGTGGGCGAAGTCGGCGATGACGACGACATCCACCTCTCCGTCGATCATCGACTGCTCGATGGTCTCCCAGGGAGCCCGCATGACTCCTGCGAATCGGTAGGAGTTTCGACGGAGGTGGCTGAGACACCTCGCGACGACGGGCTCCGACGGCTCGATGTCGGCGGGGATCCAGATAACGGCGATTTCCATGAACCTCTCCTGATCAACGTCGTGGACGCGAGTGGGTGATCAGGAGTTGGCGGGGCGGAGGAGGGCCACGCTCGACGGGTCGACTGGTAGCGCGCATGTCGACGGCGGTGACGGTGAGCCCTGCGCGCAGAGGCGAGGTGCGCGGCGGAGCTTCGGCCGTTGAGGTGGGTGGATCGGCGCCGCCGGCACCGACGCCGGTCGGTGCGGACGCGAGCGCCAGGACGAACGCCGGTGGCCCCGGTGCGGGCCGGGCGGGCGGGATGGGCCGCTGTCCGGTGACGGCGGCCACCGTCTTCCTCGCCTGCCTCGACGCCTCGCCGTCGGACGTGCCGTCCGCGCCGCCCCGGGACACCGTCGCCGGCACGGGCGTCTGCGGTGTCGGCGGTGGCTGCGAGTCGGCCCGTGCCTCCGGGGACTCCGAGGTGGACGGTGCCGGTGTGGCCTTGGGCGACGACGAGGGGGTCCCAGCCGGCCGACTTGGCCGGGCGGTGGAGGGCTTGGCTGACGGCGTCGGCACCGAAACTGGAACCGCCGACGGCAGGGGCAGCGGGTCCGTCGACGGTAGAGGCACGGGCACGGAGACGACAGCGGTCGGCAGGGGCAGGGGGACGGTCAGATCCACCTCGACCACGTCGGCCACCGAAACCTTGATGGCCTCCGGCGAGGTGGCGACCTCCACCAGTGGGAGCCGCGACGGCGACGGGGTGTCGGCGTGGGCGGGGTCGGCACCCAGAGCCGCGCCGAGCGCCACCGCGCCGAGCGCCACCGCGCCGAGCGCCACCGGGGGAAGGCTGTGCCTCAGCCGCATCAGACGCAGACTGCCGTCAGTGGGATCGCCAGCCCTACCTGGCCCGGGTCACCGGTTCGGTGCTGCTGGCCGTGCGGATGCCCCGCGCACCCTGCAGTTCCCTCCATGGGCGGGTTCTTGCCCGAGGGGACTGAGGGCTACACCTTCTGTCGATATCCGGTGAGCGATGTGGGCAGATCGGGAGCGCATCCGGCTGGTTCACACCCGTGCCTCGGCGGGTGTCGGCGTGGCGTCGAGCGGCAGGTCACGCATCCGGCGGATCGGCGTCGACAGGTAGATGATCGGGGACAGCACGGTGAGCGCCCCGAAGATCAGCAGGGTGGTACGGGCACCGAGGGGCCCGGCCAGGATGCCGGCGAGCAGGCCGCCGACCGGGATCGCACCCCAGGAGACGAACTTGACCGTGGCGATCACCCTGGACAACAGATCCGGCGGGCTGGCGATCATGCGGTACGTACGGGTGGTCACGCTGAGCACCACGTTGGAACTCGCGAAGATGAGGTTTCCGACGGCGAAGGCCACGAACGCGGCGGTGCCGGTGCCCAGCGGGATGATGAGCGCGCCGGCCACACCGACGAAGGCCGCGATGATGAGGCCGCGGGCGGTGCCGAACCGATCGGTGAAGCGGGTCGTCAACGCCGCGCCGATGAGCGCACCGAGGCCGTCGGCGGCGATCAACAGCCCGACCATGAGCGGCGGTGCGTGCAGCTCACGCACCAGGTAGAACGGGAACAGGGCGAGCATGCCACCGTTGACGAAGTTCGTCGCGGTGGCGTCCCACATGGCCGGTCTGATGATCGGGTGCCGGATCACGAAGTGCCAGCCCTCGCGGATCATCGTGGTCATCGGCGGCCGCTCGACCGGTCGCTGCACCCGCCGGGCCGGCAGGGTGCGCAGCAGCGTGGCGGAGAGCAGGTAGCTGACGGCGTCCACGAACAGCGTCGGCACGGCGCCCAGCACCTGCACCGCGAGACCGCCCAGGGATGGCCCGCCCAGCGAGGTGGCGGCGTGCGTGCCGGAGGTGAGGCTGTTGCGGGCCTGCAACTGCGCGGCCGGCACGATCTCCGGCAGGAAGGTCTGGTTCGCCACGTCGAACAGCACGTTGGCGAAGCTCACCACCAGGGCGACAGCGATCAGCTGGGCCACCGTCAGCATGTCGAACCACCAGGCCAGCGGGACCGACGCGATGGCGAGGGCCCGGACCAGATCCAGGGCGACCTGCATGCCGCGCAGCGGCAGACGCTGCACGATCACGCCCGCCGGCAGGCTGATCAGGAGGTACGCCAGATAGCCCGCCGCCGTGATCAGACCCATCTCGAAGGCCGACGCGTGGAGCACTGTCAACGCGGTCAGCGGTAGGGCCAGCGCGCCGACCGCCGAGCCGAGTTGGCTGGTCGTGCCGGCGACCCACCACCGCCAGAATGCAGTAAGTCTCATAATGGAACTCACTATAGGGTCCGGCGCGCGGGCGGTCGACCCCGTGTATCCGGGTGGTCATTGGCGGGCGGTCGGCGTCATCGGCGAGCCGGTCGGACCCGACGTTTCACACTCGCGTGACGGGTATCCAGGCGTACCAGTGCGACCTGCGGTAACAGCTTCACGGAGTGAGGGGGCACCTGTCATGCCTGATCCACAGCCCACGCTCGTGCTCGTGCACGGCGCATTCGCCGAGTCGGCGAGCTGGAACGGTGTGCTCGAGCGGCTGGGCGCCGGGTACGACTCGGTGGCCGTCGCGAACCCCCTGCGCAGCGTGGCGGGCGACGCCGCGTACGTGCAGGATGTCGTGCGGGGGATCGGCGGTCCGGTCGTCCTCGTCGGCCACTCGTACGGCGGCATGGTGATCACGCAGGCCGCAGCCGGCGACACCTCGGTGCGGGCCCTCGTGTACGTCAACGCCTTCGCCCCGGACACCGGTGAGTCGGCGCTGGCGCTGTCCGCGAAGTTTCCCGGCAGCACCCTCGCCGACACGCTGGTGCAGTACCCGGTGTCGACCGGTGGGAACGAGGTGGCGATCGGCCAGGAGCAGTACCACGCCCAGTTTTGCGCGGACGCGTCGGACGACATGGCCGCGCTGATGGCCCGGACCCAGCGGCCGATCACCGAACAGGGCCTGGGCGACAAGCTCACCGGCGACCCCGCCTGGCGATCGCTGCCCAGTTGGTTCGTGTTCGGCGACGCCGACAAGAACATCCCCGCCGAGGCGCACCGCTTCATGGCGGAGCGGGCCAACCCCCGTGGGCAGCGCGAGGTCGTCGGCGGGTCGCACGCGATGGCGGTGGCCCGGCCGAGCGAGGTCGCCGAGACGATCATCGAGGCGGTCCGGGGCGTGAGCTGACGGTTCGGACGGACAGCCGGTGGTGGGCCAGCGACGAGAGGTCGCCGGCCCACCACCGGCTGTTTGCCTAGCGGACCCGCAGCTGCTGGTGAACCGCAGCGGTGGGGGCGTGGGCCGCGTCACCGGAGTAGGCGACGTGCACCGGGTACACCCCTGCGGGCAGCCCGGCGGTCGGCAGCTCGACGACGGCCGTGCCACCACGGAGGGCAACCACCCGGGTGGTGCCGCCGAAGGTGACGGCCACCTCGCCGGTCACCTTCGGAGCCTTCGGATGCGGCGACTGGGCCCGGACGTCGACGGTCAGCGTGAACGTGCCACCGCGAACGACCGAGGCCGGCGTGGCCTTCGCCTTGACCGCAACCCGTCCCGGGCCCGGAGGCGTCAGGGTGATCCGGGCCGAGCGCGACTTGGACGGGTCGACCACCGACGTCGCCACGACGGTCAGCGACGACGCGGTCTCCGCTGCGGCGACCGAGAGCAGACCCTCCGCGGAGATGCTGGTGTCGGTGGAGGTCACTCCCTGCACCGACCACGTCACCGCCGGGCTCACACCCTCGTTGGTCGTCACCTGGGCGGTGAACTGCCTTTCCCAGTTCCAACCCTTCGTCAGGTTCACCGTCGCGGGCGTCACCGACACGGAGTCGACCCCCGACCACAGGTGATCCCGGGCGAAGATCGTGAACAGCTGGCCCGCCGTCATCCCGTCGTGCGCGCCGGGGACCTGGGTCGTCGCGGCGGCGTATCCCCGGGCCCGGAAGTTGTCCGCGATGGCGTTCTGGGCGTTGAGGTTGCCCTCGAAGACGCCGTTGCCGAGGAAGACCGAGAGATCGTCGTCCCCGACCGCGTTCGCGATGGTGTCGTAGTCCTGGGTGGTGAGCGACGGGTTACCCGAGAAGTGTCCGTAGAACGCGAAGGTGGTCGGGTAGTTCTTGATGACGACGCCGCCCGTCATCCCGCCGTACGAGAACCCCGCGTAGGCCCGCCCGGAGCGCTCGGTCGAGACGTTGTAGCTGCTCTCGACGAGGGGCAGGATCGTCTGGACCAGGTTGTTGGCCGCGTTGGTCTGGTTGTAGGACGCGAAGCCGAGGCTGGTGCCCGTGAAGTGGTTGCCCATGGTGACGACCACTGTCGGCTCGATCTCGCCCCTGGCCGTCATGTTGTCCAGGATGTTCGGGACGTTCGCGGGCACCATGAAGTCGGTCTCGTCGCCGAAGATGCCGTGGGCGAGGTACGCGACCTTGTACGGCTCCGCGCGGTTGGCGTCGTAGTTGGCCGGCAGGTAGACGCCGAGGTAGTGGCCACTGTCGCCAAGGATCGTGGTGTACGGGACGTACCTGACGGTTCCTCGCTTAGCGCGGTCGGCCACCGGCAACTCGTAGTCCGCACGCGCCTTCAGCACCGGGTCGTTCTGCTTCTTGGCGTACGGCACGTGGACGGCATCGAGGACGTCGTTGTTCCTGACCCGGAACGAGGCGTCGCCCGGCGGCCGAGGGTTCGTCGAGGCGGGGTCCCAGATGCGCTTGTTCTCCCAGCCCTGCGTCGGGTCCCAGACGCGGTACCAGTAGCTGAGACCGCCGGCGTGCAGCGGGACCGAGACCGACCAGTTCCCCTTCGGATCCCTGGTCATGTCCCGGAGGAACTCCGTGCCGCCCGCGTGATAGCGCCCCGGCTGCCATTCTTCCGGCTGGTAGCGGGTGGTGCCGGTGCCGACGTCGAGCAGCGTCAGGTCCCCGGCGAGGCGGACCTGGGTGGCCTGCGGATTGCGGTAGACGAACGTGACGGTGTATCCGGTCGGTGAGCTGCGGTCCGCCTTGACGGTCGCACCCGGCGCGGGCGCGGGCCTGCCGGCGGCGGCAGCCGGCGCGGGGACGACGGCCCCCGCAGCGAGCGCCGTGAACGCGAGAATCGAGATCGCAAGCCGGAGCCTGCGTCTTCCGGTCGTTTCCCTCATGCGCGAAGACTCCTTTGTGGTGGTCGCTCGTCGCGGTCTGGTCCGGTGTGGGGAGTTGAGGGCTTGGGTGGTGGTCGCTAAATCGAATTAGCATCGGGAGTGTGGCATGGGTACCCCTTTCGATGTCAAGGGTGCCCAGGTTCGGGCCCGCGCCCGCCGCGATAGGTCCACCACCCCCGACCTGCGGGTTTCTCCGGGCTTTATTACCGTCGCCGCCCTGCCGAGCGAGCGGCGACGCCCCAGCACCACCTACCGTGAGCTGGAGCGTCGCCGTGACACCGTCGGCGCGTCAGACCGGGGCGGCCGGGCAGCTCGCGCCGGCCGGCGGCGTGGTTCTGGTGATGAGGTACCGCTCCACCTGACGGCGGGTGCACTCGGTCCTCGGGTAGCTGGCGTGGCCCGATCCGTCGTAGGTGAGGAGGTGGCCCCGGCTGCCGAGCTGGCGCACCACCCGCTGGGCCCCGTCGTACGGGGTGGCCGGGTCGTACCGCCCGTTGAGCACCAGCAGCGGCGCGCTCGTCCGGACCTGCAGTCGATGTTGTGGGTTGGTCGCCGTCCAGCCCAGGCACACAGCGGCGAAGCGGACGGCCAACGGGGAGGCTCGCAGGTGCGGTGCCGTGGCGCGGGACAGGTCGAGATACCGGTTCCAGTCGGCGAACCCGTCGATCGGCAGCGACCAGTCCTGGCAGAACGCCGGTAGTGCGTACTCGGTCAGGTCCTCGTCGCCGTCGACCGGCACCATCGGGGACGCGAGTGAGGCGGGCTCGCCCCGCTCCAGCGCGAGCAGCATGGTCGCGAGATCGGCCCAGGTCGCGTCGAAGAAGTTGACGAACGTCGCGAACCCAAGCTCGAACCAGCTCAGCGGGGTGCCTGTGGCCGCGTCGACGAGCGTGCCGGCATCGGCACGGCGCATCAGCCGGTCGTAGAGCGCCGGCACGTCACGGCCGTGCAGCGCGCAGCCCGGGTTTCGCTCGCACCAGGTCACGAACTCGTGGAACAGCGCCTCGTCACTGGCCGCGCCGCTGCGGAAGTATTCCCGGACCCCCTGGCTGTGGTCCATCACGCTGTCCATGACCAGGGCGCGGACACGGTCGGGGAACAGCTCGGCGTAGGACTGCCCGATCAGGGTGCCGTAGGACCACTGGTAGAGGCTCAGCTGCCGCTCACCGAGTGCGGCCCGGATAGCGTCCGTGTCGCGCGCGACGCTCACACTGTCCAGGTGGTCGAACAGTGGGCCACTGTTGGCACGGCAGTCGTCTCGCAACTGCCGGTTGTAGGTGCGGAGCCGCTCGAACTCCGCCGCGTTCGCGGGTGTCAGGGAGGGGTGCTGACCGAGCAGCGCCGATGAGCAGCGCACCGGTGCGCTACGGACCGTGCCCCGGGGGTCGAAGCCGACGATGTCGAAGCGGCGCAGCACGTCCGGCCCGAGCTGGCTGGCAGCCGTCAACGCCACGTCCACCCCGGATAGGCCGGGACCGCCCGGGTTGAAGACCAGGACACCGATGCGGGCGGCCGGGTCGGTGGCGGGACGCCGGGCCAGCGCCAGAGGGAAGGTCTCCCCTCCCGGTCGGGCCCAGTCGACCGGCAGGCGCAGGGTGCCGCAGCGCGTGCCCGGATCGTCGGGCTGCTCCGGGCACGCCTGCCAGTCGATGCGATCGTTCCCACCGCCGGTGACGTCCACGGTGACCGGCCTGGCACCGCCGGTCGTCGGCGTGGTGCCCGCGAGCGACGGTGGGGCGTTGAGCGACAGGGTGACGAGGGCCGCGACGACGGCCGAGACGCTGCCGAGGAGCCGCCGTCGTCGACGGTCGACCCCGCGCGGATGCCGGATGGTGGTTCTCTTCGTGGTCAACATTCGTCCAGCCTGCCGACGCCCGGTCCACGTCGGATCCATGCCGGTCCGGGGACGGCCGGCGCAGGACGTTCACTGGTACGCGGCCAGCCGTTCGGACAGCACCGCGGCCTGTGGATGACCGACCCGGTCGAGGATCGCCAACGCCTGCCGCCACAGGTCGACCGAGGTGTCGTGGTCGCCCAACGCCTGATGGGTGTCGCCGAGGCGGACGAGCGTGTCCGCCCTCCCGCACGGGTCCTGGACCTCGGAATAGAGCGTGAGCGCGCGCCGATAGCAGTCCGCCGCGCTCGGGTGCTTTCCGAGGCCGTGATAGGCGAATCCGAGACTGTCCCAGGTGTGCGCCGCGCCGAGCCTATCCTCGGCCTCCTCGTAGAGCGCGAGCGCCCGCTCGCAGTACGCGATGGCGCGGGCGTGCTCGTCCAGCCGCGCGTGGCTCCAGCCGAGCGCGTTGAGCGCCGCCGCCTCGCCGAGCCGGTCGCCGGTGTGGCTGGCCAGTGCCAGCGCGTGCCTGGCGTGCGGCAGCGCCGCCCCGGCGTCTCCCTCGATGTCGGACAGCCAGGCGAGGTGCAGATGGGCGCTGACCTGCCCCGGGCGGTCGCCGGCCTGGTCGTACCGTGCCATCGCGCGCCGGAGGTGGTGGTGGGCCGCACCGAACCGGCGGTTCTGGATATGGGCCAGCGCGAGGTCCCGGTGGGCCAGCGCCTCGGCCTGTGGGTCAGCGCGGCGGCGCGCGACCGCGACCGCGATGGTCTGCAGGGTGGCCAGGTCGTGCCACTGCGAAAGCCGCCCGAGCAGGGGAGTGAGGGCCTGGGCGAGCTGCCCGGCGTGGCCGTCGAAGCCGTGCGCGACCGCGTCGGCGACGGCGGCCAGCAGCACCCGCTGTTCGGTGGTGAACCAGGCCAGCGCGGCCCGGTGGTCGGCGAACGCCGACGGTGACGCGTCGGTGGGCAGGGGCGGCGGATCGAGCGGCTGCCAGCCGGGGTCGACAAGCCTCGCCGAGTCACGAGCGACACGCAGGTAGTGGTCGAGCACGCGCCGGCGGACGGCGCCACGGTCGGCCGGAGGGTCGAGAGCGCGCGTCAGTTCCTCCCCGTAGGCGCGGAGCAGATCGTGACAGCGGAAGCGGTTGGGGGATTGCTCGGCCAGCAGGTTCGCCCGGGCCAACTCGTCGAGCGCCGGCCGGATCAGGTGCGGTGGCGCCCCGGCGAGGCTGGCCGCCGCCGCCGCGCTGACGTCCGGGGCGGGATGCAGGCTGATCTGCCGGAACAGCCGGGCCGCGTCCGCGCTGAGCAGTCGGTACGACCAGGAGAGCACCGTGCGCACGTCGGTGGCGGCATCGTCGGTGGCCAGGGCGGTGAGCCCGCCCCGGCTCGCCGCCAGGTCGTCGGCGATGGCCTGGAGCGGAAACGTGGGCCGGGCGGCGGCTCGCGCGGCCACGATGGACAGAGCCAGGGGCAACCGCGCGGTACGTCCGATCAGCTCGTCGACCGCTGCCGGCTGGGCGATGACCCGCTGCGCGCCCAGTCGGCGGACGAGCAGTTGGCGCGCTTCGTCGTCGCTGGGCAGGTCCAGGGCGAGGAGATGGGCGCCATCGGTGGTGACCAGGCCGGGCAGGGTGTGGCGACTCGTCACGAGCACACCGCAGCGGGTCGACCCTGGAAGCAGTGGCCGCACCTGTTCCGCGTCGCGAGCGTTGTCGAGCAGCACGAGCAGCCGTCGGGCTGCGGTCAGGCTGCGGTACAGGGCGAACTGGGCCGCCGGCTCCGCGGGGATCTCCAGGAGCTTCACACCCAGGGCGGGCAACAGCGAGCGTACGACGGCCGAGGGTGACGCCTCCTGCGTCGCGGTGCCGAATCCGGCCAGGTCGACGTGGAGCTGCCCGTCGGGGAAGTGATGCCGGTTGTCGTGCGCCCAGCGCAGCGCCAGCCAGCTCTTCCCGACGCCGCCCGTACCGGTGATGACGACGGTGCTGGCCGAGCGGGGGTCATCGAGCAGCAGCGAGGTGAGCCGGGCCAACTCCCCGGCCCGGCCGGTGAACAACGTCGGTGGGGCCGGCAGCTGCCGGGGGACGAATCGCGGCGGGGTTCCTTCCGAGGGCCGCGGATCGGATGCCAACGGCTCGCGTTCCGCCCGCAGGATGCGGGTGTGCAGCTGTTGGAGATCGGGACCGGGCTCGACTCCCACCTCCTCCGAGAGGAGGCGACGAAGCTGCCGGTACGTCGCCAGCGCGTCGGCACGCCGGCCGGTCCGCGCCAGGGCCACCATCAGTTGCCCCCATGGGCGCTCGCGCAGCGGGTCGTCGTCGACCTGGCTCCGCAGCGGTTCGATCAGCTCGTGATGCTGTCCGGCGCGCAGTTTGAGGTCGACGACCTCCTCCACCAGGCTGGAGCGCTGTTCTTCGAGGCGCGCTCGGACTGAGCGCAACACCCCCCAGCCGGGGAGGCCCGCGAACGGTTCCCCACGCCAGAGCGCCAACGCGGCCTCGAACGTCTCCTGGGCGGCTGACCAGTGACCCTGCCGCAGCGCGGAATACCCGCGCTGGGCCAGGTCGTCGAAGGCCACGCTGTCCACCGTCAGCCCGTTCAGGGCAAGACGGTAGCCGGTGGGCCCGGCGGCGATGGCGGGGTCGGGGAAGCCCGGGGAGCGCAGTGCCCGGCGCAGCGCCCAGACATAGGTCTTCACGTTGCCGGCTGCCGTCTTCGGTGGGCGCCCCTGCCACAGCTCGTCGACGAGTTGGTCGATGGACCACCCGGTGCCCGGCTGCGACATCAACACGGCCAGGAGGCGCACCTGCATCGGCGTGCCGAGGGCCAGCGGTTCCCCGCGGGCCGACCGCGCCTCGACCGGCCCGAGCAGGTGGTACCGCGCCGCCGGTGGCGTCCCCGCGGGGTCCATCACCTCATCGTAGGGGCGCGCACATTCCGCCTCATCGGCTGGACGGCTGCGGCCCGCGCCGTTCCCCTGGTGTGCTCCGTCACGCCGGTGGGCATGGTCAGGAGGTTGGGACGCCGCCAGGCGGCTGCTAATGTCGAGATTGTTGCGGCCGCAAATTTATCAGCGGCAACTACTTTTCTGGGAAGGATGCCTCCGATGACCAAGCTCTCCGTCATCTACTACTCGTCCACCGGCACTCTGCACGCCATGGCCAAGCGGCTCGCCGAGGCTGGCGAGAAGGCTGGCGCCGAGGTGCGTCTGCGTCAGGTTCCGGAGCTCGCCCCGGCCGAGGCCATCGCCTCCAACGCCGCCTGGAGCCAGCACTTCGACGCCACCAAGGACGAGGCGAAGGCGACCGCCGACGACGTCGTCTGGGCGGACGCGGTGCTGTTCGGCACGCCCACCCGTTACGGCAACGTCGCCAGCCAGCTCAAGCAGTTCCTCGACACCCTCGGTCCGCAGTGGGCGCAGGGCCAGCTCGCCAACAAGGTGTACGCCGGCTTCACCGCCTCCATGACCGCGCACGGCGGCCAGGAGTCGACCCTTCTCGCGCTCTACAACACCATCCACCACTTCGGGGGTCTGGTCGTCGCCCCGGGTTACACCGACCCGCTGAAGTTCGCCGACGGCAACCCGTACGGCGTCTCGCACGTCACCGGCGGCAGCAACGACGCCCCGCTGGGCGACGCCCAGTTCGCCGCGCTCGACCACATGGCCGAGCGGGTCGTCACGATCGCCGGGAAGCTCAACGCCTGAGTGCTGACGCCCGCCCGGACGCGGGTGCTCAGCTGGGCGAGGGCCGGTCTCCCAGGACGGGAGGCCGGCCCTCGGCGTCCTCACACCGCGATCGCCGCGATGGCGGCAAGCTGCCGATGCTCGTCGGTGGCGGACCGCCGGAGGCGTTCCACCTCGCGGAAACCGGCCCGGCCGAGTCGTTCGGAGATCTCGTCGACCGGCCAGCGGTAGGCGGTCAGGACCTTGTGGTCGAAGGCGCCGACCTCCTCGGCGTCGAAGACGCCCAGGACCAACCGCCCGGCCGGGACCAGCACCCTTCGGAACTCCTTGAGCATGCCGTCGAACTCGGGCGGCGGAAGATGAATCAACGAGTACCAGGCCAGGATGCCGTCGACGGATTTCTCGGCGATATCGAGGCGTTCCATCGAGCCGAGGTGGAACTCGACGCCCGGGTGGGCCGCCCGCGCATGGGCGATGAACTCGGGGACCAGGTCGATCCCTGCTGCGTCGACGCCCAGCTCGCGAAGGTATCCGGTGAGGTGGCCAGGCCCGCACCCCAGATCGAGCACCCGGCCGGGCCGGCTGCCCAGGTGTCGCCGGATGAGGGCGAGGTCGTCGGCGTCCACCTGCTGGCTCGTGCCGAACAGCTCGATGTAGAGCTCCGCGACGGACGTGTAAGCCTGTCGCACCGTGTCCGTTTCCATCGTGGAACCATACGGGTCACCGGGCCTTGCCAGGTTGGCCTACCGTGACGGGCATGACAGGTCGAGCCACACTGGCCGGCATTTCTGCGGGCCTGCTCATGCTGGGTTGCTCGGTTGGCGCACCAAAGGACAGTGCACCCAAGCCTCGATCCGCCCCGGCCTCGGCGGCCAGCGCCGATGCCACAATGACGGCCGAGGCGATCGGTCTGCTGCGGACGGGTACGGCGTTCGTCGATCGGACGAGTTTTCGCAGCGACGTCGATATCGCCAGTCAGATCGCGGCGCTGTCGCACAGCGACAACGTCCGCAAGCGCTCGATCGCCACCATCTCGGCGCCGGGTGGGGTCATCGAGATCCGGATGATCGACGACGAGGTCTACATGAAGGCCGGCGCACTCCTTCGCGGTGTCGGCGACGGTTGGATGGTCCTCGACCCAGCCCGGTTGCCGCCGGACTTCGCCCTGAGCTTCGCGCCGGGCAGAAACGACTTCGGCGGCTCCGGCCGCCTCATCGACGCGATCGTCACCGCACGGGTGAACGGCACCCAGATCACCGGGACGATCGACGTGACCCGGGTTGCAGCCGGCAACGGGATCAGCTTCCGCCCCCCTCCCGGTGGTGTCTTCCCGGACGGCGCGCGCAGCCACGCTTTCCGGGCGACGCTGGACACCGAGGGTCGGCTGGTCAGCTTCCTGATCCCGGAAGCCAACGGGTTGCCGAACGCGTCCCTGCGCTACAGCGACTTTGGTACGACAGTCACTGTCGCTCGGCCGACCGGGGCGGTCGCCGCCCCCGATGCCCTCTATCCCCAGCTCGGCATGGGTGGAGGGAAGTAGCGGCGACCGACACTTGCCTACCGTGGCTAATGCGGTTAGCCTTTAGCTAATCACGTTAGCTTGGTGGAGGACGTCATGACCGAATACCTGAACATCGCCGGCAACACCCTCGCGTACGAGGTGACCGGGCAGGGCCCACTTGTCGTCCTGGCGCACGGCATGGGCGACAGCCGGCACTCCTACCGGTTTGTCGCGCCGGCCCTCGCCTCGGCCGGATACCGGGTCGCCAACGTCGACATCCGTGGCTGCGGCGACTCCAGTCTCGGCTGGGACGGCTACAGCCGCACCGACATCGCTGGTGATCTCGTCGCCGTCGTGCGCCACCTCGGAGGCCCCGCCGTGATCATCGGCCAGTCGATCAGCGGCGGCGCCGCGACCATCGCGGCCGCCACCGCCCCCGAGCTGATCACCGGCGTCATCGAGCTGGCGCCGTTCACCCGCGCGCAGTCCTTCGACCTGGGTGGGCTGGTGCGGGTGAAGCGCTTCCGCGCCGGCTACCTCCAACTGGCGCAGGTGCTCGTCCGGGGCAGCGTAGCGAACTGGCGCAGGTACCTCGACGTGGCGATCCCCACCAAGCCCGCCGACTGGCACGGTGAGCTGGCGCGCATCGAGGCCAAGATGAGTGAGCCCGGCCGGATGAAGGCCCTCCAGTCCATGGCCAAGAGCAGCCCGGCCGACGCCGGTCGGCAACTGCCGAACGTCACCTGCCCGGTCCTGGTGATCCAGGGCAGCGTCGACCCGGACTGGGCCGACCCACGGGCCGAGGGTGAGCGCATCCTCGCCGACCTGCCGCGAGGGCTCGGCGAGCTGGCTGTCATCGAGGGCGCGGGCCACTACCCGCACGTCCAGGCGCCCGACGAGGTCCTCGCGCTGGCCCTGCCCTTCCTCGCCCGGACGCTGACCAGTGCCTAAGGCGCGGCTCACCCCGGCATCGGTCACCGAAGCCGCCGCCGCGCTGGTCGACGAGGTCGGCTTCGACAACCTCAGCATGGGTCTGCTCGCCGAACGGCTGGGAATCAAGACTCCCTCGCTCTACAAGCACGTCGCCAGCCAGGCCGACCTGGCACACCGGATCGCCATCCTGGGGATGACCCAGGCCGGCGACGCCCTCCGTGACGCCATCCAGGGCCGCTCCGGCAGTGAAGCCCTCGCCGCCGGAGCGCAGGCGATGCGGACGTTCGTGCGGGAACACCCCGGCCGGTACGCGGCCAGCAACGCGGCCCGCCCGACCGGCCCGGACGACCCGTTCATCCCGGCCAGCGAGCGGGTGCTCGCCTCATGGGCGGCCATGCTGGGCGGGTACGACCTCGAACCCGGCCAGGTGATCCACGCCATGCGGACGCTGCGTAGCGTCCTGCACGGGTTCGCCACCCTTGAGGTGGCCGGCGGGTTCCAGATCGACGCGTCCGTCGACGAGAGCTTCAGCTGGCTGGTCAGCTTCATCGATCAGGGCCTTCGCGCCGGCGCCGTCAGTGGCAGCGACGTCGCGAGCTGACACCTGGTCGCCTCGCGGATCGCCCGCCACCGTCGGATGACAGCGACGGGCGATCCGGCGCTTTCGCTCGCGGGGGGAGAAGCGGATCGGTCACGGCGCGGTCCGGGAGAACGGCCGCTCGTTCGACGAGCCGTCGGGCCTGCTCGGACGCCGCCTGCCGAGGTGGAGGGCAGCTGCCGCGGCCAGCGCGGTCACGACGATCAGCGCGGCGAGGACCGGGTGCATGTCCTTGGACAGGCTCGGGGCGTCATCGGGTCGGGTTGGTGGTCGCGGGACGCCACGCCAACCAGCCGCGGCACAGCACGTACGCGGTCGCGACGACGGCGACGAGCCCGAAGTCGATGACGGCCGACAGGCGGGCCTCCGGAACGTCTCCGATCAACGCGCCGAACACGACGAGGGCGGCCTTGCCGGCGAGCACGATCTCCCAGACGCCGGCCGCCTGGCGCGGCCTGACCGCCAGCAGGGCGAAGAGCGCGGCGAAGATGCCGAAGCTGGAGACCCGCCAGCCCTCGATGAACAGGCGCTCGTCGCTGGCGTTGATGGTCAGTAGTACGCCGTTGACGAACGCGACGCCGGTGGCGAGGGACGCGAGGGCCGCCAGCGCACGGCCGGCAAGGTCAGCGCGGTGGGTGGGGGCGGCGGTGTCGATTCGGGTAGCGGTCGCTGTGGTCATGAGAGGCTCCTTCTTGAGAAAACGTCCGTCAACTTACAGCCGTTAACTTACGCGCTCGCCTAACACCTGTAAAGTCAAGGGGTGACCACACCGAGAACACGGGCCCGCAACAAGCGCGGCGAAGGTGCCCAGCTGCGCGACGAGATCGTCGACGCCGCGATGACGCTCCTGGAGGACGGAGCGCCGCAGGGCGTGACCCTGCGCGGGATCGCCCGGCAGGCCGGCATCTCCGCGCCGTCGATCTATCCGCACTTTCCGGACCTGGACTCGATCCTGCTCGCGGTCGCGCAACGCGCGTTCGACATCCTGGAGCAGGAACTGGGCACACCAGAGAACGCGGATCCGGTCGAGCGTCTACGCGCGACCTGCGCGGCCTACCTGACCTTCGCCGAACGCCGGCCCCACCAGTACCGGGTGATGTTCGGCGCCGTCTGGGACGCCGGGCAGGCCCTTGAGCGGGCGCCCGCCATGGCGGACGAGCTCGCCGTGCTCGGCATGGGGGCCTTCGAGGTCTTGCGGCGTACGCTCGCGGACTGTGTCGCGGCGGGACGGTCGACCAGCGCCGACCCCTTCGGGGACGCGACAGCGCTCTGGGTCGGGCTGCACGGGTTCGCCCAGCTCCGCGTGGCAGCGCCGCTGTTTCCCTGGCCGCCGGAGTTGCGCGACTCCATCATCGACCGGATGGCGCTGCTGCGCTGAGCGGGCGGCTCAGGCGTACGCCAGCAGGAAGTCGACGGTGCCCGTACCGCCCGGTTGACCGGCCGGGACGGGTAGGCCCGGCTCGCTGTTCAGGACGTAGAACCCGCCGCCGCCGATCAGGCGGGGCGTCACGGCCAGCATCTGCGCGGCCATGGCCGCTCCGGTCGGCCGCACGACGCTGTCCAGCAGGAGCCGGAAGAGGTTCCCGTTCAGGTTCGCGACGTGCAGAACCCGGTACGAGCGCGGGGCGGGCTGGCCGGTGCTCGTCAGGCCCCAGATCGGCACGATCTGGTTGCGCCACCGGGTCGGGTCGTTGCTGATCGCGCTGTCGTGGTTGTTCAGCTGCGTCTGGATCCCCGAGTGGATCCCGGCGAGGTGGATGTGGAGTTGGTCCTGCTGACGGATCGTCGGGTCGGCCGAGTTGACGCCCAGCCCGAGGTGGGGGTAGACGACGTGCCCCGGCTGCCCCGGCTGGGCGTTGTCCCAGGCGTCCAGCCAGTAGTTCGGCGCGCTGGCGGTGGTGATGAACGGGCACTCGATGCCGCTGATCCGGCAACTGGGCACGAGCAGGAAGTCGTGGTTCGAGCCCGACCCTCCATTGAGGACAACATACGTGGGAGTGGTCCGCAGACACTGGGGAAATGGCGGCCCGGCCTTCGTGCCCTCGCAGACCTGGACCCGGTCCCACAGGTCGTACCTCCCGCCGGTGTCGGCGGGGTAGCCGCACAGGGCCGAGGGTGTGGGGCAGGCCGCGGCTCCGGGGCCGCCGGGTGTCGAGGGGGACGGCGCGGGGGCCGGGCCCCCGTCGGCCAACGCCCGGTCCGCGCCGACCAGTCCCAGCAGTCCGGTGGCGCCGGCGGTTCCGGAGAGTCTGACGAACTGACGCCGTGGCATTCCGCCCATCGTCACCCTCCGTGGTTACTGTGCCGAGGCGAACATGAACGTGTCGAGATTAGGGTGATAGCCGGCATTCGACGCATCTGCTGGCGAACGGGTCCCCTGATCGTGTCGCTGTCGTGCGACGATTTCCGGCGTGGCAGAGACCGCGACGACGTTGACAGCGATCCGCGCTCGGATCGACGAGCTGGATCGGGACCTGGTCGGGCTGCTCGCCCGTCGGGAGGAGCTGGTCCGGCAGGCTGCCCCGCTCAAGAGCGACGGTCAGGCCGTCCGTGCGCCGGACCGGGTGGCGCAGGTGGTGGCCCGGGTCCGCACGTTGGCCAGCGAGGCCGGTGCCGACCCGGACCTGATCGAACGGATCTACCGGGGCATGATCCAGGCATTCATCGACATGGAGACCGACGAGCACCACCGCGTCGCCGGCGGGTCGGCGCCGAGAACGCGGTGATCGCCCGGGACGTGCGCGGTCAAGTCGCCGAGAGGATCTCGCCGTCCGGGCTGGCCACGGTGGGCGGCGGCGCGTAGCCGAGCTCGTACGAGATCTTGTTGGCGGTCTCCAGGAGCAGCGGAAGGTTGCTCTTGAGCTGGTCGAGGCTCGCGATGACCTCGATCGCCGTGATCGAGGCAGCGGCGATGACCTGCCCCCGTGAATCCCTGATCGGCGCGGCCACGCACATCACGTAGGCGTCGTGCTCGCCGTTGTCCATGGCCCAGCCACAGTCGTGGATGCGGGCAAGTTCGGCTTCCAGAGCGTCGTGGTCGGTGAACGTGGTGTCGGTGAACTTCTCGAAGACGACGTGGGAGAGAAGCCTGTCGCGTTCCTGCCGGGGGAGGTAGGCGAGGATGGTCTTGCCCACGGCGCTCGCGTAGATCGACACCGCGCGTCCCACCCGCGACGGCAGCTTGACGGCGTCGAACGCCGGGCTGTCGACCTTGTCGATATAGATGATCTCGTCGCCGGTCAGTTGCGCCAGGTGTACGGTGTGGCCGGTCTCGCGTTGCAGCGTACGCAGGTGTGTGGCGGCGGGCTGGCGAAGGTCCATCGAGCCGAGCGCGAGCTCGGACAACTCGATAAGGCCGCTGCCGAGCACGTAGGTGCCCGCGCCCGTCCGGCGGACGAAGCGCGCGGACTCCAGTGTTTGCAGTATGCGTAGCGCTGTGGACTTGTGGACGCCGAGCACGTCCGCAGCCTCCGTAAGGGACAGCGGGTGCTCCGCGGATCGACGGATGAGGTCGATCGCGCGGCGAATCGATTGCGCCAAGGCTGTGTCTCCCCTCGCGCGACGGTAGCGCCGTCGCTGTCATTGCATATTGTGCAATATAGATGACGCCATGCGCAATCGCCACTTGACACCGTTGCACATGACGCTACGATCGTTGCAATTTCATCGGCTTGACGTCATCTCGTAACAGTGGAGTAACGATGGGTAACAAGCGCGCTTATTTCGGCATCGCCAGGGCGACATGTGCCCTCGGCCTTGCCGCCACGCTCCTGACCGGTTGCGGCTCCGACGGCGACTCCGGCGACGGCGTCACCAAACTGACCTTCGCCGCCTCGACCTTCGGCGACCCGGGCCGCGGGCCCCTGTTGACGAAGTGGCTCGACGAGTTCAACCAGAGCCAGACCAAGGTCCAGGTCTCCGCCGCCGCGGTGCCGTACCCGACCTTCGGCCAGACCGTGCTCACGCAGATGGGCAGCGGCAAGGGCCCCGACCTGGTCCGCTTCGACATGCCCGAGTTCGAGGCGGCCTCCGACGCCGGCCTCGTCGCACCGCTGGACAAGGTGATCGACGCCAGCAAGTACGACCTGCTCAAGCAGCCGGACCAGTTCATGGTCCACGACGGTGTGCGGCACGGCGTCATCTTCGAGGCGTCGAACTACGCCATGTTCTACAACGCGGACCTGATCCCGACGCCGCCGACCAGCTACGAGCAGTTCACCTCCACCGCCAAGTCGCTGACCAAGGGCGACGTCTTCGGCCTGGCGTTCCGCCAGACCGAGGCCGAGGAGGCCGGTGTCTGGCAGGACATCTTCAACTACGTCTACGGCTTCGGCGGCGCGTGGTCCGACGGAAAGAACCTGACGATCAACTCGCCGGAGAACCTCAAGGGCCTCCAGGCGTTCAAGGACCTGTACGACGCGAACGTGATCCCGCGCGGCGCGGACGCTGCCACGTTCCGGCGGATGTTCGCCGAGGGCAAGGTCGGGATGGAGCTCAACAACGGCGGTTACGTGACCGCCACGCGTGGCCAGAACGCCAAGCTGAACTTCAACGTCGCGCCCATCCCGTTCCCGGTCCGCAAGCAGGGCGCGATCCTCGCACCAATCGTGATCAACGAGGCCAGCGAGGGCAAGGACGAGGCCGGCACCTTCATCAAGTGGGCGCTGGAGCCGCAGAACCAGGTGAAGCTCCAGGAGATCCTCGGCGCGAGCAGCGTCGCCACCACCACGCAGCGCAGCGCGGAAGCGCTCAAGGCCACGCCGTTCCTCCCCGTCTTCGACGGGCTCACCGAGACCAGCCTGCCGCAGATCGTGCTGGGGTTCGAGGCCAAGACGCCGGACATCCGCAAGGTGGTCGTGCAGAACGTGGTCGCGGCACTGCAGGGCAAGGCCGACCTCAAGTCGGCACTGGACCGCGCCCAGCAGCAGGCGACCGAACTGGTCCGCTGACCGCTCGACACGGCGACGCCGCCGACGCAAGGATTCGTGCGTCGGCGGCGTCCTTCCCCCAGAAGGACCGATCCGATGACTGTGGTCGAGCAGACCGGAGTACCGAAGACAACACCCTCAGGCCGGCCCCGGCGCCGGCCCAGCCCGCTGGGTAGCAAGTGGACGCCGTACCTGTTCCTGGCACCCGCCGCACTGTTCATCCTCGTCTTCCAGGCCGTACCCCTCGTCCAGGAGGTGTACCTCAGCTTCACCAGGACGAGGCTGCTCAACCCCACCCGCAGTGAGTGGGTCGGGCTCGACAACTTCAACCGGATCTTCGGGGACCCCGAGTTCCACCGCACCCTGCTGATCACAGTCGTCTACGTGATCACCTGCGTGGCCGTCGCGATCGGTGCCGGGCTCGCCGTCGCGCTCCTGCTCAACAAGAAGTTCCGCGGCCGTGGCGTGGCACGGGCGCTGGTGACCGTCCCCTGGGCGGCTCCGGGCATCGCGGTGGCGCTCATCGCCACCTGGATGCTCAACGCGCAGTACGGCATCGTGAACCGACTCCTCGACGCGGTCGGGCTCGGCGTCCCGGGTGGCGCCATCCTCGACAGCCCGCGCTACGCGCTCCCGGCGGTGCTCGCCACGACCATCTGGCAGCTGTTCCCCTTCACCTCCGTGGTGCTGCTCTCCGCCCTGCAGTCCGTACCGCAGGATCTCAACGAGGCCGCGACGGTGGACGGTGCCGGACGGTGGGCCACCTTCCGGGCCGTCACCTGGCAGGTCATCAAGCCGACGGTGGGTCTGTTGGCTCTGCTGATGACGATCTGGTCGCTGCGGCGGTTCGAGCTGATCTGGCTGATGACCAAGGGCGGGCCGGTCGGTGCCACCGAGACGCTCGTCATCGACCTCTATTCGCAGGCCTTCGACTCGAAGGAACTCGGTTCGGCGGCGGCCATCGGCATGGTCGGCGTCGTCATCTCGCTCATCGTCGTCATCGGCAGCCGCCTGGTCGCCCGCGCCGTGGAGAAGGGGGACGTCCGATGAGGCGCTTCCGTTTCGGTGTCACCGCACGGATCGTCGCCGTGCTCGTCGTGCTCGGTGTCGCGGTGTTCCCGCTGTACTGGATGTTCGTCACCGCGCTGTCCAGCAACAGCGACCTCTTCGCCGATCAGCCCCGGCTCACGCCGGACCTCGGTCAGTTCGGGGTCTTCGTGGACGCGCTCGCCGAGGGCAAGGCCGCCGGTTGGCTGCTCAACAGCCTGATCATCGCCGTCGGCACGATGGTGCTCTCCGTCGGCCTGGGCATCCCGCTCGGCTACGCGCTGTCCCGGTTCTCGTTCTGGGGCAAGGCCGTGCTGACAGTCGTTCTGCTGTTCACGCAGATGCTTCCCGAGGCGCTCATGGTCGTCCCGCTGTTCGCGCTGTTCCGCCGCTTCGAACTGCTCGACTCGCTGACCGGCCTCATCCTGGTGAACTCCGCCTTCGTCCTGCCGATCGTCGCGCTGATCCTCAAGGGCGCCATCGACGGCATCCCGAAGGAGTTGGAGGAGGCCGCGCGTGCCGACGGCGCCCGGCCCTTCACCACCCTGACCCGCATCAACGTGCCGCTCATCGCGCCGTCGATCGCGGCCACCGCTGTCATCGCGTTCTTCCACGCCTGGAACGAGTACGTGTTCGCTGTGACGTTCATCTTCAACCCGGACCTCCAACCCGCCTCCGTCGGCATCGCCAACTTCATCGGCGAGCTGGGTACACCGATCCAGACGGTGATGGCCGTCGCCTTCCTGTTCACGCTGCCGGCCGTCGCCTTCTACCTGTTGGTGCAGAAGTACGTGGTGTCCGGCATGACCGCCGGCGCGGTGAAGGGTTGAGCCGAAAGATGAAGATCGTCTCTGTCGACACACTCGTCGTCGACTTCTACCGCACGAACCTCGTCATCGTGCGGGTCCACACCGACGAGGGGATCGTCGGGCTCGGCGAGGCCACCCTGGAGGGCAAGGAACGTGCCGTCCAGGGTGCCATCGCCGAGCTGGCCGAGGCGGTCGTGGGCCTCGATCCCACAAACATCTCGAAGATCCTCTACGAGACCGCGCGAGACTGGTACTGGCGCGGCGGCCCGGTGATCATGACGGCGTTGAGCTCGCTGGAGATGGCCCTCTGGGACATCTCGGCGCGTGAGCTCGGCGTACCGGTCTCCCGGCTCCTCGGCGGCGCGACCCGCGACCGGGTCCGCGCGTACGCGAACGGTTGGTTCTCAGGTGCCGTCACGCCGGAGGACTACGCGGCCGCCGCGCGCCGAACCGTGGAATCGGGCTTCCGGGGCCTCAAGTGGGACCCGTTCGAGAACTACGACCTGACCATCACCACCGCCCAGTTGGACCGGGTGCTGGCCCAGATCGACGCGGTCCGTGGCGCGGTGGGCCGCGAGGTGGAGCTGTTCGTCGAGGGGCACGGGCGCTTCGACGTCCGCCACGCAATCAAGGTGGCGAAGGAGATCGCCCAGTTCGACCCGGTGTGGTTCGAGGAACCCTGCCCGCCGGACAACCTCGACGCGCTCGTCGACATCCGTCGCGCGTCGCCTGTGCCGATCGCCGCGGGGGAGCGGTGGTACGGGCGGCAGGGCTTCGCGCCGGCGCTGGCCCGCCAGGCGGTCGACTTCGTCCAGCCCGACGTGACGCACGCCGGCGGGATCGCCGAGCTGGCCTTCATCTCCACGCTCGCCGCGACCAGCTACGTGGGCTTCGCGCCGCACAACCCGAGTGGTCCACTCAGCACCGCCGCGACGCTGCAACTCGGGGCCACGTTGCCCAACTTCCGGTACCTGGAGATCATGGCGACCGACGTGCCCTGGCGCCCCGAGATCACCAACGAGCGGCTGGTACTGACCGACGACGGCGACATCCTCATCCCGACCGGGATCGGCCTGGGCATCGAGGTGGACCTCACAGCGATCGAGCAGCATCCGTTCACACCGCACCCGCTGCGGATGTTCCAGGACGCCGTCTTCGACATCCGTCCCCGCGACGAGCGGTCCTTCTTCAACCTGGAGAGCGACTCATGACGCTGCCACGGCCCCGAGGGTCGGCCGCGAACTGGGTCGGTACCGCCGCCGAAGCGTTGCCGGACGATGCCGACAGCGTCCTCATCGGCCGGATCTGGGACCCGTCCAGCGACGGACCCTCACCGGTGACCGTCCGCGACGGCGAGGTCATCGACATCAGCCGCCGGTTCCCGACCGTCCGCGACATCTGTGAGCTGCCCGATCCCGCCGCGACAGTGGCTGGGCTCGACGGGCCGAGGGTTGGCGACTTCGCCGAGATGCTGGCCAACACGGGGGCCGCGAGCCGCGACCGCAGCCGGCCCTGGTTGCTCGCCCCGGTCGACCTCCAGGCGCTCAAGGCCGCCGGGGTCACCTTCCCGATCTCGATGATCGAGCGGGTGATCGAGGAGCGGGCGCGGGGAGACCTGGCACTGGCGGCGGACATCCGGCACCGCATGCTCGCCGACGTCGGTGTCGACCTGCACAGCCTGGAGGCGGGCTCACCGGAGGCGGATCGGCTCAAGAGTCTGCTGATCGCCGAGGGCATGTGGAGCCAGTACCTGGAGGTCGGCATCGGGCCGGACGCCGAGATCTTCACCAAGGGCCAGATCCTCTCCGCCGTCGGCACCGCCGTTCCGGTCGGCGTGCTCGCCGCCTCGACCTGGAACAACCCGGAACCCGAGGTCACGCTCATCGTCCAGTCCAGTGGCCGGATCGTGGGCGCCACCCTCGGCAACGACGTGAACCTGCGCGACATCGAGGGCCGCTCGGCGCTCCTGCTTCCCCTGGCCAAGGACAACAACGCCTCCTGCGCCCTCGGCCCGCTGATCCGGCTCTTCGACGACCGGTTCGGCATGGATCGGGTACGCGAACTCGAGGTGCGCCTGGAGGTTCGAGGCGTGGACGGCTTCCACCTGGAGGCGGTCTCGGAGATGACCCAGATGTCGCGTGATCCCGAGGAACTGGTCCGGCAGCTGATCGGGCCGCACCACCACTATCCCGACGGCGCCGCCCTGATGCTCGGCACCATGTTCGCGCCCATCCAGGACCGGGACCGCCCCGGTGAGGGTTTCACCCACAAGGTCGACGACGTGGTACGGATCAGCTGCCCAGCGCTCGGGACCCTGGTCAACCGGGTGCGGCACGCGGAGGAGTGCGAGCCCTGGCACTTCGGCGTCCGCGATCTCATGGGCAATCTGGTGAGGAGAGGACTGCTGTGAACGTGGTCAACACTGTCGATCCGCGCGACGGTAAGAGTCGCGCGACGGATCTCACCGAGACGGACGAGTCTCGGCTGGAGGTGATCGCCGGTCAGACGTCGGCGGCGGCGCAGTGGCTGGCCGCCCGCGGGAGGCTCGGCCGCGCGGAACTGCTGGACGCGATCGCCGCGTCGCTGGAGTCCCGCCGGGAGGTTCTGGTCGCTGCCGCGGAGGCGGAGACCGGGCTGAGCCACGCGCGACTCAACGGGGAACTCAGCCGGGCGGCGCTCCAGTTCCGGATGTTCGGCGAGGTGCTGTGCGACGGAGCGTACGTCGAGGCCGCCATCGACCACGCCGCCGACACACCACTCGGACCGGGCCCGGACCTGCGGCGGATGCTCGTACCCCTCGGGCCGGTCGCCGTCTTCGGCGCCAGCAACTTCCCGTTCGCCTTCTCGGTCGCCGGCGGTGACACGGCCGCCGCACTCGCCGCCGGGTGTCCGACGATCCTGAAGGCCCACCCGTCCCACCCCCTGACCTCGCACGCCTCCGCCGCCGCGATCGAGTCGGCCGTCCGCGACCTCGGCGGGCCCGAGGGTGTCGTCGCGACCGTGTACGGGGAGCAGGCCGGTCGCTCGCTGGTGCGTCACCCGGCGATCCGCGCGGCCGCACTGACCGGCTCGGTCAACGCCGCCCGCGCCATCCAGGCGGCCATCGACGAACGACCCGACCCCATTCCGCTGTACGCCGAACTGAGCAGCGTGAACCCGATCGTCGTCCTGCCCGACGCGGCCGCCGTTCGGGCAGACCAGATCGCCGAGGGGCTCTTCGGCTCCTTCACGAACTCGGGCGGCCAGCTGTGCACCAAGCCCGGCCTGGCGTTCGTTCCGTCGGATCCAAGTGGTGACGGCCTGGTCAAGACGCTGCGGGCGAAGGTCGACGCGTCGGGCGGCACGGTCCTGCTCAACGAGCGCATCCGGGACGCGTACGAGAACCGGTCCACGGAGTTCGAGCGGGCCGGCGCCCGGGTGTCGGCGCGGCCCACTGTCGAACCCGGGGCGGGCTTCACAGTGGCGCCGACCCTCCTGGAGGTCGGCCTCGCCGGGCTGAGCGCCGAGATCGCCGACGAGTGCTTCGGCCCGCTCCTGATCGTGGTCCGCTACGACGACGCCGCCGACCTCGACGCCGCGCTGGCCGCCGTCCCGCCGTCGCTGACCGGTTCGCTGCACCGGGGACCGGGCGACGACGCCGAGGTCGTACGTCGACTGGTCGACGTGCTCGCCGCCCGCGCGGGTCGCATCGTCTTCGACGGATACCCCACCGGTGTCCGGGTGTCGTGGGCCCAGCACCACGGTGGACCGTGGCCGTCGACGAACGCCGTGCACACGTCGGTGGGCGCCACGTCGATCCGACGGTTCCTGCGCCCGCTGGCGTGGCAGGACGCCCCGGCCTGGATCCTGCCCGAGGAGTTGCGCGACGAGTACACCGCCATCTCCCGGCGGGTCGACGGGAGGTTGCAGCCAGCGGTCGAATAACCGCGTCCGTTGGCTTTTCCCGGGCGCGTTCCGGGCCACCTGTGACTGGCGCGCGAATTCCTTGAAGAATCAATCCGACAGAGAATTTGCGCGCCAGTTGCCCCGGTGTTGCTGAAGCACGCCCGAATGGTGGGGATGCGATTTTCCGATCCAATTTCCGCCTTGACCGTCAATGCAATTCATGGTTGTGTTTTCGACAGGGAACGATGTTAGCGCTCGCATCGCTGCATCGCTCGTTACTGGTATCCCTTCACCTCACCATCGAATGGTCGGTCGACCGCTCGGTGCGGTCTGACCACACGCCGAAGAGGGAGCAGGAACATGCCCGTCGCACCTCCCCGTCCCCCGACGCCGGCACCGACACGCCGGCTGCTGCTCGCGCTGCTCGCCGCCGTCACAGTGACGGCCGCAACGGTCGCCGCTCCGGCGGCCTCGGCCGCACCGCCGGCGCCGCTGGGCCCGACCGTCACCCGCACCGACAAGCCCCCGACCGGCTACACAGTCACCTTCCGGTACCGGGCGCCCGAGGACGTCGGGCAGGTCCACGTCTACGGCGACTGGTTCTATTCCCGACCGGAGAACATCGCCTGCCAGGACTGCGGTGACGCGCGACCGCCCGCCGAGTGGCAACCCGGCGACGTCGCGGCCACCCCGTGGCACACCCAGGCGATGCGGAAGGGCCCGGACGGGGTCTGGACCTTCACTACTCCGCTGCCGGCGGGCACCTTCCGCTACGCGTTCACCCACGACTGCGCCAACGAGCTCGCCACCGGCTGCGCCCTGCACGACGACCCCGCCAACCGCTGGCAGATCCAGCCGCAGTACCCGGGAGCGCCCGGCGCGGTACGCAGCACGATCTACGTCCCGACCAGCAAGAAGTTCCCGACGTACGACACCGGTTACCAGGCTCCGGTCGCCAGGGTCGGCCGGCTGGAGTCCCGGCGGTACACCTCGCCGCTGTCGACCAACCCGGCGGGAGTCCACGACATCGTCGTCTACCTGCCACACGGCTACGACCCCAACCGGGCCACGCCGTACCCGACCCTCTACCTGAGCCATGGCAGCGGCGACCACTCGACCGCCTGGACGATGCAGGGCGTTGCCCACCTCATCCTGGAGAACGCGATCATGGAACGTGCGGCGCAGCCGATGGTGATCGTGTCCACCGACTTCAACGGCCTCCCCGGTGGCAACGAGGGCTACGTCAACGAACTACGGAACAACATCTTCCCGTTCGTCGAGCAGAACTACCGCGTCTCGACCCGGGCACAGGACCGCGCGTTCGCCGGCTTCTCCGCCGGAGGCAGCCGGGCGTACACCATCATGTACAACCACACCGACCTGTTCGGCTACCACGCGGCCTGGAGCGCGGGCGGTCCGGCCGCCACCCAGGCCCAGGTTGACAGCATGAAGGCGGTGGCCGGCGGCATCATGATCGGCACCGGGTTGCAGGATCGGCTGGGCAACATTGCCGAGAACTCGCAGCGCAACGCCGCTGCCCTACGCGCCGCTGGCGTCGAGCTGGACGAGTACAACGTGCCGGGCGTGCACACCTGGCACGTGTGGCGTCCGCTGCTGAACCACTACCTGCGTACGCTGACGTTCCGGGCCACCACCACCGACCTCGTCGTCACGACGTCACCGGCGGGCGGCTCGCACCACACGAAGGTCACCGCCACCGCGACGGTCGGCACGGTCAGCACCAGCACGTCGGCGCCCTCCGGCACTGTCGACTTCTACGCGGGTGACAC
Source organism: Micromonospora sp. NPDC049049 (assembly GCF_040649115.1). Lineage (NCBI taxonomy): Bacteria > Bacillati > Actinomycetota > Actinomycetes > Micromonosporales > Micromonosporaceae > Micromonospora > Micromonospora sp. NPDC049049. The sequence continues at coordinate 36,507 of NZ_JBEZEX010000022.1, read as the reverse complement.
GCACCTCGGGTCGGCCCCGGTGCACCACGGCGTCGCCCGGCTGAAGAAGACCGTCCATGGTGAGCTGAACGCGCCGGTGGTCGCCCGTTACCAGGGCAACAGGCTCTTCAACGACTCCCAGAGCACCCCTGTCGACGTCCGGTAACAGCCGGCTCGACGCCGTACTCCCTGTGGTGGGGAAGCCCCGGCCGCGCGGCCCCTGGTGAAGCCAGGGTGTGCGCGGCCGGGGCACGTCCCGGTCCGTCCGTCAGCCGGTCACGGGGTCGTGTCGGTGGCGCGGAGTCGCAGCATGGTCCAGGACCCGGGCGGAAGAGTCAGCTGCACGCTGGCGTCGGTGCCGCGTGCCGTGCCGTTGGAACGCGGCGCGGCGTGGTCCGGACCGTCGGCCGTGTTCTTGGCGTGCAGGTCGGTGCCACCGACGGTGACGCATTCGACGATGTCGCCGACCTGCGCGCCGGCGACGTCGATGGTCACCTCGGCCGGGGTGTCGAGAGCGCGGTTGACGAGGAAGACTGTCATCTCCCCGGTGGTGTCGTCCCAGGTGGAGACCGCGTCGACAGCGTCGATCTCACCGTAGCGGTCGGTGGTCGTCGTGCTGCCCTCCCGCAGCACGTCCAACACCGTGCCCTGGGCGTGCCGGGCGGTGCGGGCGAAGGGGTGGAAGATGGTCTGCCGCCAGGCCGCGCCGCCAGTTTCGGTCATGATCGGTGCGATGACGTTGACCAGTTGGGCCTGGCAGGCCGCGCTCACCCGGTCGCTGTGCCGGAGCAGGCTGATGAGCAGGCCGCCGACGACGACCGCGTCGGCAACGCTGTAGTGGTCCTCCAGCAGGGGTGGCGCGACCGGCCAGTCCTCGCCGCTCGGGGGCGTGGACGGGGCGGCGGACTGGTACCAGACGTTCCACTCGTCGAACGCGATCATGATCTTCTTGGTCGACCGACGGATCGCTCCGACCGAGTCGGCGATGGCGGTGACGGCGTCGATGTACCTGTCCATGTCCTCGGCCGAGGCGAGGAAGCTGGCCAGGTCGTCGTCGACCGGCTGGTAGTACGCGTGCAGCGAGATCAGGTCGACGTCGTCGTACGCCTCGGTCAGCACGTCGCGTTCCCAGCTGCCGAAGGTCGGCATACCGAGGTGTGAGGAGCCGCAGGCGACGAGTTCGAGATCGGGGTGGAAGCGTCGCATGGCCTTCGCGGTCTGCGCCGCGAGTCGCCCGTACTCGGTCGCGCTGCGCTGACCCACCTGCCACGGGCCGTCCATCTCGTTGCCCAGACACCACAGCTTGATGCCGTACGGGTCGACAGCGCCGTTGTCGCGGCGCTGGTCGGCGAGGTGGCTCCCACCGCGGTGATTGGCGTACTCGAGCAGGTCGACGGCCTCGGCGGTGCCACGGGTGCCGAGGTTGACCGCCATGATCGGATCCACACCGGCCTTGCCGACCCACCGCATGAACTCGTCGAGCCCGAACGCGTTGGTCTCCAGGCTGTGCCAGGCGAGGTCGAGCCTCGCCGGGCGTTTGTCGACCGGACCGACGCCGTCCTCCCAGCGGTAGGAGGAGACGAAGTTGCCGCCGGGGTAGCGGACGGTGGTGACGCCCAACTCGCGCACCAGTGCGAGGACGTCGCCCCGAAAGCCGTCGGCGTCGGCCGTCGGGTGCCCCGGCTCGTAGATTCCGTTGTAGACGCAGCGCCCCAGGTGCTCGACGAACGAGCCGAAGAGTCGACGTGGCACCGGTGCGACGCGTCGGCGGGGGTCCAGGGTCAGGCGGGCCGTGTGCACGCCGTTGTCCGGCGCGCTGTCGAGGTGGGTGTTCAGGGCTGGCTCCCTTCGTGCGGGTCCGACGCGACAGCACTGCTCGAACGCCGGGACCGAGGGGTGGTGGAGGCAGTGTGAGCTCTGGACAACGTGATCGACTTCGATTACGTTGTCGATCTATGTAAACGTTACCGATTACGTTTACGTAAGGGAACATGGCGCCTGGATCAATGTCCGGCCGGCACGCCCGGCGGGGCCGAACGACCAGCTTGTCGCGGTGATGGGGGTGACCGGGTGACCACTGTTGAGCCGGAGATCAAGGCGACCTACGCGGATGCGACAGCGCCCGCACCGGGCTGAGACGTCCTCGACCCCGTCGACTGAGGGGTTCCGTCATCGGTGCCGACTCGGACCGGTCGACGTCGAAGGTCTTTACCGGGACCGTCGAAGTTCGGCAGCTGTGATCGTTCACCCGGGTTGGGGAATGGTTCTTGACGGAGCGTGCCGTCCTGTTGTCGACGGGTAGCACCGACGCGGATTCGGCCCCCACTTCGACCCCTGGCAGACGATGCCGATTGCGTTATCCGCAACGGCATCCGAGGCTCACCGGCACCCTCGCCGGACTCCACTTAGGACAGCCCATTCGTGAGGCCGGGTAAGGGCGAGGAGGTCTTGTGTTCGTAATAGTTCTCAGTTACCTTGGCAACATCCTGGAAACGTAACCGATAACGATTGCAGTCCAGAGAGAGCGGCATGATTGAAGTCAATGCGCCGGTGACAATGAGTGATGTCGCCCGAGCTGCTGGCGTTTCCACCGCCACCGTCTCGCGCGTCGTCAACGGGCATTACGGCGTCAGCGCTCGCACTGTCGCTCAGGTGCGCTCCGCCATCGAGCAGCTCGGCTACGAGTCGAGTCTGGTGGCGACCAGCCTCCGGCGTAGCCGCACCAACGTTCTGGGCCTCGTGGCGCACAGCTTCCAGTCGTACACGGCGGAAGTGCTCAAGGGCGTGATGAAGGCGCTGAGCCGCTCGGGCTTCGATCTGATCATCTACGCCAACAGCGACCTCTACGGGTCGTATTCGGAGGGTTGGGAGCAGCGGCACCTGACCCGCCTGTCGGGCACCCTCACCGACGGGTGCATCGTCGTGACGCCCTGGGGTGACATCCGGAGCCGGACGCCGGTCGTGGCCATCGACCCGGTGCGGGGCTCGACGGCGCCCTCGGTGATGGCCGACAACCTCGCGGGCGCCACCACCGCGGTCCAGCACCTGGTCGACCTGGGTCATCGGCGCATCGGCTTCATCGCCGGCCGCGACAGCCTGGCCTCAGCCTGGTCGCGGGAGGAGGGATACCGCGCCGCACTGTCCAACGCCGGCATCCCGGTCGACCCGACGCTCATCGGCCGAGGGGACTTCAACCCCGAGTCGGCGACTCCGTTGGCGCGTGACCTGCTGCGACGATCGGAGCCGCCATCGGCGATCTTCGCGGCGAGCGACGGGATGGCCCTGAAGGTTCTGGAGGTCGCCCGGGAGCTGGGGTTCTCGGTGCCGGGGGACCTGTCCGTCGTCGGCTTCGACAACATCCCCGAAACGGCGTCGACCCAGCCGGGTCTAACCACAGTGGACCAGTCGATGTATCAGCTCGGGTACGAAGCCGCGCGGATGCTCAAGTCGCTGGTGACCGGTGAGTGGGACGAGCCGAGCCAGATCGTGCTACCGACAAGCCTCGTCGTGCGCGACTCGACCGCACCACCCAGGAGCGCGGCACGGCCATGACCTCAACCCACTGGTGCGCGAGCCGGATCGCTCCCGACGCAGCGATCACGGCAGGTGTGCCCGTGGCGGCAGCCTGAAGGAGGTGTACGCAGCACGCACGGCCAGATCCACCGTTGAGTTGAGCCGGTCAGACGGGTCGCATCCGCTGCCGGCGCATGAAGGGAGTGGAGTGTGGTTACCGGACAGTATCACGGGCGTTTACGCCAGCTAGGCGTACGCCGGCGACTCTCGGCGGCGTTCACCGCCGGGGTCATCACCGCCGCGGCGGTGCTCCTCGCGCCGCAGCCAGCTGCGGCGGACACGCCGTGGCTGGATGTCTCCGCGGACCGCTACGCCACGTTCGCCGTCCCGGCGGCGTACGTCCAGGAGAACCTGGGCACCGTCTCGCAGGTCGTCGTCGAGGGAAACTTCGGCCCGTCGGCCAGCTGGGCGGAGTTCGGTCTGACCCGTCGGGGTGACGTGTGGTCGGGTGTTCTCGGCGCGTTGGAGCCGGGGCTCTACACCTACCAGCTCACCGCCGACGACACCTTGACCATCAAGGACCCGACGAACAGCACCAGTGTCGCGTCCAACCCGCTCCTGAGCACCTTCCTCGTCGCGGGTGACTCGGCACGATGGCTGCTCGACGCGCCGGCCGGCACCGGCGGAAGGATCGAGACGCTGACCTATCGGGCCGGGAACGCGCAGCGCTCGGCCCTGGTCTGGACGCCACCGGGTTACGCGGCCAAGAGCCCGAAGGGTTACCCGGCGCTCTTCCTCCAGTCGGGGGACGGCGTGGCCGCCACCGACTGGCTCGACCTCGGTCGAGCCAAGCAGATCCTCGACAACCTCTCGGCCGCGGGCGCCATCCGCCCGATGGTGGTGGTGATCAACGATGTCGACGGCTCCGACGACAAGGGGTTGAAGGACCTCCGGAAGGCGGTCACCGACAGGTACCGGGTCCTTCGCGACCCGGCGCACCAGGCCATCGCGGGCGTGTCCGACGGTGCGACGGACGCGGTGCGGGCCGCGCTCACCAAGCCGGGTCAGTTCGGTCACGTGGGTTGGTTCTCGGGCACGTCGGCGCCGGAGATCGACCGGAAGGACGCCAAGGCGATCAACCGCAGCGTCAAGCTGCTCCGCCTCTACACGGGCAACGTCACCGATCCCGCGTACAACACCACCTACCGGCTGACGAAGGCGTTGGAACGGGCCGACGTCCGGTTCGAGTTCGACGGGGTCAACCCGGACGGCGGCGCGACCTGGACCACCTGGCAGGAGAACCTCGTCGACTTCCTGCCGCGACTGTTCGGTCACGTGCGGGACCACGGGCCGAGCCCCGGTCACCAGCCGCTCAAGCGGGAGTTCACCCCGCCGCCGGCCGGTACCACCCCGACGCCCTTCGTCACCGAGGACGGGTTCGTCACCTTCGACACGACCACGGACTTCGCTGACGCTCAGCACGTCACGGTCTGGGCGAACGTCGCACCGGGCGGCAGTTGGCTGCGACTGCCACTGACCCGTGACGGTGACCGGTGGCGGGCCACTGTGGGCCCGCTGAAGCCCTGGTTCTACTACTACCGGCTGATCGTGGACCGGGTCGCGGTCAAGGACACCTCCAACCCGACGAAGGTCACCACCGAGCCGATGTGGAGCACCTTCCTCATCCCCGGGCCTGGCGCCCGACTGCTGTCGGACGTACCCGCCGGTCGTGGCGGGAAGGTCGAGAGCATGACCTACCCCAGCACGGTGGTCGGCCAGGACCGCACCGCGCTGGTGTGGACCCCACCCGGGTACGACCCGAACCGTACGCAGCCGTACCCGGTCCTCTACCTTCAGCACGGCGGCGGCCAGAACTACACGGACTGGGTGGAGATGGGCCGCGCCAAGCAGATCCTCGACAATCAGTTCCTCGACGGCGACCTGACGCCGATGGTCGTCGTGATGGGCAACGGCAACTCGTCGAACTTCAACCGGGAACTGCGGGAGAACATCGTTCCGACGGCCCGTGACCGCTACAACATCTCCAGCGATCCGTCGCAGCAGGCCCTCGCCGGTCTGTCGATGGGCGGCGGGCAGGCGTTCGGAGTGCTGCGGGCCTACCCGGGTGAGTTCGCCTACGTCGCCGCGTTCTCGGCCGGTTTCGGCAGCGGCACCGGCGTCGACGTGGCGGCGATCAACAACGGCACCAGGATGCTGCGCCTCTACGTCGGTGACCAGACCGACTTCGTGTACCCGAGCTTCATGGCGTCGCTGACCACGTTGGACAACCTCGGTATCCGCTACGAGTTCGACGGGGTCACCCCCGGGCCGCACGGCTGGGACGTGTGGCAGAAGAACCTCATCGACCTGGCGCCCCGTCTGTTCAAGCGCTAGGAGCCGTCGCCGGCGACGCCACCGGGAGCAGGGTTTCCTGCCCCCGGTGGCGCCCGCCAGCGCATGGATGCAGTGCACCGCCATCGCCGAAGGGAACCATCTCAATGAAGAGAAGCCGAATACTCGCCACGGTAGCCATGCTCGCGGCGGGGACCGGCCTCGTCGCCTGCTCCTCCGACGAGGGCGGCAGCGACGCGAGCAGTTGCACGAACACCATCACCAAGCAGAACGTGCCGGTCGTGACGATGTGGGGCTGGTACCCCAACACCCAGCTCGTCGTCGACAACTTCAACAAGCAGCACGACGATGTGCAGGTCTGCTGGACCAACGTCGGCCAGGGCAGTGACGAGTACGACAAGTTCCAGACCGCCATCTCGGCGGGCACCGGCGCACCTGACGTGATCATGGTCGAGGCGGACCGGATCCCGACGTTCCAGATCCAGGGCGCGCTCGTCGACATCAAGCAGTACGGCTTCGACGCGGTCAAGGCCAACTACGGCGAGGGCGCCTGGAAGGACGTGTCGGTCGGCGACAAGGTCTACGGCGTCCCGGTCGACGGCGGCCCGGTGGCGATGATCTACCGGAAGGACATCTTCGACAAGTACAAGATCACGCCGCCGAAGACCTGGGCCGAGTACGAGCAGGCCGCCCAGAAGGTCAAGGACGCCGGCGGTCCGCTCTTCGGTGACCTCGGCGCGAACGTCTCGGCGCTCACCATGGCGCTGCAGATCCAGAAGGGCGCTGCTCCCTTCACCTACGATCCGGCGCAGCCGAAGGCGATCGGGGTGAAGCTCAACGACCAGGCGTCCAAGGACGTGCTGGACTACTGGGGCGGCCTCGCCAAGAAGGGCCTGGTCGGTACGCAGGACCAGTTCACCCCGGAATACATCTCCGGCGTCATCAACGGCAACTACGCGACGTACATCTCGGCTGCCTGGGCGCCCGGCTACCTCACCGGCGCGGGTGTCGGTAAGGGGCAGGACACCGGCAAGTTCGCGGTGGCGCCGCTGCCGCAGTGGGACTCCGCCAACCCGGTGCAGGTCAACTGGGGTGGGTCGGCCTTCTCGGTGACCAAGCAGGCCAAGAAGCCGGAGCTGGCCGCGAAGGTCGCCTACGGCCTCTACGCCGACAAGGAGTCACTCACCGACGGCTGGACCAACCAGATCATCTTCCCGCTGAACCTCACGGCGCTCAAGGACCCCGCGTTCGTCGACCTGAAGGTGGCGTTCTTCGACGGCCAGCAGGCGAACAAGGAGGTCTACCTTCCCGCCGCGGACGCCTACAAGGGCGTCGCGTACGCCCCGTTCGGTCAGTACTACCTCGACGCCATGACGAAGCAGGTCAGCGAGATCATCAAGGGCTCCGTCACCGGTTCGCAAGCTGCCGACCGGCTCCAGGAGGACGTGGCGAAGTACGCCAAGGAACAAGGCTTCACCGTTCAGTGACCGGATGGGTGGGCCGCGCCGCACCGAGCGGCCGGCCCACCCTCCACCCTCACCGTCCACGTCCCGGAGACCAAGATGACACTCCTGACCGAGAAGCGCGCACCGCGTCCTCAGCCTGAGACGCGCAAGATCCGTGGCAAGGTGCACCTCCGCGAACACCTGATGGGGTGGCTCTTCGTCGGGCCGTTCGGGATCGTGTTCCTGGCGTTCCTCATCGCCCCGCTGGGGTACGCGCTGTACCTCAGTCTGTTTCAGAAGAAGCTGATCGGCGGCACCAGCTTCGTTCTCTTCGACAACTACGTGAAGGCGTTCACCGACCCGAGCTTCCTGTCCGGGGCGTGGTTCGTCATCCGCTTCTCGCTGGTCTCGATCCCGCTGCAGATCGTCATCGCGCTCGCGCTGGCCCTCATCCTGGACTCGGTGACCACCCTGTTCGCCCGTTTCTCCCGCCTCATGATCTTCCTGCCGTACGCGATCCCCACAGTCATCGGGGCGGTGATGTGGGGGTTCCTCTACAGCAGGGGCTTCGGCCCGCTCACCGACATCTTCGGGCTGTTCGGCGCCACCGCACCCGACTTCCTGAGCAGCGACCTGATCTTCTACGGGCTGCTCAACGTCGTCACCTGGCAGTGGGCCGGCTACTACATGATCATCCTGTACGCGGCGTTGCAGGGCGTCGACCCGACGCTCTACGAGGCGGCCCGGATGGACGGCGCCGGGCGGTGGCAGATCGCGACCCGGATCAAGATCCCGCTGATCGCGCCCGCCCTGATCCTCATCCTGGTCTTCTCGCTCATCGGCACCCTGCAGTTCTTCAACGAACCGCAGATCCTGCGATACCTCGCCGCGGGCACCATCGGCGCGGACTTCACCCCGAACATGTACGCGTACCAACAGGCGTTCTCGCTCGCCAACTTCAACTACGGGTCGGCGATCTCCTTCGCCCTCGGCGGGCTCGTGTTCATCTGCGTGTACGCCTTCCTGTTCTTCACCCGCAAGCGGAGGAGCTTCCTCTGATGACCGACCACACCAGCGTCCGCGCCGGCGCCCGCCGACCGCAGCGCTATCTCCCCCTGCAGATCCTCCTCGGCTTCCTGGTGATCTACTTCCTCGTACCGTTCTGGTGGGTCATCGTCAACAGCTCCAAGGACGCACCCGGGCTGTTCGGCGGCGGCAACACCCTCTGGTTCACCGACCAGGTCGACTACCTCGGGAACCTGCGGCAGCTCTTCACCTACGACGGTGGCATCTACCTGCGGTGGATGCTCAACTCCACGCTCTACGCGATCGCCGGCGGCGTCGGCGCCACGGTCCTGGCGGTCATGGCCGGCTACGGGTTCGCCAAGTACCGGTTCGCCGCCCGACGCTTCAGCTTCGCCGTCGTGCTCGGCGCGCTGATGGTGCCCGCCACCGCTCTGGTCATCCCGACCTTCATCATGTTCTCCCGGCTCGGCCTGACGAACACGGTCTGGGCGGTGATCCTCCCGTCGCTGCTCAACCCGTTCGGCGTCTACCTGATGCACGTGTACGCGCGCGACGCGGTGCCCGACGAGCTCCTGGACGCGGCGCGGGTCGACGGCGCGGGAGAGATACGGACGTTCATCCAGATCGCCCTTCCGCTGATGCGTCCCGCTGTGGTCACCGTGCTGCTCCTGTCGGCCGTGGCGTCCTGGAACAACTACTTCCTGCCGCTGGCCATGCTCTCCGACAACCGGCTCTTCCCGGTCACCGTCGGTCTTGGCCTCTGGCAGGGAATCGCGTCCGCGAACAACGCGGGAACCACCTCGCTGTGGAGCCTCATCATCCTGGGTTCCCTGGTGTCCGTGATCCCGCTGATCATCGCGTTCTTCAGCCTGCAACGACACTGGCGCGGCGGACTCTCCGTCGGAGGTCTCCGGTAGGCCGCGCCGACGCCACCAGCCAATCCACCACACGCGCATTGATCGCCGCGCAGGACGCGGCCGGACGGATGACAGAGAGGTGTGCTGATGTCGACGACGAATCGACCGCTGCGCAGCGGGGAGTGGTTCGGTGCGGAAGGCCGCAACGGGTTCATCCATCGGTCCTGGATGCGCAACCAGGGGTTTGCGGACGACGTCTTCGACGGTCGCCCGGTGATCGGCATCGCCACCACCTGGTCGGAGCTGACACCCTGCAACGCCCACCTGCGAGACCTCGCCGAGTCGGTGAAGCGGGGCGTGTGGGAGAGCGGGGGCCTGCCGCTGGAGTTCCCGGCGATGAGCCTGGGCGAGCCGCTGATGCGACCCACGACCATGCTCTACCGCAACCTGTTGGCGATGGAGCTGGAGGAGTCGGTCCGCGCCAACCCGCTCGACGGGGTGGTCCTGCTCTCCGGCTGTGACAAGACCACCCCCGGCCTGCTGATGGGAGCGGCGAGCGTCGACCTGCCGACCCTGATGTTGACCGGTGGCCCGATGCTCAACGGCAAGTTCCGCGGCCAGGACATCGGCTCCGGCACCGTCGTCTGGCGCTTCACCGAGGAGATGCGGGCCGGTCGGATGACCGCGGCCGACTGCTCCGAGGCGGAGGTCGGCATGTCCCGGAGCCGAGGCCACTGCATGACAATGGGTACCGCCTCCACGATGGCCTGTGTGACCGAGGCGCTGGGCGTGCAACTGCCGGGGGCGGCCGCCGTGCCGGCGGTCGACTCCCGGCGGTACGCGCTCGCGCACGCCGCCGGACGCCGGATCGTCGCCATGGTCGAACAGGACCAACGGCTGTCCTCGGTGCTCACCAGGCAGGCGTTCGAGAACGCCATCCGGGTCAACGCCGCCATCGGCGGCTCCACCAACGCTGTCGTACACCTGCTCGCGATCGCCGGACGCCTCGGCGTCCCCCTGTCGTTGGAGGACTTCGACACCCTCACCGCCGACGTGCCCATGCTCGTCAACCTCATGCCGTCCGGGACGTACCTGATGGAGGACTTCGCCTACGCGGGCGGCCTCCCGGTGGTGATGAAGGAACTCGCTCCGCTGCTGCACATGGACCACATCACCGTCAGCGGCAGGAGCGTGGCGGAGAACGTCGACGGCGCCCAGTGCTGGAACCGGGACGTCATCGCCACCATGCAGGAGCCGTTCCAGCCCGCCGGGTCGGGCACCGTGGTGCTGCGCGGCTCGCTCGCGCCGTCCGGGGCGGTGTTGAAGGTCTCCGCCGCCTCCGCCCACCTCCTCACGCACACCGGCCCGGCGCTCGTCTTCGACCGGATCGAGGAGTACGTCGTCGCCGCCGACGATCCGGACCTCGACGTCACCCCCGACACGGTGATCGTCGTCCGCAACGCCGGCCCCCGGGGCTACCCCGGCTTCCCGGAGGTGGGCAACGTGCCCATGCCACGACGGTTGCTCGCCGACGGCATCACGGACATGGTGCGGATCTCCGACGCCCGAATGAGCGGCACCGGCTACGGCACCTGTGTCCTGCACGTGGCACCGGAGGCGTCAGTGGGCGGTCCGCTCGCGCTGGTACGCAGCGGCGACCTGATCTCCGTCGACGTCGCGACGCGCCGCCTCGACCTTCTGGTCGACGACGCGGAGCTCGCCGTACGCCGCGCCGCCTGGCAGCCTCCGAAGCCGGTGGCCGACCGGGGATGGGTACGGCTCTACAGCGAACACGTTCAGCAGGCAGACAGCGGCGCGGACCTCGACTTCCTCGTCGGTGGCAGCGGCAGCGCGGTGCCCCGTCACTCACACTGACGGCCACGAACGGACGAGGCCCACGAGGAACTGATTCCATGGAAGAACGGATGGCCCGCCAGTGCGAGTTCACACAAAGGCCGCTGTGACGGCGGCCGACCGGCCACCGGTCATGGCTGACGTCGCTCGTCTGGCGGGCGTGTCACACCAGACGGTGTCCCGGGTCATCAACGGCGCGCCCAGCATCAGGCGCGAGACCCGGGAACGGGTCCTCGAAGCGATCCGACGGCTCGACTACCGCCCCAACACCGCGGCCCGCGCGTTGGTTCGCGGACGGTCCGGGATGATCGGCATCATCGGCACGGCCAGGACACTGTTCGGTCCGACCAGCATCCATCGCAGCGTCGAGGACGCGGCCCGGGCGGCCGGCTACTTCGCCACCTCGGTGAGCCTGTCCGAGGTGACGGTACGGGCGCTCAGCGACGCCACCGAACACCTCATGCGCGTCGGCGTGGAGGGCGTCGTGATGATCGCCGGCAACGACGAGGCCCTCGAGGTGGTGCGGATGACGCGATCGGGCGTCCCGTTCGTCGTCGTGGAGGGCGACGTGTCCCGGGCCAGCGTGACAGTCGGCGTCGACCAGGTGCTCGGCGCCCGGATGGCCACCGACCACCTACTCGACCTCGGGCACCGGGAGATCGTGCACGTGAGCGGCCCGCTCAACTGGGCGGAGGCCCGTGCCCGACTCGAAGGCTGGCGTCAGGCGATGAGTGCGGCGGGTCTACGCCCGCCGGAGCCGGTCGAGGGCGACTGGAGAGCGCACAGCGGCTACCTCGCCGGGCTGCGGGTCGACGAGATGCCCGGGGCCACAGCGGTGTTCGCCGCCAACGACCAGATGGCGATCGGTGTGCTGCGCGCGCTGCACGAGCGTGGACGGCGGGTGCCGCACGAGATCTCCGTCGTCGGATTCGACGACGTCCCCGAGGCGCCCTACCTCATTCCGCCCCTGACCACGATCCAGCAGGACTTCGACGCGGTCGGCCGGCGGGCCATCACCGCTGTCACCCAGGCCATCGACGACACGGTGCCGCACCGCCTGCCGCTGGTCGTCCCCAAGCTCGTGGTGCGGCAGAGCACGGCGGCGCCGACAGCCACCTGACCATCCGACGCTCCGAACCCCGTCGACGGGCGGGAGCCCCGGCGTGTGGCCGGGGCTCCCGCGACGTACGTGGTGATCGAGGTGTTCAGAGGGTGAACACGAGGGTGGAGATGCTGCGGGCGCCGACGTTGATGGTGGCCTGACCGCCGTTGACGCTGGTGGGCTGGCTGGCCGCGTTGGCGTTCTGCGAGGTGAGGTAGTGCTCGGCCCGGGTGACGTTCTGCGGGGCCTGGACCACTGCGTTGTTGACCGCGTTGTTGGAGCGGTTGAGGATCACCAGGGTGATCTTCCCGTCGCCCTGGTAGGCGGTCACCTCCAGCGGGGAGGCTTTCGAGCTCTTCGTCAGGGCGACCCGCTGGTAGCCGGGGCGCACGTACTTCGCGTACTGCGAGAAGGCGTACCCGCGCTTGAGGGGTGCGCCCGCGACGGTGCCGAACGCCGATTCGCCGTCACCGATGAAGGAGTAGTAGCGCTTGCCGTACCACCAGATGTAGGCGTTCCAGTTGGCCTCCATCGACTTGTGCACGGTGCGCATGATGTCGTCGAGGGTCTCGTTCCAGACCGCCGCGTTGGCGGGGTTGCCCCAGATGTTGGAGCCACCACCGTCGGCGGCGTGCAGGTTCCACTCGGTCATCCACACCGGCTTGTTGTGCTGCTCGGCCAGCGAGTACGGCCGCAGCCGGCCGGACTCCTCGGTGCCGTAGAGGTGCCCCCCGATGTAGCCGATGTTGTTGCGGGCGGTCGCGTCGTTGAGGGTCGGGTCGGTGAAGTTGTAGTTCATGTTCACCGCCTCGGCCACCATCAGCTTGGTGTTCTGCACCCTGGTGCCCTGGTCGCGGACAAAGGTGCGCAGCTCGGTGCCGCTCCAGTCCATCGAGTCGTAGTCCGGGTGCCAGTCCGGCTCGTTCTGCACCGAGGTGACGTCGATGGGTACGCCCTGGCCACGCATGTACTGCACGTAACTGTTGAGGTGGTTGGCGTAGTCGTCGTAGTAGTCGGTCTTCAGCTTGCCGCCGTTGACCCGGCTGTTGTTGGTCTTCCACGCCGCCGGCGCGGTCCACGGCGAGGCGAGGATCTTCACGTTCGACCCGTACGACTTCGCCGTCTTCAACGAGTTCACGTGCGTCGCCCACTCGCTGGACACTGGCGACAACCCGGTCCGCACGATCGACAGCCCCAACTGGTTGGCACCCATCCCGACCAACGTCTGGGTGTCCGTCGTCGACCAGGCGCTACCCCAGATCGACTGCGCGGCCCCGAACCCGTCGACGGTCTGGTACCTGGTCGCGTTGTTCACAGTGATGTCCGCCGGCCCGGTGGGCGGCGGTGGGTCGGTCGGCGGCGGAGTCGTCGTCGGCGGCGAGGTCGGCTCTGTGCCACCGGTGCAGCCCACCCCGTTCAACGCGAAGGTGGTGGGATCGGGGTTGCTGCCGGTCCAGGATCCGTTGAAGCCGAACGACACCGTCCCGTTGGTCGGTATGGCCCCGTTGTAGCTGACGTTCCTGGCGGTGACCGCGGTGCCGCTCTGCGTCAGTGTCGTGTTCCAGGCCTGGGTGACGGTCTGGCCGGCGTTGTAGTTCCAGGTCAGCGTCCAACTCGTCACCGCGTCACCGAGGTTGGTGATGGTGACGTTCGCGCCGAAGCCACCCTGCCACTGCGACGACACGCTGTAGTCCACCCTGCAGCCGGCGGCTGCGGCTCCCGCCGGCACCGCCATCGCGACGCCTGCGGACGCCACCAGGACGGCGCCGGCCGACAGCAGGGCGACGTTCGTCGCTCTTCTGCTTCTTCTCACTGAAACTCCTCCTGAACTGGTGGTGGTATCCACGCCTCGGGAGGGCTCAGCTGTGGCGGATTTCAGAGATGGTCGGACGGTGAGTGGTTGGGAGCGCTCCCAGGTGCTTGATTCAGAAAGTTAATTCGTCCAACGATCCCTGTCAATGCAACCGATCCTCGGCCAGCGGTCCCGTCAGCGGCCGCAGGCACCGCACGGGCTGCGAGTGCGCAGGTGGTAGTCGGTGGACGCGACGAGCAGGCCCAGCCCGATGACGAGGTACGCCGACATCGCCACCCACAGGAACGCGTCGGAGAACTCGCTGTGCGAGCCCGTCGTCACCTGCACCATGCCCATGCCGAAGTAGGCCACGATGCCCGCGCCGAGCCCGAAGCCGGGTACCAGAAGCACAAGGCGAGGAATCGTCCGGCCGGCGAGCAGCGGAACCCACCACGGCCAGACCTCGCCCCAGTGGTGCACCAGCGCCAGTGGCAACAGCGCTCCGGCCAGCACCAGGCCGATCTCCAACCCGAGCAGGGAGGCGCTCTGGTCGACGCTGTCGAACCCGACCACGAACTGGGCCGCGAAGCGGGTCACGAGACCGCCCACGGCGACCCACGCGGCCCAGCGCGCCCACCGGGCGGGTGCCGAGCGCCGCGTACCTGGTCGGACCGTCCGGCAGCAGGCCGGGCAGTCGCCCCGCGTGCGCCGCTGATAGCGCCCGGTGGCCAGAGCGAGCAGTGCCGCTCCGGTGACACAACCGAGCCTGCTGACGAACGCCAACGGGTCGAAGAACGGGCCGACGGTGAACAGCAGGAAGCCCACCAGCTCCGGCAGCAGGATCGCGGCTGCCGCGACCAGCGCTCCAGCGACAGCCCAGGCGAGCCCCGCAAGCGCTGGCCGCCAGGTCGCCACCCGGTCCAGGGCAACCGCCAGCCCGCCCGCGACCGCGCACAACGCCACCGACCACCAACCGGTGAAGCCGAGCAGGTCGAGCCCGAGCCGCCCGAACTCCGGAGCCTCGCCGACCGTCCAGGCCAGACGCACGCCCCCGTATGCCACGGCCCAGCCGAGCACCGCGTACGTCAGACCATGGACGCTCCGCCCGACGATCTGTGTCGATGTCGTCATGGACCGATCCTGCCGGCGTCCCAGGGTGGGCGGGCCCCGCTGGCAGGGGAGGGCACTCCCTCCCAGGAGGGAAGGGCCGACGGGGCGGGCGGCGGGCGGACTCGGGGGCGGCGCTCACCGTCTTCTCGGCGTCGAGCTTCGCGGCGTTGAGTCCGCGCTGATTCTCGTCTGACATCACCGCACTCCAGGAATGATTGGCGATGCAGATAAGTTGTGTGACAGACGATAGGCGCACAACATGATCAGTTGATCAAACGATCGCGTGGATGGTGAAGCAATGTCGGACTACGGGCACGAACTCCGGTTTGGGTCGTTCCTGACACCCAGCGTGCACAACCCGGACCAGGTGGTGGCACTGGCCGAGCAGACCGAGGCTGCGGGGCTGGACCTGGTCACCTTCCAGGACCACCCGTACAACGCGGAGTTCCTCGACACCTGGACACTGCTCAGTTGGGTCGCCGCCCGCACGCGGCGGATCCGGATCTCGGGGAACGTCCTCAGCCTGCCGCTGCGCCCGCCGGCCGTGCTGGCCCGGGCCGCGGCGAGCCTGGACCGACTGTCGCACGGCCGTTTCGAACTGGGCCTCGGCGGCGGAGCGTTCTGGGACGGGATCGAGGGCATGGGAGCTCGTCGGCTGACCGCAGGCCAGGGCGTCACGGCGCTGCGGGAGGCGATCGATGTCCTGCGCGGCGTCTGGGACGACATCGCCACCGGCCCGCTGCGGCTGACCGGGGAGTACTACCCCGTACCCGGCATGCAGCGCGGCCCGAAGCCGGCACATGACATCGACATCTGGCTCGGCGCGTACCAGCCGAAAATGCTGGCCCTGACCGGCCAGAAGGCCAACGGCTGGCTGCCGACGCTGGAATACCTGCGGTCCCCGGACCGGGTGACCGCCAACCGGCTCATCGACG
Organism: Micromonospora sp. NPDC049049; assembly: GCF_040649115.1. Taxonomy (NCBI): domain Bacteria; kingdom Bacillati; phylum Actinomycetota; class Actinomycetes; order Micromonosporales; family Micromonosporaceae; genus Micromonospora; species Micromonospora sp. NPDC049049. The sequence goes on along the minus strand of NZ_JBEZEX010000022.1, from coordinate 20,542 downwards.
AGGCGGCCATCGCCGCGGGGCGCGAGCCCCGGGAGGTCCGACGGCTGCTCAACCTGTTCACTGTCGACGTCTCCTCGCGCAGCCGCGGCTTCCTCCAGGGTCCTGTCGCGCAGTGGGTCGACCAGCTCCTTCCGCTGGTCGTCGAGGAGGGGTTCAGCACCTTCCTGATCGGCCGTGACGATCCACGCCTCATCCAGACCCTCGGGCAGGAGATCGCCCCCGCGCTGCGGGAGGCGGTAGCCAGGGAGCGCGCCGGCGGTGAGGTCGGCGGCGGGCCGACCCGCACAACCGTCGCGTTGGCCGAGCGGCACCCCGCTCTCGACTACGACGCGCTGCCCCCGTCACTGGTCAGCGGCGCCGTCGAGCCCGGTGACCCGGAGTACGAGCGGGTGCGCCACACCTACAGCCGGCACGGGTCGCCGGCCCTGGTGATCCGTCCGCGAAACGCCGCCGAGGTGGTCGACGCCGTGACGTACGCCCGGACCCAGGACGTCCCCCTGTCGGTGCGCAGCGGCGGGCACGGCATCAGTGGCCGGTCGACGAACGACGGGGGAGTCGTCATCGACATGTCGAGGATGAACAGGGTCCAGGTGCTCGACCGGGCGACCCGTCGGGTGCGGCTCGAACCGGGTGCCCGGTGGGGCGACGTGGCCCAGGCACTCGCCCCGCACGGCCTGGCCATGAGCTCAGGCGACTACGGAGACGTGGGCGTCGGTGGTCTCGCCACCACCGGTGGCGTCGGCTACCTGGCGCGCAGGTACGGCCTGACCATCGACCACGTCGTGGCCGCCGAGATCGTCACCGCGGACGGTCGCCTGCTCCGCGTCGACGACGAGCATCACCCCAACCTGTTCTGGGCCGTCCGGGGCGCCGGCGGGAACTTCGGTGTGGTCACCGCGCTCGAGCTGGAGGCGTACGAGGTCGACAACGTCGTTCACGCGCAGCTTGTCGCGGACGCGACCGACACCGCCCGACTGCTGCTCCGGTGGGGCCAGCTGGTCGAGGACGCACCACGGGAGTTGACGAGCTTCCTCTCCCTCTTTCCCGGCCGCCGTGGCAACCCCCCGGCTGCCCAGGTGACCCTCGTCTACGCCGGTGACGATGTCGAGGCGGCGCAGTCCGCCCTGAGCCCGTTCCTGGAGATCGGACCGATCCTCGACCAGCAGGCGCAGCTCGTGCCGTACCCGGCGATCGTCATTCCGCCGGGCAACCAGCATCGGGGGCAGGGGCTGGAGGACACCCGCAGCGGCCTGTTGCACCACGTCACACCGCAGGTGGCCGACCTCGTGGACAACATGATCCATTCCGGCGACGTGATGATCATGCAGGTGCGGTCCGTCGGTGGAGCGGTCAACGACGTCGCCCGGGACGCGACCGCCTACCCGCACCGGCAGCAGAACTTCTCGGTGCTCGCCGCCACCGTTCCGGAGCGCCGACCCCAGCTCGACAAGCTGTGGACCGAGCTGTACCCGCACCTCGACGGCCTGTACCTCAGCTTCGAGAGCGACACCGATCCGGCTCGACTGCTGGATGCCTGGCCCGAGCCCACCCTCGGCCGCCTGCGTGCCATCAAGGCCAGCTACGACCCGGACAACGTCTTCAACCGGAACTTCCCCATCCCACCGGCCGTGGCGGTCGACTAGAGCATGCCGGACAGGTACTCGCGGCGACGCTGTGGTTCGAACTTCTCGATCGCGTACCGCAGCATCACCCGTGGCATGACCCGGTAGCGGCGGGCGAGGAACTCCTCCTCCGCCGCTCTGTCCCGGTTGCCCACCTCGCGCAGCATCCAGCCCACCGCCTTCCGGACCAGGTCGTGCGGGTCGTGCAGGAGCCGGTCGCCGAGCCGGAAGGTCCACTCGAAGTCGCCGGCCTTGATGAAGGCGAAGGTCGCCATGACGGCGGTACGCCGCTCCCACACGAGGCTCGACTCGGCCAACCGGTCCAGGACGCCCCGGTCCCTGTCGATCAGCCAGGGGCCGACGATGTACGGCGCGGACGAGTCCACCAGATCCCAGTTGTCGATGCGGGCAGTGTTGGCCAGGACGGTGCCGAAGATCCGACCCCGTTCCTGCTCGTCGCCCTTGGCGAACTTGCGCACCAGGATGAACAGCGCGGTCAACCGCTCCTCGTGCGCGCCCTCGATGAGCAGCGTCGTCGTCTCGGCCAGCGACAGGTCGCGCCAGAACCGGGCGGCCACCGTGCGCTGGTCGGGCACGGAGACACCGAGGGCCCGGTCGCCCTCGCCGTACCCGCCGGGAACCATCTGGAGGAACCGGCTCGATGCCTCGGCGCGACGGGGGTCGGCGAGGCTGGCGAGTGCCCGACGCACGTCGGCGCTGGTGGCCATGACCGCCCACGCTACCGAGGGCCGGCCGGCATCGCGTGGACGTCCGGACACCGGCCCGGCACCTGCGGCCGTGAGCCGCGTGAGCTGCCCGGTACGGGCGCCGGCCACCACGCCTGGGCCGGGTGTGAGCGGGGGACCCGAGGGGTAGGACCAGGATTGCTGACGCCCACCCCGCGGGCCGCGCCGGAACTGTCACTCTGGCGGACGCCGACCGAGAAGGGTCTATTGCGATGATGCAGCCGACGATGGATCCCGCGGACGCGTTGGCCGAGCTGGGCAAGGTCAGATTCGACGAGGTCAGCCTCGATGACATGCTGCTCCGGATCGCCGAGCTCGCCAAGGCGAGCATCGCCGGGACGAGAGAGGTGACTGTCACGCTGGTTCGGGGTCGGGTCGGCTGGACCGGGGCATCTACCGGCGAGCTGGCCCGTCAGTTGGACGAGTGGCAGTACGAGGAGCACCGGGGTCCCTGCCTGGATGCCTCCGCCAGCGGTGACACCATCTCGGTGCCGGACATCGCGACCGAGGAGCGCTGGCCGGTATGGGCGGAGAGGGCTCGCGCCGCCGGGGTGGGGAGTTCCCTCTCGATCGGGCTTCCCGTCCAGGCATCGGTGGTCGGCGCGTTGAACGTCTACAGCGATTCGGTGAACGCTTTCGGCCCGCCCTCGATCACCAGCGCGGAGGGCTTCGGCGCGTACGCGGCGGTGGCACTGGCCAACGCGCACCTGTACGAGAACGCCGCCACGCTGGCGGCCCAGATGCAGGAGGCGATGCGCAATCGGGCGGTGATCGAGCAGGCCAAAGGCATCATCATGGGGAGCCGGCGGTGCTCGTCCGAGGAGGCGTTCGCACTGCTGTCGAAGATCTCCCAGGACACCAACCGGAAGGTGCGCGAGGTCGCGGAGTCCCTGGTCGCCCAGGCGGAGGGCAGGACCAAGCGGTGAACGCGCCCTGCCTGTCGACAGATCGCGGAGGACGATGCCGGTGTCGAAGCCGTCGGCGTCCACGGCACCCTTGATCAGGGTTTGCAGGGCCTCCTTGGCCTGCCGCTCCTCGTCGAGCCGGTCGTCTGTCCTTGTCGGGGGGACGGTGGCCGCGCCGCCTACGGTTGGGCGGCGACGGACGGGCCGAGAGGCTGACGCGGCGGTGCGGCACGGCGGGGCAGGGGTGGGACCACGCCGCTGAGGCGAGCACCGGTCGGCGTGGATGTGCCGTGGAGGTGGAGACGCCCCAGCACGCCGGCCACGTCGAGCACCCGGAGGACGAACGGCGAGGGGTCGCGAAGCGTCAGCCGACCGCCGGCCTGGGCGGCCACGTGGCCGGCGTGGAGCAGGGCGCTGACGGCGTGCGCGCCGAGGAAGCGGACCGCCGCGAGGTCGACGACCACCAGTGGCGTGGGCGTGCGGCAGAGGACCTCCACCAGCTCGGTGAGCAGGTGGGCGTTGCTCATGTCGATCTCACCGACGACCCTGATCTGGCTGACGGAGCCGTCACGGCTCAACGACAGCGACATGATGGGCCGGTCCGGGCCGTACTGCGGGTCGGGTCCTGAAGACCGGAATGGGGGGTTCTGGTCGGTCACACGATGCCTCCGCCCTCGACGAGGGTGGCCGCCCGCCGCGTGCGTGCCGAGGCGAGGTGACCACTGGAGGGCGCATGTCTTGACCCGACAAGGACCGTACCCGCGGGGTTGGGGCTCAAACCAACCCGGCGCCCGCCGACCGACGATTCGCGGGTCGGCGGCATGTGGGGGTGTAGGGGAGCTTCCGGGGGGTAGGGCCCGCACATGCTGAAGAGAGCGGTGTGGCAGGGACTGGTGGCGGGTCTGGCCGGGACAGCGGTGATGACGGCCGCGGAGAAGATCGAACAGCGGGTGACCGGTCGACCCGACTCCTACGTTCCGGCCCGGGTTCTGGCACGGCTGACCGGCCTGCCGGAATCCCCCGGGCAGCCGCCCCGGTGGCAGAACCTGGCAATGCACTACGGCCAGGGCGTGCTGGTCGGTGTGCTGCGCAGCGTCATGGCGCAGGCCGGGTTGCGGGGCGTCTGGGCGTCGACGATGTTCACCGCGCTGCGCCTGAGCAACGACCAGATCCTGGAGAACGCCACCGGCGTGGGGGCGCCACCGTTCACCTGGCCCCGCTCCGAGCTCGCCATCGACGTGTTGCACAAGTCCATCTACGCGTTCGCCACCGGAGCGGTGGCCGACGCGCTCGCCGCCCGCGACGGGGCGGGTCCCGGGCAGCGGCACGCGGCGCTCCGTCCCGGTCGTCACTCGGACGTCGGACCGCTGCCCCGGACAGCCTGGGCGCGGAGTGCTTAGCTGAAGGGATGATCACACCCGTTCCCCTCGGTACCTGGCCGACGCCGCTGGAGGCCGCGCCCCGGCTTGCCGCCCGGCTGGGGCTGGCCGAGCTCTGGTTCAAGCGTGACGATCTCAGCGGCCTCGGTGGGGGTGGCAACAAGATCCGTAAACTCCGGTACGCCTGCGCGCAGGCGATGGCCGTCGGCGCCTCCACTGTCATCACCTCAGGGGCGCCGCAGAGCAACCACGCCCGCCTCACCGCGGCCGCGGCCGCGCGGCTCGGCCTCTCCTGCGTGCTGGTGCTCGCCGGCCCGCCCCCGGAGACCAGGCGGGGAAACCTGCTGCTCGACGAGTTCGCGGGCGCGGAGATCGTCTGGAGCGGAGACCGTCCGCCCGCCGAGGTGGCGGCTGCTGAGGGGGAGCGACGATCGGCGTACGTCATCCCGTTCGGCGGCACCTCTCCCGCGTCGGTACAGGGTTATGTGGACTGCGGTCGGGAGCTGCGGGCCCAGTTGCCGGACGCCGACGGCGTCGAGGTCGTGACGGCGCTCGGGTCCGGCGGGACGATGGCCGGCCTGGTGCGGGAGTTGGGCGTGCAGCGGGTGGTCGGCGTGGACGTCGGCGCCGTGCCGGACCCACGGGCGACGGTCGCCGGGCTGCTCGTCGGCGAGGTGGAGCCCGGGGAGCTGCGGATCGACGGCACCCAGGTGGGTGCGGGTTACCGCACGCTGACCGACGCCGTTCGCGACGCGCTGGAGGTGACAGCGCGTACGGAGGGGGTCTTCCTCGACCCGACGTACACCGGTCGGGCGATGGCGGCGCTGCTGGCCGGCAGCTTCCCGCGCGGCGACCGGGTCGTCTTCCTGCACAGCGGCGGGCTGCCGGGGCTCTTCGGCCACCCCGAGCTGTAGGCACCAGCCAGGCACGCACGGCGGTGCCCTCGGACACCGAGGCTGAGCCGTGGGCATGTGTCGGTGCCGAACGGGTAGCCCGCCGTGGCCCCGGGGGCCGGCGGAACGCCCAGGCTGACCGCTCTCCACGCAGCCGAGGAGCACCGACATGCCAATCGCGGGGCGGGCCCGACTCACGCCGACGGTCTCCCTGGTGCTGCTGGCGTCCATCCTCGTGTCGTTCCTGGCCGCGTCGGCGGCTCCGACCCCGCTCTACGGTACGTACCAGGAACGCTGGCACTTCTCGCCTGTCACCACCACGATTGTGTTCGCCGTCTACGCCCTCGCGGTGCTCGCTTCGCTGCTCACCTTCGGCAAGTTGTCCGACCACGTCGGTCGGCGGCCGGTGCTGGGAGTCGCGATCGCGGTGCAGATGCTCGCGCTTGTCGTCTTCATCTTCGCCAACGGCGTTGCGTCCCTGCTGGTCGCCCGACTCGTGCAAGGGCTGGCAGCCGGGGCCGCCACCGGCGCCGTGGGCGCCGCCATGCTCGACATCGACCGGGCCCGTGGCACGCTGGCGAACTCTCTCGCCCCCGGTATCGGAACCGGAAGCGGCGCCCTGCTCTCGGCGTTGCTCATCCAGTTCCTGCCCGCGCCGACGCGACTGGTGTACGTCGTGCTGCTCGTCATCCTGCTGATCCAGGCCGTCGGAGTCGCGCTGATGCCGGAGACGGTGAGCCCGATGGGCGGGGCCCGCCGCAGCCTCCGGCCGGACATCGCCCTGCCCCGTCCAGTGCGCAAGCCGGTCCTGGTCGTCGTGCCGGTGCTCTTCGCGGTCTGGGCACTGGCCGGGTTCTTCGGCGCGCTCGGCCCAGCGCTCGTCCGCAGTCTCATGAGCACGTCCATCGTGATCGGCGGTCTCGTCCTCTTCGTCTTCGCCGTCTTCGGGTCGGCAGCCGTTCTGATACAGCGCAACACCGCCGCGCGGACCGTGATCCTGACCGGGATCACCGCGCTCATCCTGGGCATGGTGGTCACGTTGGTGTCGGTCATGGCGAAGTCCGTCCCGGGCTTCTTCGTCGGCCTCGCGCTCGGGGGCGTCGGCTTCGGCAGCGGCTTCCAGGGCAGTCTCAAGACGGTCATGCCGCTGGTCGAGGCTCACCAACGTGCCAGCGTGCTGTCGGTGCTCTACGTCGTCTGCTACGTCGGCTTCGGTCTCCCCACGGTGATCGCCGGCTTCCTCGTGGTCTACGCCGGCGGCCTGCCGAGGACCGCCGACGAGTACTCGGTCGCCGTCATCCTTCTCGCCGTGGTCGCCCTGTTGGGGGTGCGCAGGGCCACCAGGACAACGCCGGGGTGATGCCGGAGAGTCGGGGTCGAGCCAGTAACGCAGACAGTAGCGTGATGATCAGGAAGGGAGCGGGGGATGAGCCCGAAGGTTGACCAGGGAGACGCGGGCGCGACATCGCGCATCGAGAGCCTCGACGTCAAGCTCGAGGTGATCGTCATCCCGGTGTCGGACGTCGACCGGGCGAAGGCGTTCTACGAACGGCTCGGGTGGCGACTCGACCAGACGCCGCCCGGCATCGTCCAGCTGACTCCGCACGGCTCCGCGTGCTCCGTGCAGTTCGGCCCCGGGCTCACACCGGCGGCACCCGGCTCGGCCATGGCGTACCTGATCGTGTCCGACATCGAGGCGGCCCACGACACCCTCGTCGCCGCCGGTGTCGAGGTCGGTGACGTCTTCCACGTCAGCCCGGACGGCCCGGTCGACGGGCCGGACCCGCAGCGGCGCAGCTACTTCTCGCGTGCCACGCTGCGCGACCCGGACGGGAACACCTGGCTGATGCAGGAGATCACGACCAGGCTTCCCGGGCGCATCGAGGGCGGCCTCACGTCGTTCGGCTCCACGAGCGACCTGGCGAGCGCGCTACGGCGCGCGGCCGCCGCGCACGGTGAACACGAGAAACGTACGGGCGAGCATGACGACAACTGGCCCGACTGGTACGCGGCGTACATGGTCAGCGAGCAGTCCGGGGCCAAGCCGCCCGAGTGAGCTACGCCCACGCGTGGGACCTACTGATCGACGTGCTGCCGGTGAGTCACCTGATGACTCAACCGGCAGCACCGTCTCCGCTTCGGAGTGCGCGCCGCCACCTGCTGCGCGCTGTTCGTACGGGCGATGTACGCGAGTTGTACGCCGAGCGCCCTACCATTCCCCCGGACGCGATGATCTTCGATCCAAGCGGCACCGCCGGGTTCAGAGCTGAATCGGGCGTGCCGTGCCTCGTCGCCGGGGCGCGGTTCCCCGGCCGCCGGTAGGGAGGAGACCTCGATGACGAGTCCTGGTGCGGGCGGTGCGGTGCCGTGACGCGGGTACGGTTTCACGCCCTCGGCCCGCTGCACGCCGAGGTCGGCAGGGAGTGGCTGGACCTCGGGCCCGTCCGGCAACAGGCGGTCTTCGCGATCCTGCTGTTCAACGCGGACCGCGTGGTCACACCGGCGTCGATCCTGCAGGGCGTCTGGGGCTGCCAGATCCCGGCGACCGGTGCCAAGCTGATCCCGCCGTACATCTATCGCCTGCGACGCACACTTCAGGCGGCGTGCGGAGACCCCGACGACCCCGCGATCGACAGTTCCCGGATCGGCTACCGGCTGCGTCTCGGTTCGGCCCGCACCGACGTCGCGGACTTCGACGAGGCGATGGAACGGGCCGCCGTGGCCGAGGCGGCCGGCGACCTCGCCGGGGCGGCGGCGCTACTGGCCGAGGCCGAGCAGAGTTGGACGGGCGAACCATTGGCGGGCCTGACCGGCCCGTACGCGGAGAGCCGTCGACAGCACCTGCTCGAACGCCGCATCGTCTGCCTGGAACACCGGCTGGAACTGCACCTGCGGCTGGGCGATTGCCGCCGGGCGATCCCCGCGCTCACCGCGTTGCAGACGGAGTATCCGCTGCGGGAACGGCTGGCGATCATGCTGATGACCGCCCTGTACCAGACCGGCAGGCAGGGCGAGGCGATGGACGTGTTCGGGGCCTTCCGTACCCGCCTGGCGACCGAGTTGGGCGTCGAGCCGACCCCGACGTTGTTCGCCGCGTACACCTCGATGTTGCGGGGCGACCTGGGCCCGGCCGTCGGGGCCGGGCGGTTTTTCCGAAGGACCCGCCCGGGGTCTACGGTCACCCGCACCTGTCGGCCGAGGCGCTGATCGGCGACCAGCTCAGACGGCCCGGCCGCTGTAGCCGGGCGTCTCACTCAGGCGGGGTCACCGGGCCGCGGTGGCCGGGCGCGACGCGCACCAGCAGTTGCCGCACCACGTCTGCGGCGGGGTGGCCCAGGTCGTCGTAGATCCGGATGGCCCGCTGCCATGCCTCGGCGGCGGCCGGAGGGTCCGCCATCGCCTCGCGCGCCTCGCCGAGCCGGACGAGGGTCAGGCTTTCGTGATACCGGTTGGCCGATTCCTGGAAGCGTTGGACGGACTGCTCGTAACAGACCGCAGCTCTGGCCGGGTCACCGAGCCGGTGGTACGCGAAGCCCAGACTGTCCAACGTCGCGGCCTGCCCGACGCGATCGTCGATCGCCTCCTGTTGGGTCAGCGCCTCGGCGCAGTCGACGACGGCCTGCTGGTAGTCACCGGTCAGGGCGTGCAGGTAACCCTTGACGTTCAGCGCGCGCGCCTCGGCGTACCGGTTGCCGATGAGCTGCGAGACCCGCAGCGCCTCGGCGCTGTGCTTGAGCGCCTCGTCCAACCGGCCGTACTGGGTGCAGTGCTCGGTGTACTGGCGCAGGATCAGCGCCAAGCTGTCCAGGTCCTCAAGCTGTTCGTACAGTTCCAGCGCCCGCTGAACGTGGTGCTCGGCCGCGTGCTGATCGCCGAGCCGCATGAGCGCGCGGGCGAGCATCCGGCTGGCCTGCGCCTGCGCCCGGACGTCGCCGATCCGCTGCGCCGCCGCGAGCGCCGCCTGCTGGGCTGCGAGCTGCTCCTGGAACATGCCTCTGGGCGCGAGGTACGCGGCCAGAGCCCAGGCGAGCTGGCAGGCGTACCGCTCGAAGCCGGTCTCCGCGGCCTGACGTAGTACCCGCAGCAGGACGGGGTGCTCGGCGTGGAACCAGGCCGCCGCGACGACCCGATCGGGCATCGGCACGTGCACGTTCGCCGGCATCGGTGGTTCCAGCTCGATGGGTGTCCAGGTCGGCTGGAGCAGCACCGCGCCGGGGTGCGCGCTGTGCAGGTAGTGGTCGTGCATCCGGCGCGCGGCGACCTGTCGCTCCTCGGCCAGGTCGGATGCCTGGGCCAGTTCGGCGGCGTACGACCGGAGCAGGTCGTGCAGGGCGTATCGCTCGGGTAGGTGCTCGGTCAGCAGGTGCAGCCGGGTCAGCTCCTTCAGCAGCGGGGTGACCGCCGCCCGGGGGCGGCCGAGCAGCGCGGCGGCGGCGTCTCCGGTCAGGTCGGGGCCCGGGTGCAGGCCCAGCAGGCGCAGCAGGCGGGCCGCCTCGGCGCTCAGCGTCCGGTACGACCAGGAGAAGATCCGGCGGACGTCCCCGTCGGCCAGCTGCTCGAGGCGGGACTCGGACTGGCGGAGTTGGGCCGCGACGGCGTCGATCGGGAAGGTGGACCGGGCGGTCAGCCGGGCCGCCACGATGGACAGGGCGAGCGGGAGGCGTCCCGTCGACTCGATCACCTCGCTGGTCGCCGCCGGTTCCGCCGCCACCCGGACGTCACCGAGTCGGCTGCGGAGCAGCCGCGTCGACTCGGCCGCGGTCAGCACCTCCAGCGTCAACGGTCGGGCGCCCTCGGCCACGGCGAGGCTGCTGAGTTGGTCGCGGCTGGTCACCAGGACGGCACACCGACCCACGCCGGGCAGCAGCGGGCGCACCTGGTCGGCGTCGCGCGAGTTGTCGAGGACGACGAGCATCCGACGCGAGGCGAGCAGGCTGCGGTACAGCCCGGCCCGAGCGTCGACGCTGCTGGGGATACGGCCGACAGATACGCCGAGCGCCTCCAGGAAGTCGACCAGGGCATCGGCGGGGGATACCGCGTCCGCGTCGTCGTAGCCTCGGAGGTTGACGTACAACTGGCCGTCGGGAAAGCGGTCGGCGGCCCGGTGGGCCCAGTGCAGCGCGAGCGTCGTCTTGCCCACGCCGGCCATGCCGCTGATGGTGACGATGTCCACGGTGGTCTGTTGTGCGGGTCGGGCGCCGAGGGTCGCGTCGAGGAGGTCGAGTTCGGCGCTGCGCCCGACGAAGCCGGGCAGGGCAAGTGGCAGTTGCCGAGGGCGGCCCGGTGCCGCGCGGGTCGACGTGTCGTCGACCGGCCCGGTCGTCGCGGTCCGCTGGCCGAGGCGGTGGTGCAGGATGTCGTCGTGCAACCGGGTCAGCTCGGGGCCGGGGTCCATCCCGGTCTCCTCGGCCAGCGCGCGCCTGGCCTGCTGGAAGGCTGCCAGCGCCCCGGCGATGTCGCCGATCTGGTAGAGGCCGGTCATGAGTTGGGACCAGGCCCGTTGCCGCAGTGGGTGACGGTCGAGCAGTGCCCTCAACCGGGGGATCGCCTGGGCGCCCTCGCCGAGCGCGAGCCGCGCTGCGGCGTGGTCCTCCTCGGTCAGCAGACGCCGCTCGGTGATCCGCGCGACCCGGCCGGCGAGGAGCCGGGGCAGTGGCAGCCCGGCGAAGGCCGACCCCCGCCACATGCCCAGCGCGCGGGCCAGCTCCGGCTGCGCCGCCGCCGGGTCGCCGGCGGCCAGCGCTGCCCGTCCGCGCGCCGCCGCCGCGTCGAACCGGTCCACATCCCGCTCGTCCGGTTCGACGCGAAGCAGGTAGCCGCCCGGTGTGGTGAGGATTCGGCGGCGCTCGTCCGCTGCGCAGTCGAGTGCCTGGCGCAGCCCTCGCAGGTAGGTGCGCAGGTTCGCGGCGGCCGAGGCGGGCGGCTGGTCGCCCCACACCATCGTCATCAGTTCGTTGGCGGAGATCGCCTCACCCGGGCGTAGCAGCAGAGCGGCCAGCACCAGCTGCTGTTTCGTCGACCCGAGGGGGACCGGCCGGCCGTCCCGCGACGCTGTCAGCGGCCCGAGCAGGTCGAAGTGGAGGGGCATCCTCACCTCAGGTTGCGGTGTCGGCCGGGCGAGACTGACGATCGCTGGAGCATCGAGCAATGACGTTAGCACCGATTGAACATGATCTTCATGTTTGGCCGGGCCGGCACACCTCCTGGACGCGTGGGGTGGCGGCGTCCAGCCCCGAATTCCATGCAGTGGGTGAGGCCTTGTGGATACCCCACCAAAGCTGTAGGAATAGTAGGTCATCGTGATCGGGAGAAGCCGTGACAATTGTTTCCGCAGTACAGACCACGCCCACCGACAGCGGCGCGGCACCGCCGGCACACCCACCGCGCGCGCAGCGGAGGGCCGGCTGGAGGCGACGCACCACGCTCCGCGTCGTCTCCCTGCTGGCGCTGCTGGCCCTGTGGCAGATCCTCGCGGTGCTGACCGACAACCCCACGTTCATACCGTCACCGGGTGCGGTGTGGGACCGCCTGGTGCAGACGTCCACCACCCACGACGGCGTTCGCGGCTACAGCGGCCACCTGCTTATCGAGCACCTCGGTGTCAGTCTGCGCCGCATCCTGATCGGCTCGGTGGTCGGCGTGGCCGCCGGGCTGGTGCTCGGCCTGGTGATGGGCACCGTCGCCTGGGTGCGGGTCGCGACCGAGCCGGTCGTCACCTTCGTCCGCGCGCTGCCACCGCTGGCGTACTTCAGCCTGTTCATCATCTGGTTCGGCATCGACGAGACGCCGAAGCTGTGGCTGCTGTCCATCGCCGCGCTGCCACCGGTCGCGGTCGCCACCGCCTCCGCCGTCAAGGCCGCGCCCGCCACCCTCGTCGAAGCCGCCAGGGCGCTGGGCGGCGGCCGTTGGGCGGTCACCCGCGACGTGGTGCTCCCGCACGCGCTGCCGGAGATCTTCACCGGCATCCGTCTTGCTGTGGGCATCGCCTACTCGTCGGTGGTCGCCGCCGAGACCATCAACGGCGTGCCGGGCATCGGCGGCATGGTCCGCGACGCGCAACGGTACTCGCAGACCGATGTGGTGGTGCTCGGGCTGTTCGCCATCGGCCTGTCCGGCCTCCTCATCGACGCACTGCTGCGCACGGCGGAGGACCGGCTCGTTCCCTGGCGCGGTCGAAGCTGACCCGCGCTGTCCACAACCTCTCAGAATGGGCGTCCCGTGCGTAGACCGATCACCCCAACCCTCATCGCGGCCGCTCTGCTCGCTGCCGTCGTGCCACTCGCGGCCTGCGGCGACGGTGCCGCCAGCGGCGGTGGCGATCCAGAGCGCAAGAGTCTCCGGCTCGCCTATCAGGCGTTCCCGAGCGGCGACCTGATCGTGAAGAATCAGCAACTGCTGGAGAAGGCGCTACCCGACTACAAGATCACCTGGACCAAGTTCGACTCCGGCGCGAGCATCAACACCGCGTTCGCGGCCGGCAGCGTGGATATCGCCGCGATCGGCTCCAGCCCGGTCGCGCGGGGCCTGTCGGCGCCGCTGAACCTGCCCTACAAGGTGGCCTTCGTCCTCGACGTCGCCGGCGACAACGAGGCGTTGGTGGCACGCAACGGCACCGGCGTCGCCAGCGTCAGCGACCTGCGGGGCAAGAAGATCGGCACCCCGTTCGCGTCGACCGCGCACTTCAGTCTGCTCGCGGCCCTGGAAGGGGCCGGAGTGAAGGAGAGCGAGGTGACGCTTGTCGACCTGGAGCCGCAGGACATCCTCGCCGCCTGGACCCGGGGTGACCTCGACGCCGCGTACTCCTGGCTGCCGTCCCTCGACGAGTTGAAGAAGACCGGGAAGGTGCTGGTGAGCAGCCGCGAGTTGGCCACCGCCGGCAAGCCCACACTGGATCTCGGGGTGGTCTCCACGGCTTTCGCCGACGCGCACCCGGAGGCTGTCGACGCGTGGCGCAAGGCCGAGGCAAAGGCCCTCGACCTCATCGCGAGCGACCCGACCGCCGCGGCGACGGCCGTGGGTCGCGAGCTGAACCTGGACACCGCCGTCGCCCAGCACCAGTTGAGTCAGGGCGTGTTCCTCAAGCCCGCCGACCTGGCCAGCCCGGAGTGGCTGGGCTCGCCTGACAAGGTCGGCGCGCTCGCCGAGAACCTCTACAACGCAGCGGTCTTCCTCAAGGGACAGAAGAAGATCGACGCGATCCCGGACCGGTCGGTGTTCGAGGCAGCGATCTACACCAAGGGTCTGCCGAATGTCCTCCAGCCCTGACGCCGCGGTCGAGGTCCGCGACGTCACCCACACCTACGGGAGCGGTTCGGCCGCCGTCACCGCCCTCGGCCCGGTCGACCTCCGCGTACCGCCGGGCGCCTTTTTGGTGATCGTGGGCGCCTCGGGCTGCGGCAAGACGACACTGCTGCGGCTGATCGCCGGCTTCGAGCGGCCGACGGTCGGCACGGTGACCGCGGCCGGCCGACCACCGGTGCCGGGACGTAACGCCGGTCTGGTCTTCCAGCAGCCCCGACTGCTGCCCTGGAAGACGGTCGGCGGCAATGTCGGGCTCGCGCTGCGCTACGCCGGAGTGCCCCGCCCGGAGCGGTCCCGCAGGGTGTCCGCGCTGCTGGACCGGGTCGGCCTGCCGCACGTGGGGCACCGTCGCACCTGGCAGCTCTCCGGCGGCCAGCAGCAGCGGGTGGCCATCGCGCGGGCACTGGCCGTGGACAACCCGTTGCTGCTGCTCGACGAGCCGTTCGCGGCCCTCGACGCGTTGACCCGGGAGCGACTGCAGGAGGACCTGCGCCAGGTCAGCGCGGAATCCGGGCGGACGTGTGTGTTCGTCACGCACAGCGTGGACGAGGCCGTGTTCCTCGGCAGCCGGGTGATCGTCCTGACCCGGCGGCCCGGTCGGGTGGCCCTTGACCTCGACGTCGGTCTTCCACGCACCGACGTCGAGCCGGACGAGTTGCGTGGCTCACCGGAGTACGCGGCCCTGCGCGCCACCATCGGCCACGCCGTCCGTGCCGCCGCCGCCTGACAACGAAAGGACACCGTCATGACCGACACTCTCGTGAAACTGGCGCTGGAGCCACTCGGGCCGCACTTCGGGGCCGAGGTGCGGGACCTGGACCTGCACGACGCCACGGACGCGGAACTTGCCGCGGTACGGGCAACTCTGGTGCAGCGCAAGGTCCTCTTCTTCGCCGACCAACGCCTCGACGACGATGGCCAGGTACGCCTCGGTCGCCGGCTCGGCGAGCTGACCGCCTCGCATCCCGTGGTCGGTGGTGTCGACGAGAAACACCCCGAGGTGTACGCCCTCGACAGTGCGGACAACGGTTTCGCCGACGTCTGGCACACCGACGTGACCTTCGTGGCCCGTCCGCCGCTCGGTTCGATCCTGCGCGCGGTGACGCTGCCGCCCAGCGGCGGTGACACGACCTGGGCGGACAGCCAACTCGCGTACGACTCCCTCGCCGAACCGGTGCGGCGGCTGGTGGACCAACTGGTCGCCGTGCACGACGGCAACCGGGAGTTCGGTTACTACCTGGCGCAGCGCCGTGGTGGCCGGGGCAGTGTGTGGGAGGGGGAGACGGTCACCCGGCTCGACCCGGTGGAGCACCCCGTCGTACGCGTCCACCCGGAGACCGGCCGTCGAGGCATCTTCGTCAACCCCGGCTTCACCTCGCACATCGTGGGCGTGTCCGAGGTCGAGAGCCGGGCGATCCTGGACCTGCTCTACGCCCACCTCACCAAGCCGGAGCATCTGGTGCGGCACCGCTGGCGGCCGGGTGACGTGGCGATGTGGGACAACCGCAGCACCGCGCACTACGCCAACCGGGACTACGGCGGCGCGCGGCGGGTCGTACACCGGATCACCCTGCGTGGCGACCACCCGCGGGGCCCGGTCGACCCCTGGCGTGGCGATGTGGCCTGACCGGTTGCCGGTCAGCGCAGTCCGCGGATGAGGTTGTCGACCAGGGTGCGGGCGAAGTCCTCGGTGAGCGGCAGGTCCGCGATGAGAAGCCGGTGGTAGCAGGCCCCCCAGAGCTGGTCGACAACCGATTCGGGGTCGATGTCGGCGCGTAGCTGCCCACGGGTCATGGCCCGGGTGAGGGTCTCGACGGCGAGGGCCCGGCGGGGGGCGGAGTAGCGCTCGCGGTAGGCGGCGGCGAGTTCCGGGTCGGTCTGCGCCTGCCCGATGAGTTGGCTGATGACCCGTCCGGCGGTGGTGTCCCGCACCAGGTGGACGAAGGCGACCAGTTGGTCGGTCAGGTCGGCCACGATGTCGCCGGAGTCCGGGAACGCCAGCGTGGGCGCGACGACAGTGAAGTAGCCGTCCAGGGCGAGCGCGCCCTTGGAGGGCCACCACTTGTAGATCGTCATCCGGCTGGCCCCGGCGAGGGCGGCGACCTTCTCGATGGTGAAGCCGGCCATGCCCTCGGCCAGCAGGAGTTCACCGGCGGCCGTGAGGATCTCCGTTCGTACCTGATCGGTGGGCCGGCGGCCGCGACCACGGCGTGCTGGCGGCTGGGCATCCGGCGTGAGCTCGGCCACTGGTCCTCCCGGTTATATGGACACGCTGTCTACTTGTTGGTTATATGGACACAGCGTACACAGCGGTCCCTGGACGCCACCAGGCACCGAGGACGACCGAAGGAGACGAGGAACATGACGGGTCTACGACGGCGACGGTTGGGTGCCTCCGGTCCGGAGGTGTCGATCATCGGGCTCGGCGCGATGGGCATGTCCGACCTGTACGGGCCGGCCGACGAGGCGGAGAGCGTCGCGACGCTGCACGCCGCGATCGATGCCGGCGTGAACCTGATCGACACCGCCGACTTCTACGGTTCGGGTCACAACGAGATGCTGATCGGCCGGGTGCTGCGGGAGCGTCGCCGGGACGAGGTGGTGCTCAGCGTGAAGTTCGGCGCACGCCGGACACCCGACGGCGGCTTCCAGGCGGCACCGTACGACGTGTCGGCGGCGGCGGTGAAGGACCGGCTGGCGTACTCGCTGCGACGGTTGGGCACCGACCACATCGACATCTACCGGCCGTCGCGGCTGAACCCGCAGGTACCGGTCGAGGAGACCGTCGGTGCGCTGCTGGAGATGCAGCAGGCCGGCTACATCCGGCACATCGGGCTCTCCGAGGTGGGTGCCGACAGCATCCGCCGGGCCGCAGCGGTCGCACCGATCAGCGACGTCCAGATCGAGTATTCGCTGCTCTCCCGAGGCCCGGAGGCCACCATCCTGCCGGCGCTGCGCGAGCTGGGCATCGGGCTGACCGCCTACGGGGTGCTGTCCCGAGGTCTGCTCAGCGGCCACTGGTCCGCGGAGCGTGAGCTGACCGGCACGGACTTCCGGGCGAACAGCCCACGGTTCCAGGGCGAGAACCTGGCCGCCAACCTCCGCCTGGTGGACGCGCTCGGCCGGGTCGCACAGCGGCTCGGGGTGACCACCAGTCAGGTGGCGATCGCCTGGGTCGCGGCACAGGGCGAAGACATCGTGCCGTTGGTCGGGGCGCGGCGGCGGGACCGGCTGACCGAGTCGCTGGCCGCTGTCGACGTGCTGCTCGACCAGGACGCGGTGGACGAGATCGAGCGGGCCGTCCCGGCCGGCGCAGCCTCCGGCCAGCGGTACGCGACCGCCATGATGGGCCTGCTCGACAGCGAGAAGTGACGGCGGGGGAGCCGGCTCATCGGCTGATTATCGTCCGGCGCGTTCCCAGGCCCGCGCCAACTGCATCCGATTGTGAATGCCCAGCTTGTGGTATATAGAGCGGAGTTGGGTGTCCACGGTGTGGAAGGAGACGAAGAGGCTCCTGGCCGCCTCCTTCTTCGTGGCACCGGTGGCGAGCATCTCGGCGACCCGCTCCTCGGCGGGGGTGAGCGCGTCGATGCCCCGGCTCGGCAGCTCGTCCATTGAGGGCCGGTGGCGCGGGGTGGCGGCGAGGGCGGCGCAGCGCTGGTCCGCGATCGCCTGGTCGCCTGGGGCACCGATCCGGGCGTACAGGGCGGCCGCCTCGTGCGCGGCATCGCGCGCTTCTCCGGACCGCGTCCGAGGGCAGTTCGCGAGGTCCAGCAACGCGTCGGCCAGCGCCGGCCGGGCGGCGGTGGTGCGCAGTTGGTCGACCGCCGACCGGAGTGCGCCAGCGTCACCGTCGCGCAACCCTCGGCTCTGGTCGGCCAGTGCTCGCCACAGCGGCACCGGAGTACGGGTGGACACCAGCTCCACCAGTTCGGTGACCCGACCGGCGGCCTGGGTGTCGCCGGCGGCCATCGCCGCGCGTACCAGTCGGGGGCCGAAGTGCGGCACGGGCAGGAGCGGCCGGACTGACCGGTGCAGGTCGGTGACGACCCTGGTGAGCAGGCCCGCCGGAGTGCTGAGGGTGGCATCGCGCATCGCCACACAGAACGCGAACGTCCACATCGTACGGTCGGGCCACCGGTCCTCGGCCAGGCAGGCGCGGAGGATGGCGCGGGCGTCGTCGTGTTCGCCGCGGCGGTAGCGGACCTCGCCGATCACCGCGACCAACAGGGCACGCACCTCCCTGCTGAGGTTCGCCGAACCGGAGCTGAGCGTCGTGACGGCCAGCGCGGCCGCCTCGGGTAGCTCTCCCACGGCCACCATGCGCAGGCAGTCCAGCGCGGTCAGCCCGGTGAGTGAGACGTCGGTCGCCTCGGGCGGCTGGTGGGTCGCGGCCCGCGCGTCCTGGTGCCGGCCCAGACCGAGCTGTACGAGGATGCGTTCCGCCCTGATGGACGGGGCGTCGGCGCGTGCCGCCCAGGAGTCCGGGTCGAGGGTCGCCAGCACGGCCTGGGCGCCCGGCAGGTCGCCGTGCGCGAGTGAGCGGGCGGCCCGGCCGATGGCGAGATGGCGAGCGGACGCCTGATCACCCGACGCGGCGTGCGCGGTACCCGCGTCGCGCAGCAGGGCATCGGTGTCCGGATGTCCCGTGCGGGCCGCGATCGTGGCGACCAGGGCGAGCACGGTGCTGCGGCTCCGGGCGTCCAGGCGGAGGTGCAGCGCTTCCCGCAGACCGGCGAGGGCGATGGTCGGCTGCTCCAGTGCCACGATCTGCGCCAGGCGCCCGAGCAGGAGGGCGCGGTGGCGCTCGCCGCTGCGACTCGTGACGATCTCGGCCGCCAGGACGTGCAGCGCCTCCATCCCGCGCCCGGCCAGCCGGAGCTGGTCCGCCGTGGCGAAGAGCCGGTGCCGTCGTTGGTCGGCGTCGGCGGCGATGTCGTCGGCCGGAAGCGTCCCGCCGTTGAAGGGTGATTCGGACAATGGCGTTCTCCCCGGTTGTTACCAGGCGCGTCGAAGGGCCGTCCTGCGACCGAGCCTATCCATGGCGTCAGGCAGGGGCGACCAGATCGACGAACCGGCTCGATTGGGTGGAATGGCCTGCGCCGTCCGGGATCTGACCGGCGGCAATGGCGCGATCACGTGATGCGACCGGCAGCGTTCGGCGCCAATCATCGAGTCATGGCCCAGCTCATCGAACTTCCCGGTCTGCATCGGCTGCGGGTCGTACTGCTGATGTTCGTCCTCTACGCCGGCACCGGGGCGGGTGGTCACGCTCCGGCGTGGACCCGTCTGGTGCTGATGGCGACCGCCGCGGCGATTCCGGTCGCGATCACGGTCCAGTACGGCTGGCCCGGACTGCGTGCCCTGCTGGGGGCCTCGTCCCGGCTACGGCTGCGGGGCGGATCCCTTCCCGCACCCAATCCGATCCAACCCGACTGAGGAGGCAGCGATCATGGCGAACAGCGATCCCCAGCCGCGGCGCGGCGATCAGGGTGCCGCGCCCCTTGCCGGCCGCAACGTCGAGCTTGAGCGGCAGAATCCTGATCTGGTGGTGCCGCCGACGACCGACAGCCGGTTGGTGCCCAACCTCAAGTTCTCCTTCTCGCAGGCGCACACCCGGGTGGAGAAGGGCGGCTGGACCCGGGAGGTCACCAGTCGCGACCTTCCGATCGCCACGCAGTTGGCTGGTGTCCAGTTCGGCTTGGAGCCGGGCGGATACCGGGAGATCCACTGGCACCAGCAGTCGGAGTGGGCGTACATGCTCAGCGGCAGTTGCCGGATCAGCGCCGTCGACCACGAGGGACGCAACTTCATCGAGGACGTGAAGGCCGGCGATCTGTGGTTCTTTCCGCAGGGCGTGCCGCACAACATCCAGGCGCTGGAGGACGGCGCACAGTTCCTGCTGGTCTTCAACGACGGGGCGTTCTCGGAGAACAACACGTTCCTGCTCAGCGACTTCTTCGCACACACCCCTCGGCACGTCCTGGCGAAGAACTTCGGCTGGACGCTGGAACAGATGGAGAACCTGCCCGAGCGGGAGAAGTACATCTTCCAGGGTGATGTCCCACCGCCCCTGCAACAGGACCGGGTGGTCAGCCCGACCGGTGACATCCCCCGCAGCTTCAAGCACCGGATGCTCGCGCAGACCCCGCAACGGTTCCGTGGGGGCACGGTCCGGATCACCGACTCGACGAACTTCGCCGCCTCCGTGACCACCGCCGCGGCCCTGGTGGAGGTCGAGCCGGGTGGGATGCGCGAGTTGCACTGGCATCCCACCACCGACGAGTGGCAGTACTACATCTCCGGCACCGGGCGGATGGGCGTCTTCGCCTCGCAGGCCGCCGCCCGGACGTTCGACTTCCAGGCCGGCGACGTGGGTTACGTCCCCTTCGCGTACGGCCACTACATCGAGAACACCGGCGACGAGCCACTGGTGTTCCTGGAGATGTTCCGCCATCCCCGATTCGAGGACATCTCGGTGATGCAGTGGATGGCGAACACGCCCCACGAGATCATCGCGGACACGATCAACGTGCAGAAGTCGATGGTGGACAGCCTGCCGACCACCAAACAGGTAGTGATCTGAGCGAACCGTCCGGGCCGGCCGGCGCGGGCCGGGCGGCGGGCCGGGGTTGAGCGCCCCCCCGGGGGCGGGGATGGGGTGGGGCGGGGGGGGGGGAAGTGTGGGGGTAGGGG
>NZ_JBEZEX010000021.1:0-128923 GCF_040649115.1 Micromonospora sp. NPDC049049 | reverse complement strand
CGGGTCACCACCTGGGTGGCGTCGGCGTCGGTGGGCCGGGTCACCACCTGGGTGGCCTCCGCGTCGCGCCCGGTTGGTGCGCTGCCGAGGGCAGACGTCATCGGGACAGTTCCTTCTGGTACTCGGCCTGGACCGCCTTCACGTACCCCTCGGGCGTCTGCTGACCGGCGATCAGCTTCTGCATCTCCGGCGTGATCGCGGCGGCGAAGATGCCGCCGGTGGCGTTCGCGGTGAAGTCCACAGCGCCGTTCTCCGCGCCGAGCTGCTGTGACGCCTTCAGGGTCTCGGCCAGCACGGTGTTCGGGGCGGCGCTCGGCACCGGCAGGTCACTCGGGCCGCCGGGGCTGGAGCCGCCGACGGTCACCGAGATCTCGCGGGCCTTGGCGTTGGTGTGCACCCAGTTCAGGAAGTACGCGGCGGCGTCCGGGTTCTTGGCCTTGGCGGAGACACCGAAGGTGTTGGGGGCGGACATCGCCACGTGCTTCCCACCGGCGGACTCGGTGGGGAAGAGGAAGAAGCCCACGTTGCCGGGCATCGACTTGTCGAGGTTGGCCGACTCCCAGTCGCCGTTGAACATGAACAGGCCGTTGCCCTTCTGGAACTCCCCCACCATGCCGGCATAGTCCAGAGCGTTGGCGTCCTTGGTGAAGTAGCCGGCCTGGGCCCACTTCTGAATGGTCTGGGTGGCCTTCAGGGCGGCCGGGGTGTCGAACGTGGCCCCCGGCTTCTGGAAGATCCAGTCGGCGACCTGGGTCGGGTCGCCGAACTGGTTCTGCAGCGCCTGGTGCGGGAAGTTGATGCCGGCGGTGTTCTTGTTGAACTGCATGATCGGCTGGACCCCGCCGGTCTTCGCCTTGGCCAGCAGTTCCTCGAACTCGGCGACGGTGGCCGGCGGCTGGGTCATGCCGATCTGAGTGGCCAGCTTCTTGTTGTAGAAGACGCCGGTGACGCTGTACCCGAGACCCATCCCGTACAGCGAGCCGGTGCCCCGGGTGTTCTCGCCGACGCGCAGCTGCATGAGCTGCGAGGCGGGGAACTTGTCCCAGCCGTACGCGGTGAAGTACGGGTCGAGGTTCTTGAGCAGGTCGTCCTTGACCAGGTCGACCATGGTCGGGAGCCGGATGATGTCGGGCGAGTTGTCCGACGCCATCACCCGGGGCGCGTTCTCCACGATCACCGTGAACTGGTCCTCGCGGACGTTGAACTTGACGTTCGAGTGCTGCTTGGAGAACTCGTCGGCCAACGCCTTGGCCAGCGGGAAGCCGGTCTCCGCGTACATCTCCAGGGTGATCGGGTCGGCGCCCAACTCCGTCTTGACGGCGGCGTCGGATTTCTGGGTCGACGAGCGGTCCTCACCCGGCGCGCTGCAGGCCGTCGCGGTCATCCCGACGGCCAGCAGCGAGGCGAGGAGCACAGTTCTCCGTCGCGAAAACTTTGTCAGCAATTCTGCCATTTCATGACTCCTCGACATCTCCACGCGTCGCGCGACCCATGGCCACGCGACGGCTCCACCGGGACCACCGCGACCCGGCGGAGGCCACGACACGTACGTCGTGACCTGTCGCGCGGGCGCGGCACCCGTACCGTCAGCACAAAAGGAACCGGCACGGCCACCGAAGGCGCCTCTGGATGCACCAGAAGTGGTCGCTAAACTGATTTAGCAGAGCATGCGCGCGGCACGGGAAGCTGTCAAGGACAACTTGGCAACGGTGCGGAAACGTCGGGTTCACACCACACCCGACGTGACCGGCGCTCGATCCCGGACGGCGAAGCATCATGATGGGCAGGAGCGGCGCCCGTGGCACCGCGCCTGATTCGGAGGACTGATGGGCCGCAACAGAGCAACACTCGCCGACGTCGCGCGGATGGCCGGGCTGTCCAAGACCGCCGCGTCGATGGTGCTCAACGGCAGGGAGGGCACCCGACTCTCGGCCGAGGCGCACCAGCGGGTGTTCGCCGCCGCCGAGGAACTCGGCTACCGACCCAACCTGGCCGCGCGCAGCCTGCGCACCCGCAAGACGGCCACCATCGCGTTCGTCTCCGACATCGTGGCGACCACCCGGTTCGCCGGCGACCTCATCCGCGGCGCCCTCGACGCGGCCCGCGAACGGGACCATGTCCTGCTCATCACCGAGACGCAGGGCGACGCCACCTTCGAGCAGTACGCCATCGAGGCCGTCCTGGACCGGCAGGTCGACGGGGTTATCTACGCGGCGATGGCGACCAGACGGCTGACGGTGCCCGCCGCCATCCTCGGCGGTCCGGTGGTGCTGCTCAACGCCACCAGCCCCGACGGCCTGCCCAGCGTTGTCCCCGACGACGAGGGGGCCGGGCGCTCCGTCGCCACCGCCCTGCTGGAGCTCGGCCACCGCGACGCGATCGCGCTCATCGGCCGCAACCGGCTCAAGGAGGACGACCCCGAGGTCTCGCTCGCCGCCCGCGCCCGCCTGCACGGCATCCGGCAGACGCTGGACGAGGCGAAGGTCGGTCTCCTGGCCGAGTGTTTCTGCACCGAGTGGCTGCCCGAGCACGGGTACGCGGCCACGCGAAGCCTGCTCAGCAAGCCGGAGCGACCCAGCGCGATCATCTGCATGAACGACCGGCTGGCCTTCGGCGCGTACCAGGCACTCGGCGAGGCGGGGCTGACCGTCCCGGAGGACATCTCGGTCATCTCGTTCGACGACGACCCGATCGCCGCCTGGTTGCGTCCGAGCCTGGCCACCACGGCGCTGCCGCACGAACAGATGGGACGTCGAGCGGTCGAACTGCTCCTGGACGGGGGTGCCGTCGAGCCCTCACTGGTGCCGATGCCCCTGCGTCGACGCCGGTCCCTCGCGCCTCCGGCCGGCTGAGCAACGGCCCCTCCGATCCGTACCAAAGACTGGCCCTGACCGACGCTAAAACGGTTTAGTGCTAGGTTTCCGACCATGCTTCGTCTACCCGACCACTGGGTGTGGGACAGCTGGTACGCGCGGGACGACAACGGCCTCTGGCACGTGTTCTTCCTGCGCGCGTCCCGCGCCCTGCACGACCCGCACCGCCGCCACCGCCGGGCCACCATCGGCCACGCCGTCTCGGCGGACCTGCGCTCGTGGCGCCTGGTCGCCGACGCCGTGGTCCCCTCCGACGCACCCGGCTGGGACGACCTGGCGACCTGGACGGGCTGCACGGTCCGCGGGCCGGACGGACGGTGGTACCTGTTCTACACCGGCGTCGGTCGCGCCGAGGACGGGCTCGTCCAACGCATCGGACTGGCCGTCTCCGACGACCTCATGACGTGGCACCGGCACGGCACGGAGCCGATCGTCCAGGCCGACCCCACCTGGTACGAGCTGCTGGACAAGGAGCTGTGGTACGAGCAGGCGTGGCGTGACCCCTGGGTCTTCCCCGACCCCGACGGCGAGGGTTGGCACATGCTGATCACCGCCCGCGCCAACTCCGGTCCGGCGAACACCCGTGGCGTCGTCGGGCACGCCACCTCCACCGACCTCGTCACCTGGACCGTCGCGCCGCCGCTGTCGACTCCGGCCGGCTTCGGTCACCTGGAGGTGCCCCAGGTCGCGGTGCTCGACGGGCAGCCGCTGCTGCTCTTCTCCACCGACGCCACCGGTAGCGCCCGGCGTGACGACCACCGGATCTGGGTGGCACCGGGCGAGACCACCCTCGGGCCGTGGGACATCGCGTCCGCCCGGCCGTTCACCCACCCGCACCTGTACGCGCCACGGCTGGTCCCCGGACCCGCCGACGACTGGTCCCTCATCGGTTTCCTCGACCACGTCGACGGAACATTCGTCGGGGAACTCACCGATCCCATCCCGGTCCGCTACGACGCCGCGACCGGGTTGACAGTGGACCGGGCGAACGTGGCGGGGTAGACCGGACAGGTCCGGGCCGAGGCGTCCCGCCCCGGCCCGGACCTGTCGGTGTCGTGCTACTGGATCAGCTGCGCAACTGCCACTGCTGGTTGGTGCCGCCGGAGCAGGCCCAGAGGATCAGCTTCGTGCCGTTCGCCGTCGCGGCGCCGTTGGCGTCCAGGCAGAGACCCGACTGCACACCGGTGATCGTGCCGTTGGCGTTGACGTTCCACTGCTGGTTGGCCTGACCGTTGCAGTCCCAGATCACCACGGCGGTGCCGTTGCTGGTGCCCTGGCCGGAGGCGTCCAGGCACTTGGTGCCGTAGACCATGAGCTGACGGCTGGCGGTGTGGGTCCACCGCTGGTTGGTGGCCGCACTGATGCAGTCCCAGATCTGGGCCTGCGTGCCGTTCGTGGTGCTGGAGTTTCCGATCTCGGCGCAGCGGCCCGACTGTGCACCCACGATCTGCACGTTCTGCGGGTTGGTGCCGCCGCCGCTCTGCACGCCAGCCGCGTTGATCACGGTCTGCGCGCCCGACGGCCAACTGCCGTTGCTGACCGTGACGTTGCCGTTGACCACGTTGCCGCGGTCGCCGTTCGTCACGTTCGTGGAGTTGTTCGTCGACCAGTTGTTGGTGACCGTGAAGTTGCCCATGTTCTCCGCGTACCAGTAGTTGGCGGTGGCCCAGGTACCGGTGGAGGAGAACACGTTGTTGCGGGCGGTGTAGTAGCGGGAGCCCTCGTCGAAGTAGAGCCCGAACCAGCCGTTGGTCCGCAGGCAGTAGTTCTGGTTGATGGTCGCGCCCGGGTTCGCCGACAGCGTGTAGATGCAGCCGCCGTCGGTCATCTGCTGCATCACGTCGTGCACGTAGTTGCCGATGACCTGGTTGTTGGCCGCCGTGGTCGCCGTGGTGTAGCGCGGCTGGTAGTTGTAGAGGCCCCGGTTGGCGTAGTGCTGGCTGCCACCGGCGTCGTTGGCGCCCCAGCCGTAGCCGACCGACAGACCGGTGTACGGCATGTTGTAGACCTCGTTGTACGAGACCGACGCCGTGTTCACATAGGTGGTCAGGATCGAGACCACGCCCCGGTACTCGAGGCCGAGATCGTGCACCCGGTTGTTGCTGATGGTGATGTTGCGGTTGACCATCCGCTGGTCACTGGGGTGATGGGCGTCGGCGCGTACGCCACCGACCACGACGCCACCGGCGGAGTTACGGGCGATCTCGGAGCGGGTGACGGTGATGTCGCTGGCGCCCAGGCCGACACCGCTGGCATGGGCGTTGGCGTCGTTGCCGATGCCGATCGCGGTCTGCCCGAGGTTGACGAACTGGGAGTCGCTGAAAGTGATGGTGTTGGCAGCGGAGACCTGCACGGCGGCGGGCATCTGGTTCCAGTTCGGCCGGGTGGCCTCGAACTGGGGGCAGCCGGCCTGGCAGGAGGTCAGCGCGTCGGAGGGCCGGGACCAGGTGCCGGTGATGTGGGCACCGGTCTGCTGGTCGGCGAAACCGTTGCTGCTGCTCGGGCCGAGCCAGCTGGTGCCGGTGAAGGTGATGCCGCTGAACGAGATGTGGTGCGCCGGCGCGCTGAGGGTGCCGCCGACGTTGACCAGGGACTGTAGCTGTGGCAACTCGACGCTGACCGAGCTCATGTTCTGCCCGGCGAGGGGGATGTAGTTGAGCTGGCCGTTGCTCGGGTTGAGGTACCACTCCCCCGCCGAGTCCAGGAACTCGTACGCGTTGGTCAGGTAGAAGGGACCGGCGCGGTGCGGGCTGGAGAGGGTGTCGAACCCGAAGGTGTTGTTGTTCCACGCCGGCTGCTGCATCGTCAGGAAGTTTCCGCTGATGCTCTGCACCGGCGAGTACCGGTCGGTGAACGAGCCGACGCTCTCCACCTCGACCCGGTTCTGGTTGCCGAGGTTGTTCAGGTAGTTCAGCGCACTGTTGGTGAACCGCATGCCGGACGTGGTGAAGGTGAAGTCGGAGCGGTTCACGGCGGTGCGTGCCCGGGTGGCGACGGTCCCGTTGACGTAGAGCTGACGGGAGTCGAGCCCTGCGCCGACGTTGGCCCGCCAGATGTTCTTTCCGGAGTCGACGAGCGACCAGCCGGTGACCGCCCGGGCGCCGGTGATCGTCGGACGCGCGCCGGAGGCCGCCCGCCAGATCACCTGATAGCCGTTGTTGCCCGAGTCGGCCGCGGTGAACCGCAGCGGTGACGAGAGCCGGTACGCCCCGTTGGCCAACTCCACGACGATGTCACCGGACATCGCGCTGTTGATCGCCCGTACCGCGGTCTGGGCGGCGGTCAGCGAACACGGTTGGCTGGCGGAACACGCGGTGCCGGTGCCGGAGGGCGACGCGTAGAGGGTGGTGGTGGCCGCGGAGGCCGGGGACGCCGAGGCGGTTACCGCGACCAGCGCGGTCACCGCTGTCGCGGCGGCGCCGGCCAGCAGTCGGCGCAGCGGCGAAAGGGACGAGGACACGGGATGGTGCTCCTGACATGAGAACGGGGTGGGGGTGGCGGAGCGGCCTCGACCAGCGCGGGGGTGACGGGTCGGGCAGTTATCCGAGGATCTCCCGGAGATAGCGCAGGCCGTCCGTGGCGAGACGGTCCTGCGAGGGGGCCAACGGACGCCAGATCGCCGCGGCGGTGGCGATGGTTTCGTTCTCCGCGGTGAACGACTCGATGCAGATCGAGCCCTGGTAACCGGTGTCCCGCAGGACGGTGAAGAACCGGGGCCAGTCGAAGTGGTCGGCACCCGGAGCGCCCCGGTTGGTGCCGCTGACCTGGACGTGCTTGATGTGCCGGCCGGCGACGGCGAGGGCCGCGTAGGGGTCGGCCTCCTCGATGTTCATGTGGTAGGTATCGATCATGATGCCGACGTTCGGCGGTAGCCCGTCGATCAACTCGATCGTCTGCTCGATCGTGTTGACGACGCTCGTCTCGTAGCGGTTCAACGCCTCGACACCGATGCTCACGCCCAACTCACCGGCCTGCTCGGCCACCGGTGCCAGGGCCCGCCGGAATTCCGCGTAGCAGGCCGCGCGGGCCGTTGGCGACATCCGCCAGGTGCGGCCGACCGAGGCGTACACGGGGCCGCCGACGCATCCAGCGCCGACGGCCGCCGCGTTCTCCACACAATTCATCAGGTACGCCACCGTCGACTCGACGACCGCTGGCGCGGCGTCCACCAGGTCCCGTCCGGGCGGGGTGACCGCGCAGACGCCGGCGGCGACGAGACCGTGCTCGGCCAGCAGGTCCCGGGTGCGGACCGGATCCCAGTCACCGGGCTGCTCGATCGGCAACTCGACCGCGTCGAAGCCGAACGATGCGATCCGCGGGATCAGCTCGGCCAGGGCCTTGTCGTCGACCGGCGAGGCCCACACCCACGGGTTGACGCCGATGGCGTACATCGGTTCCTACTTCCAGCGCTGCGGGTAGCCGGGCAGGTCGGTGCAGCCGCACATCGCGTAGTGCAGCGGCGGCATGCTCGGGTCGAGGTACTTGTCGAGGTTGTCCTGCGTGACGGTCGGCTGTGGCAGCTTCCACGGGCTGGACACCTGCTTGCCGTCGAGGATCTGCAGCACCGCCAGAATCGGTGTCCGCCACTGGTAGGTCGGGTAGGTCGGTGCGATAGCGGTGAGGTTCTTGTCCTTCCAGATCTTCAGGAAGTCGAGCTGGTCCTCGCCGTTCATCGGCGGAACGGGCTTGCCCGCGTCCTGGAACGCCTCGACCGCCGCGACGGCCGTCGCTCCGGCGTCCATCCAGACACCGTCGATCGTGCCGTACCGCTGGATGTAGTCGTCGACGATCTTCTTGGTCTTGGCCGGGTCACCGTCGGTGAACTCGACGCCCACGACGTCGACCTTCGCCTTGTCGAACGCCACCTTCGCCGCCGACCAGCGGGTCTCCAGGACGTCCACGCCCGGCAGGATCCGCAGGGCGAGGACCTTGCCACCGGGCTTCATCTTCTGGCTGACGAACTCGGCCCCGACGTGGCCGAACCCGTAACCGCCGATGGGGTTGATGAACGTCACCGGGCACTTCGTGTTGACACCGCGGTCGAAGACGACGACCGGCAGCCCCGCCTTGCAGGCCGCCTCGACGGCCGGGGTGAGCGTGGCGGTGGTGTTCGGCGAGACGATGAGCGCGTCGCAGCCCTTGCCGAGCAGGTCGTTGATGTCAGCGATCTGCTTCTGGTCCTTACCTTCGGCGTCGACGTGCACGAACTCCTTGATGCGGCTCTTCTGCGCCTCGACCTCGGCCTGCATGGTCTTGAACCCGACCTGCCGCCAGGGGTTGTTCAGCGCCGCGTTCGAGAAGCAGATCTTGTGCGGGCCGTTCTTCTTGAACTTGGCGGTGTCGACCATCGTGGGGTTGAGCACCTGCTCCCATGGCTTGTCGGCCGGGCCCGTCGGTGCCGCGTCGAGCAGCGCCAACTCGGCGTCGTAGTCGGCCTGCACGAAGAACTTCGACTGGTCTCCGGTGCCGGAACCAGTGGCGGCGGACGCGCTTCCCGACGGGCTCGCGGCCGGCTCGTCGGTGGCACAGGCGGCAAGGGACAGCAGGGTGACAGCGGCAATGGCCGCCATGGAACGTCGCACTATGGTTTCCCCTTTATCTCGACGAAGAACGGGTTGCCGAGACCGCCACGGCGAGCAGAATGATCGCGCCCTGGACGGTCGACCTGAGGGCGCCGGAGACGCCGTAGAAATTCATGAGGGCGAACAGCAGTTCGAGGGTCAGCGCGCCGAGCATCGCCCCGACGACCGCGCCGCGACCTCCGCCGA
This sequence comes from Micromonospora sp. NPDC049049, assembly GCF_040649115.1. Taxonomy (NCBI): domain Bacteria; kingdom Bacillati; phylum Actinomycetota; class Actinomycetes; order Micromonosporales; family Micromonosporaceae; genus Micromonospora; species Micromonospora sp. NPDC049049. Next base: position 120,282 of record NZ_JBEZEX010000021.1, on the reverse strand, counting down.
GCGCCACTCCACCAAGGACGACAGCGGTGATCGCACCGAACTCCAGGCCCGCGCCGGCCTGGAACGACACGCCGCTGTAGCCGCCCAGGAGGATTGCCGCCACCGCCGCCGCGAGCCCGCTGAGGATGAAGGCGAAGGTCCGGGTACGCCAGACGCGTACGCCGCTGAGTTCGGCGGTACGCGGGTTGTCGCCGACGGCGACCAGCGTCCGGCCGAAGTCCGAGCGCATCAGCAGCACGGCCGCCACCGCCAGGACTACCAGGACCAACAGCGCGTACGGCACGCGGCCCAGCACCGGCACGTCCTCGAAGGCCCGCCGACCGAACCGCCGGAACTCCTCGGAGAGCCCACCCTTCGGTGCGCCGTCGGACCACAGGTAGACAGCGCCGACGAGGATCAGGAACATGCCGAGGGTGGTGATGAAAGACGGCACCCGCAGCCGTGTCGTGATCAGGCCGTTGACCAGCCCGACCAGTGCGCCGAAGGCGAGCAGGAGCAGCACCACCGGCCAGGTACGCGCCGGGTCGCTGTCGATCAGCCGGGCGGCCACCACCACCTGGGCGGTGACCAGGGAACCGACCGACAGGTCGAACTCGCCGGACACGATCACGAAGTACTGGCCGGCGGCGAGCAGGATGATCGGGGCCGAACGGCCGAGGAAGGACATCAGCGACTGCGGGGCCAGGAAGTCGGGCTGACGAATGCCGACGAGCACCAACAGCACCGCGAGGATCGCGAGGATCGGCAGGACGCCACCGGGACGCAGCCGCGGCAGACGCAGTGGCAGGGGACGGGGCTGGACGGTCTGCATGGCTAGGCCGCCTTTCGCATGGCCCGGCGGGCGTAGACGGCGACCGCGGCGATGATGATGACGCCCCGGATCACCTGCTTGAAGAAGGCGTCGACCTCGAGCTGGTTGAAGATGGCGTCGATGCTGGCCAGCAGCAGCACCCCGCCGACCGTGCCGATGACGCCGCCGCGCCCACCGGCGAGGGCGGTTCCGCCGATCACCACCGCGGCGATCGACTCCAGGTCGTAGAGGCCCTCGGTGCCGACCCGGGGTGCGCCCGAGCCGAGCCGACTGGCGAGGTAGATGCCGGCCAGCCCCGCGCACATCGAACACAGGACGTGGGCGGTGACGAGGACCCGGTCGTTGCGGACGCCGGAGAGCCGTGCCACCTCCGGGTCCCCGCCGACGGCGACCAGGTGGTGGCCGAAGCGGGTCCGCGACAGCGCGAACCAGGCCGCCGCGGTGACCGCTATCAACAGCAGGAACGACACCGGCACCGGCCCGACCCGCTGATAGCCGAGCGCCTGCACGAGCGAGGGTGCGGTGGTGCCGGCCGGGCCGTCGTAGCCGTTGTCGAGATAACCCTTGAGCAGCAACCCGACGCCCAGGGTCGCGATGAACGCGTTGACCCGGAACCTGGTGACGAGGAGCCCGTTGAGCAACCCGACACCGGCGCTGACGACGAGCACCAGGCCGATCGCCGGCAGCACCGCGCCGTCGCTGCCGTTCATCGTCTCGGCCGCGACGAGGGTGCTGAGACTGATCACGTACGCCACCGAGAGGTCCAGCGAGCCCCCCAGGATGACAAGGGTCTGGCCCACCGCGACCAGCCCGAGGCCGGCCGCGACATGCAGCAGACTCACTGTCGTGGACTGGTTGAAGAGCTGACCACCGTCGAGCAGGACGACCAGCCAACCGATCGTCAGGGTCAGGGTCAGGGCCACGAACACGCCCGGTACGGAACGCCGGGCCGGCAGCAGCGACAGAGCGCTCATGCGACAACCTCACGTGCCGTGCCGACCGCCAGCGCGACGACCTCCTCTTCGGTCGCGCCGGCGGGCAGCTCACCCGCGACGTGGCCGTCCCGCATGACGACGATCCGGTCACTCATTCCCAGCAGCTCCGGTAGATCGGACGAGATCATCAGCACGGCCGCGCCATCCCGGGCGAGGCGGCGGACGAGATCGTGGATGGCTGATTTCGCGCCCACGTCGATGCCTCGGGTCGGCTCGTCGAAGAGCAGGATCCGCGGGTTGAGCGCGAGCCATCGGGCCAGCACGACCTTCTGCTGGTTGCCCCCGGACAGGAAACGGATCTCCTGGTCGTCGCCGGCGCCGCGGATCTCCACGGCGGCCAGCAACTCGCGTACCCGGGCGGTCCTCGCCGCCCGGCCGGACCGGGCGGCGAAGACGGCCCGGCTGGCGAGGAGCGCGTTGTCCAGCACCGACTGCCGGGGGACGATCCCCTCGCCCTTGCGGTCCTCGGTGACGTAGGCGATGCCGGCCCGCATGGCGGTGCGGGGTGAGCGCAGTCGGACCGGCCGGTCGTCGAGTGTGATGTCGCCGGTCGTGAACGGTGACACCCCGAAGATCGCGCGGGCCAGCGCCGAGCGCCCGGAACCCTGGAGGCCGCCGATGCCGAGCACCTCGCCGGCGCGCAACTGGAGGTTGATGTCCCGCAGCTTCCGGTTGCCCGCGTCGCGAAGGTTGAGCCGCACCGGGCCCCGGTCCTCGGGGGTGGCCCGGTCCGGGTAGTAGCTGGACAGTTCCCGGCCGACCATGTGCCGTACCAACTCGTCGGCGGTGGTGTCGGCGGTGTCCACTGTGGTGACGCGACGGCCGTCCTTGAGCACTGTGATCCGCCCGGACAGGTCGAAGACCTCGGCGAGACGGTGCGAGACGTACAGCAGCCCGATGCCCCGCTCCTGGAGTCGGCGCACCAGCCCGTAGAGCAGCTCGACCTCGTGGTCGGCCAACGCGGCGGTCGGCTCGTCCATGATGAGCAGCCGCGCGTCCAGGGCGAGCGCCTTGGCGATCTCGACGACCTGCTGCTGCGCGACGCCCAGCTGCCCCACCCGGGCGTCGGCCGGCAACGTGGTCTCACCGATCGAGGCGAGCAGCCGCGTGGTGCGGTCGATCATCTCCCGACGGTCGACGAGCCCGCGTCGGACCGGCTCGTGCCCCAGGTAGACGTTCTCCGCGACGGTGCGCTCCGGGAGCAGGTTGAATTCCTGGTGGATGATGCCGATGCCGGCCCGCTGCGCGTCGCGCGGGCCACGGAACGTACGCGTCGCACCGGCGAACTCGACAGTGCCACCGTCCGGGGCGTGCCCGCCCGAGACGATCTTCATGAGGGTCGACTTCCCGGCACCGTTCTCACCGACAACGGCGTGCACCTCGCCCGGCGCGACATCGAGGTCGACACCGTCGAGAACGCGGACTCCGAGGAAGGACTTGCCGATGCCCCGGAGGGTGAGAAGCGGCGTCGGCGGCGGATCTGACATCCCGAAAGCCCTCACAGACAGTAGTCATAGACACGTTTAGATGCCACACTACGGCGGCTTTGAGGCACTGAACAACAAGCTTTCGTGGCGACAACCACGACTTACGTTCTTGCGGTGCAAACATTCCCTTGACACCGACGAAACATCACACGTATGAAGATAGATGTTTGGATGCGGGTCCGCAATCCTCGATCAAGCCTGACTGCCAGGTCGGGCCGGGATCGGCAGGCGGCACCGCAGCGAGGAAGCCGGGCGCGGACGCCGTCCACCGGGCAGGACGTCGGACGTTACTTTGCGGATTGACAGCCATCGATCTCTAGCTCATCCTGACCTCGTGGACCCCGGGACGAGAACCACAGCCACGATCACGCTGTGTGACGTCTCGCAGGTCTGACTGCCGTTGCGGCGAACGGCAAGAGGCAGACAAGCGCGCCCGCGTCCCCTCACGTGTCCAGGGTCAACCTGACGCGTCGGAGGGCCCGTGGTCGCAATCCCTACGCCCGCCCAACCTAGGAGACGGCATGCGTCGTAACACATTGCTCATCTCGGTGATCGCCGGCCTGTTACTGGCGCTCGGCCTCGCCCCACCCGCGTCGGCGGCCCCCGCCTTCCGCGCCCTGGTGTTCAGTAAGACCACCGGCTACCGCCACGACTCGATCGCCGCCGGGATCAGCATGATCCAGCAGCAGGCCACCGCGAACAACTTCGAGGTGGTGGCCACCGAGGACTCCAGCGTCTTCACGGCCAGCAACCTGGCCACCTTCGACGTGATCGTCATGCTCCAGACCTCCGGCATGGTCTGGACCTCGGCGGCGCAGCGCCAGGCGGTGGAGGGTTACCTCGCCAGCGGCAAGGGCATCGTGGGCATCCACAACGCCCTCGACATGGGCATCGAGAGCGAATACCCGTGGTGGGACCAGACCATCAACGGTGGCGCCCACATGCCCGAGCACTCCCCCGGCGTGCTCCAGGGCACCGCCATCGTCGCCGACAAGAAGCACCCGTCGACGGCCAGCCTGCCGGATCGGTGGACCCGCAGCGAAGAGTGGTACAACTTCGACGCCAACCCGCGCGGCAACGTGCACGTGCTGGTGACCGCCGACGAGCGCACGTACAACCCGGGATCCCGGGCGATGGGCCCGGATCATCCGATCTCCTGGTGCCGCAACACCAATGGCGGACGGGTGTGGGCCACCGCGATGGGCCACGCGATCGGTTCCTACAGCGAGGCGAACTTCCAGAATCACGTGCTCGGTGGCATCAAGTGGGCGGCCGGTAACGCCGCCGGTGACTGCGGCGGCACCGTCTGGGGCAACTTCGAGAAGCGCACCCTCGACGACAACACAGTCGACCCGATGGCGCTGGGTGTGGCACCGGACGGCCGGGTCTTCTACGTCCAGCGCGGCGGCCAGGTGAAGATCTTCAAGCCCTCCACCAACAGCACCGTCACCGCCGGCACGCTCAGCGTCTACACCGGCGGTGAGGACGGCCTCACCGGTATGGCGCTGGACCCCAACTTCGCCACCAACGGCTACATCTACCTCTACCACTCGCCAGCCAGCAGCAGCACCGACGTCAACCGGGTCTCCCGCTACACGGTCAGCGGTGACACGCTGAACACGTCGAGCGGCGTGACGATCATCGACATTCCGGCGTACCGGGACCGCACGTTCCCCGAGCCCGGCCACACCGGCGGGTACATCAAGTTCGGCCCGGACGGCAACCTCTTCATCGGCACCGGCGACGACACACCGCCGAACCTGGACCCGAACTGGCAGGGCTACGCCCCGCTGGACTGGCGGTCGGGCAAGTCCAACCTCGATGCCGCCCGCAGCGCCGGTAACACCAACGACCTGCGCGGCAAGCTGCTGCGCATCCGGCCCTCGGCCAGCGGTGGCTACACCATCCCGTCGGGCAACCTCTACCCCCAGGGCACCGCGCAGACCAAGCCCGAGGTCTACGCGATGGGCTTCCGCAACCCGTTCCGCTTCTCCATCGACCCGGCCAACGGCTGGGTCTACCTGGCCGACTACGGACCGGACCGGAACCCGCCCACCACCAACCGCGGGCCCGAGGGCCTGGTCGAGCTGAACGTCATCAAGCAGGCCGGCAACTACGGCTGGCCGTTCTGCCACGGCGACAACCAGCCCTACGCGCCCTTCAACCCGGACACCGGCGTCGTCGGCTCCAAGTTCAACTGCAGCTCGCCGGTCAACAACTCGCCGAACAACACCGGTCTGACCAGCCTGAAGCCGGTCGTCGCACCCAATATCTGGTATGGCTACGGCACCTCGCCGACCTTCACGGAGTTGGGCTCCGGCGGCTCGGCCCCGATGGGTGGCCCGGTCTACCGGTACGACGCGTCGAACCCCTCCGCGACGAAGTTCCCGCCCTACTACGACGGTGTGCACTTCTTCTACGAGTGGGCGCGCAACTACGTCAAGGAGGTGCACTTCGACTCCTCCTCGGCGGTCACCCGCACCAACCCGTTCCTGCCCAACGTGCGGTTCAACAAGCCGATGGACATGGAGTTCGGCAAGGACGGCTCGCTCTACCTGCTGGAGTGGGGCACCAACTTCGGCGGCGGCAACAGCGACTCCGGGCTCTACCGGATCGACTACAACCAGGGCGGCCGGTCACCGATCGTCAAGGCCACCGGCACGCCCACCAGCGGCAGCGCACCGCTGACCGTCCAGTTCAGCAGCGCTGGCACGTCCGACCCGGACGGCAACGCGCTGAGCTACCTGTGGACGTTCGGCGACGGCACCACCTCGACGGCGGCCAACCCGTCGAAGGTGTACACCTCCAACGGCAACTACACCGCCCAGTTGAAGGTCACCAACAGCGCCGGCAAGACCGGCTTCGCCAACGTTCCGATCACCGTCGGCAACAGCGCCCCGGTGGTCACCATCACCACACCGGGCAACGGCGGCATGCTGACCTTCGGTGACAAGGTGTCGTACCAGATCACAGTGACCGATCCGGACGGCGGAACCGTCGACTGCTCGAAGGTGTTCCTCAACCCGGCGCTGGGTCACGACGACCACGCTCACGAGACCACCGAGTACCCGGGCTGCTCGGGCACCATCTCCACCGACCTGCTCGGTGGGCACCCCGATGGCGCCAACCTGTTCTACGTGCTGAACGCGCGGTACACCGACAACGGCGGCTCGGGCGGCGGGTCCCCGCTCACCGGCACCGCCCAGGCGATCCTGCAACCGAAGCACAAGCAGTCCGAGTACTTCAGCAGCCAGTCCGGCATCCGGGTGGTCGACCAGGCGGCCGCGGAGAGCACCAAGCGCGTCGGTGACATCTCCAGCAACGACTGGATCGCGTTCAACCCGATGAACCTGTCGGGGATCTCGACGGTCAGCTACCGGCTGTCGTCGCCGTCCGGCGGCGGCTCGATCGAGCTGCGGGCCGACTCGCCGACCGGCACCCTGCTGGCCACCACCACGGTGCCCAGCACGGGTGGCTGGGACAACTACCAGTCCACGACGCCGGTGAGCGTCGCCGCCCTCGGCGGTACGCACACGCTCTACATGGTGTTCAAGAACAGCAACAACTCGTTCGATCTGGACGCGCACACCTTCGGCGGCAACGGCGTCGGGACACCCGGCACCGGCACCGGCACCGGCCTGGCCGGCAAGACCTACACGGTCACGGCGCAGCACAGCAACAAGCTGATGGACGTCAGCGGTGTCTCCACCGCCGACGGCGCCCAGATCACCCAGTGGGCGTCCACCGGTGGCAACAACCAGAAGTGGCAGGCCGTCGACGCCGGCAACGGCGCGCTCTACCTCAAGGCGGTGCACAGCGGCAAGTGCGTCGAGGTCACTGGCAGCTCGACCGCGGCGGGTGCCTTCCTCCAGCAGGCCACCTGCAACAACGGCAACCAGCAGAAGTTCACCGCCACCGCGACCGGAACCTCCGGCGTGTACTCGGTGAAGAGTGTGCTGAGCGGGCTCTGCCTGGACGTCAACGGCGCGTCCACGGCCGACGGCGCCCGGGTGTTGCAGTGGACCTGCAGCAACGCGACGAACCAGCAGTGGCGCTTCACCGCGCTCTGACCTGCGGCTGTCGCGGTAACAGATGACGTCCCGGTCGGGACCGGTATCCGAGTAACGGAGCCGGTCCCGGCCGGGACGTCGTCGTCGATCAGGCAGGCAGACCAGGCGGCACGTCCAGCAGCCCGGCCGCCGCCAGGGCGCCCCACAGCTCCTCGGGTACGGCGACATCGGAGCGTCGTACCGTCTCGGTCACCTGCGCCTCGGTGCGGACGCCGACCACCGTCGACACCACGGCCGGGTGCCGGCGGACGAAGGCGAGCGCCGCCTGCGGCAGTGTCACCCCGTACGTCTCGCAGACGGTGGCGATCCGCCGCGCCCGCTCGATCAACTCCGCCGGGGCCTGCTCGTAGTTGTAGACGGCGTCGGCCGGCGGCCGGTCCCGCGCGAGCAGGCCCGAGTTGTAGACGCCGGCGATGACCACGCCCACCCCCCGGCTCTCGGCGGCCGGCAGCAGATCGGCGGCGGCGCCCTGTTCGAGCAGGGTGTACCGCCCGGCGCACATGATCACGTCGACGTCGGTCTCCCGGACTAACCGGGCCAGCATCGCCGACTGGTTCATCCCGGCGCCGATCGCGCCCACGACGCCCTGGTCGCGCAGGTCGATCAGGGCGGGTACGGCCTCGTGCGCGGCCTGCTCCCAGTGGTCGTCCGGGTCGTGCAGGTAGACGACGTCGATCCGGTCCAGCCCGGTCCGCTCCAGGCTGGCCTCGATGGAACGCAGCACGCCGTCGCGGCTGAAGTCCCACACCCGCCGGTGGGTGGCGGGCACGTCGAACCCGTCGGAGTCCCGCAGGTGCGCGTCCCCAGGCGACGGCACCAGAAGTCGCCCGACCTTCGTCGACACCACGTACTCGTCGCGCGGCCGTTGGCGCAACGCGACGCCGAGGCGGCGTTCGGACAGCCCGAGACCGTAGTGCGGCGCGGTGTCGAAGTACCGGACGCCTGCCTCCCACGCGGCGTCGACCGCCGAGGCGAACTCCTCGTCCGTCGTCGCCCGGTACAGGTTGCCCCCCTGGGCCGCGCCGAAGCCCAGCTCGGTGAGCCGTAGCTGCGGGCGGCGTGGCAGTGAGCGCGCCATCATGAGGGCTCCAAGCCGTAGACGCGGCGTGCCGTCCCACCCCAGACCGACGCCTGGTCGGCCCCGTCCCGGCCCTCCAGCAACTCGGCCAGGGTGTCGACCCACCGCTGGTACGAACTGGCGAGCAGGCAGACCGGCCAGTCCGAGCCGAACATCAGTCGCTCCGGCCCGAACGCGTCGAGGGCGTCCTCGACGGCGGGTCCAAGGTCAGCCGGCGTCCAGTGCGAGTGCGGCACCTCGGTCACCAGCCCGGAGAGCTTCGCCGTCGTGTTGGGCGAGGCCGCCAACGACCGCAGGTCCCGGCCCCACTCGGCCATGTCCGGACTGCCGAGCGCGGGCTTGCCGAGGTGGTCGAGGACGAAGCTGACCTCCGGCAGGTCGCGTGTGAGACGCGCGGCCATGGGGAGTTGGTGCTGGCGTACCAGCAGGTCGAAGACGAGGCCGGCGGCGCCCACCGCCGCGATCCCCCGACGGACGTCGGGACGGTCCAGGTACGCCGGGTCGGTCTCGGACTGCACGAGGTGGCGGATGCCGACGAGGCGTTCCCCACCTCGGGCTGCCCGCAGACCGTCGAGGTGCTCCGCGACGTCGGCCGCGGTCAGGTCCACCCAGCCGACGACCCCACGGACCAGGGTGTCCTCGGCGGCCACTCCCAGCAGGTCGACCGTCTCCGTGACGGAGGCGATGGACTGCACCACCACTGTCGCTGTGACCCCGGCCGCCCGGGCCGGCGGCGCGAGATCGGCGGGTTCGAAGTCGGCGTCGATGGCCGCCATGGTCACCGGGTCGATCCACGGCTGCGGGTGCCGTGCCCGGACCCAGAGGTGGTGGTGTGCGTCGACGATCCCGGCCCGCCCGTGCTCCTGCGCGCCCGTCATCGGCCCAACCAGCCGCCGTCGACGGGCAGCACCACGCCGTTGACGTAGTCCGACGCTGTCGACGCCAGGAACACTGTGGCACCGCCGAGATCGTCGGCCCGGCCCCACCGCCCGGCCGGAATCCGGCCGAGGATCGCCTGGTTGCGGTCGGGGTCGTCGCGCAGCGCCTGGGTGTTGTCAGTGGCGATGTAGCCGGGCGCGATGGCGTTGACGTTCACCCCGTGGGCCGCCCACTCGTTCGCCAGCGCCTTGGTGAGGCCGGCCACGCCCGACTTCGAGGCGGCGTAACCGGGGACGGTGATGCCGCCCTGGAAACTCAACAGCGACGCGGTGAAGATGATCTTTCCTCGGCCGCGCTCGACCATCGTCCGGCCGATCTCCCGGCTGAGGACGAACTGGCTGCTGAGGTTGACCTCGATCACCTGGTCCCACATCTCGTCCGGGTGCTCGGCGGCCGGGGTCCGGGCGATCGTGCCACCGTTGTTCACCAGGATGTCGACCGGCCCGAGAGCGGTGATGTCACTGGCCAACCGGTGCACGGCCGCCCGGTCGCCCAGGTCCGCCCGCAGCCCGGTGAACCGGCGGCCGGTGGCGCGCACCCGGCGTTCGACCTCGCTGCCCTCCGCTTCGAGCTGGGCGGAGACCCCCACGATGTCGGCGCCCGCCAGGGCCAGGGCCTCGGCCATGGCGAGGCCGATACCGCGCCGCGCCCCGGTCACGACGGCGGTCTGGCCGGACAGGTCGAACAACGCCGTCACTGGTTCCCCTCCCGCACATCGAGCAGCACCTTCATGACGCCGCCACCCTCCAGCGCCTCGAAGGCCGCGCTGGCCGCCTCAACCGGCTCGACCCGGGAGATCAGCCGCTGTGCCGGGATGGCACCCGAGGCGACCAACCGGATCGCCTCCACCATGTCGTCGCGCTGATACAGCCGGGCACCCAGGAGCTCCAGTTCACGCCAGAAGAACCGGTGCAGGTTGACCTCGCGGGGCTGAGGATGGATCGCCACCATGACCAGCCGCCCACGGGTGGTCAGGACGTCGACAGCAGTGGTGACGCCGGCCGGTGCGCCGGACACCTCGAAGGCGATGTCGGCGCCCGCGCCATCGGTACGGTCGTTGACCAGCGCCACGACGTCGGTCGCTCGGGGGTCGACGGCCTCGATGCCGACCCCCTCCGCCACCTCGCGTCGGAACGGGTCCGGCTCGACGAGGAGCACCCGCGCGCCACGGCCCCGGGCGACGGTGGCGATGAGGACGCCGACCGGCCCACCACCGACCACGACGACCTGGTCGTCGGCGGTCACGTTCCCCCGGCGTACGTCGTGCACGGCGACCGCCACCGGCTCGACGAGCGCCGCGTGGTCGAGGGGCAACTCCTCGGGAAGCGGCAGGACCAGTTCCACCGGCACCGTCCAGGAGGACTGCATGGCACCCGGTGAGTCGATGCCGAGGAAGTTCATCGCGTGGCAGACGTGTGAGTTGCCCCGCTGGCAGGCGGCGCAGCGTCCGCAGGGCCGGGTCGGCATCACGGTGACGGCCTGACCGATGTTCCAGCCGGTCACGCCGTCGCCGACGGCCGCGATCCGCCCGGACATCTCGTGCCCGATGATCGCGGAGTCACCAACCCGGGCGTCCATGTCCCCGTGGTAGATGTGCAGATCCGTACCGCAGATGCCGGTGTAGGCCACCTCGATCCGTACCTGGCCGGGGCCCGGTGGCTCCGGGTCGCGGTTCTCGATTCCGAGGTGTCGGGCTCCCCGGTAGACGACTGCCTTCATCGTTCCTCCGTCTCGACGGTCGGTACGTCGGTCGTGCCGACCGGGCATGGTCGTGGGTGCATCGCCGTCGCGATGCACCCACGCCCTTCCTTCTCTGGTGCTCAGCTCAGTGCCGTACGGTCGGCGACACCTCGTTGCGGGAATTCAGCGACACGACAGGCACCTGGCGGGTGGGGATCACCCCGTCGACTCCGGCCAGCAGCCGTCGTCCGGCCCGCTCCGGCCGGACGTTGGGGCTGTCGGCCGTCTGCGCCTGCGGGCGGCGGTTGACCGCCCGGATCCGCTCCTCGTCCACCCGGACCCCGAGACCGGGTGCGTCACCGAGGATGAAGGCGCCATCCTCGACGTGCAGGTCGATGGAGACACCAACGGGTGTGTGCAGGTCCTGCAACTCGCTGGTCAGGTGGTTCGGCACCGAGGTCGCGGCGTGCAGCAACCCGACGGGGCTGTTGCCGATCGGGCTGACCGGCAGGTCGTGGGCATGGGCCAGGGCGGACGCCCGCAGGAAGTGGGTGACCCCCCAGACGGCCGCCATCTGGACGATGTCGACAGCACCGGCGGCGATCAGCGGACGGTACTGTTCCAGCCCGGTCAGGTTCTCACCGGTGGCGACCGACGCGGACACGCCTCGGCTGACCGCGGCGAGACCCTCGGCGTCCCAGCGCCGGACCGGCTCCTCGATCCAGATGAGGTCCAGGGTGCGTTCCAGCTCGCAGACGTGTCGGACGGCCTGCTTGCGGGTCCACGCCTCGTTGACGTCGAGCATCAGGCCGGGCCGCCGGCCGTGCCCGGCCTCGGTCAGAACCTCCCTGACCAGGCTGAGGCGGTGTCGATCGCGCTCGATGTCGAGGCCGCCCTTGAGCTTTGCCGCCCGAAGGCCGTGGCTCGCGTAGACCTCGTACTCGGCCACGAGTTCGTCGTCGGTGAGCCCGATGTCCAGGCCGGAGGCGTAGGCGGTGACCCGCCGGTCCCGTCCGCCCAGCAGTCGCCACAGCGGCTCGCCGGCGGCCTGCGCCTTGATGTCCCACAGCGCGGTGTCCAGAGCGCCGATGGTGCCGAACACCGGGCCGGCGTGGCCGGCCTTGAAGGTGTGCCGCAACATGCGGTCGTACAGGGACGTCACGGCACGGGGGTCTTCGCCCTCGATGGCTGGAAAGATCCGCTCGATCTCGACGTGCGGCCCGAGGCCGACGCCCGTGATGCCCTCGTCGGTGTCGACGAGGACGATCGAGACCGGGACCACCCCGTCGGAAAACACGCCGTTGGCGTCGCCGACGGGGCGCCCCCATTCCTGGACCGTGGTAAGCGTCCGATATCCCGTGATCCGCATGTCAACCCTTCGTGGAACCGGCGGCGACGCCGTCGGCAATTTGGCGCTGGAGGAACAGGTAGACCAATAGGACGGGTATGGCGGCGATCAGCACCCCGGACGCGAAGGTGGGGATGTTGTCGCTGTACTGCCCTCGCAACGAGGTCACCCCGATCATGAGCGTCCGGTTCTCCGCCGAGGGCATCATCACCAACGCCATGAGGACGTCGTTCCAGCAGAACAGGGCGTTGAGGATGCCGACCGACAGCAGCGCCGGGGTGCCCAGTGGCAGCATGATCCGGCGATACACGCCGTACACGGTGTTGCCGTCGATCCGGGCGGCGTCGACGATCTCCGGTGGGATGCCCTTGTAGTAGCTCGTCATCAGGAAGACAGTGAAGGGCAGGAACTGGGCCACGTAGACGAGGATCAGACCCGGGTACGTGTCGATCAGCGCGGTGTCGGCCATGATCCGGGCGAGCGGCACCATGATGACCTGGAACGGGATGAAGAGCCCCGCGAGGCAGCCCAGGAACAACGCCGACGAGCCACGGAACCGCAACTGGCTCAGCGCGAAGCCGGCCATCGACCCGAGCAGGAGCAGCAGCAGCACCGACGACGTCACCACGACCAGCGAGTTGACGAAGTAGCGGCCCATACCGACGCTGGTCCACGCCGTGCTGATGTTCTCCCATTGCAGAGTGCTGGTCAGGCCGAACCGGTCCAGGATGTAGTCCCGGCGGGTCTTCAACGCGACGTTCGCGGTGAAGAGCAGGGGGTAGATCGTCGCCACCGCGAGCAGTGACATCGGGATGGCGATCATCCACCGTCCCAGTCGGACGCGGGACATCAGTCCACCTTTCCCGATCGTTCGAGCAGTTTGATCTGCAACATTCCCACCACGAGCATGATCGCGAAGAGGATCGTGGACGCGGCGGACGCGAGAGCCGGGCGGTTCATCTGGCCCTGCTGGATCCAGATGTAGTACTCCGGCAGGTATGTCGAGCCCTCCGGGCCGCCGCTGGTCATCACGAAGAGCAGCCCGAACATCGAGGTCAGCATCCCGATCATCGTGGTCACGAAGACGAACTGGATGGTCCGGGCGAGGCTCGGGATGATCACGTGCCAGACGACCTGGAGCAGCGAGGCACCGTCCACCCGGGCGGCGTCCAGCAGCGCGGCGTCCAGCGTGGCGAAGCCGGCGAGGAACACCACCAGCGCCATCCCGAAGGTGGCCCAGATGTGCACGCCCACCACCATGAACATCGCGACGTCCGGGTCCCCGAGCCAGTCCACCGGACCGACACCGATCGACCCGAGCACGGCGTTCAGGGGGCCGTCGAAGGCGAGCAGCAGGTTGAAGATCGCCCCGACGATGACCGGCGAGAGCACCGCCGGGAAGAAGTAGACGCTGCGGTAGAAGCGGTGGCCCGGCACGCGGAGGAAGATGAACGTGGCGAGGAGACCGGGGATCGCCACCGCCACCGGAAGCAGCAACACCAACAGGCCGACGTTGCCCAGCGCGGTGCGGAACAGCGGATCAGCGAACAGTTCCTGGTAGTTGCCGAACCCGACCGCTTCTCCGTTCCGGTCACCGTCGCCGGTGAAGGAGAAGTTGACTCCGAGGATCAGCGGGTAGAGCCGCAGCGCCACGATGATCAGGACGGCCGGCGCGACCAGGATGTAGGGAGCGTAGCGCTCGGCCCCCAGGCCGCCACGGGTGCGACGGGGACGGGTGCCACCGCGGTGCGCGGGGGAGGTGGCCGCCGGGCCGCCGGGCCGCCCGGCCGAAGCCAGGCGGACCGACGGTTGCGTATTTCCGATCGGCACGAGGTCAGCCCGCCTGGTCGGAAGCGGCCAACTGCTTCACCACCTCGTCGACGGTGATCGAACCGCTGAGCAGCTGCTGGGAGAGGCGCCCCATCAGGTCGATCGTCTTCGAGTCGAGCGCGACGTGCAGAGCCGGCTTGCCGGTCTTCAGCTCGGCGACGATCGTGGAGGCAGCCGGGCCGGCCTGCGAGACGTCGATCGTGATGTCGGCGGCGATCGCGCCGGCGTCAGCGTAGAACGCCTTCAACGCGTCGGCCGCGGTCAGGGAGCGCACCAGGTCGGCGGCCACCTTCGGGTCTTTCGTCCACTTGGCCACGGCATAGCCGATGCCACCGTCGTACGGCAGGGTCGGGGTGGTGCCGGCGGTGACGACCGGGGCCTTCATGACGCCGAGCTTCTCCGCGGTGAGGAACTCGTTGAAGGACTTCCAGTGCCCGACGTCGGACATGAGGCCCATGACGTGGGCGGCCTTGCCGGACTGGAAGGCTGCGAAGGAGTCGTTGAACATCGCGGTCGAGTTGGCCCCGTCCGTGTTCATCTTCTTGACTCCGGTCTCCTTCCAGAGCTCGAAGATCCGCTTCACGTTGGGCGAGGTCCAGTCGCGCTTGCCGGTGATCCAGGCGTCGTACTCCGCGGCGGTGAGGGTCACCGACCCCATGCTGGAGAGCCAGAACTGGATGCCGACGCCTTCCTTGTTGCCGAGGGCGAAGCACTTGGAGTTGGCCTTGGCGATGGCGGCGCAGTCCGCGACGAACTTGTCCCAGGTGGTGGCCGGACTGGCCGGGTCGAGGCCGGCCTTCCGGTAGATCTCCTTGTTGTAGTAGATCGGGTAGCCCTGCAGCGTCACCGGGCTGCCGTAGACCTTGCCGTCCTTGGTGAACGCGTCCCATCCGGCCAGCCGCTGCTTGTCCTCGGCGACGTAGTCGGTGATCGGCACCAACGCGTCCACCCGGTCGCGGATCTGGCCACCGCCGTTGAACATCATGACGTCGGGGCCCTTGCCGGACTGAATTGCCGCGCCGAGCAGGGTGTAGTACTGGTCGAACGGCTGCGCGACGAACTCGACCTCGACGTCGGCGTGCTTCTTCTTGAAGTCGGCCTTGGCCTTGTCCAGATAGGATTTGGCGAATGGCTCGCCGGATTTCCAGTCCCACACGACCAACTTGCCATCGGAGCTGGTCGATTTGCCCGAATCGCTAGCACTTCCACAACCGGCCAGGGCCAGGCCCACAACGAGGACGGCCGACCACATTGCGCGCTGTCTCATCAGTTGTCACCTCTATATGGGGGGTGGCCGGCGGGTGCCCCGCTAGCCAAATGTTGACCGGAAGGTAACTCGTATGACGTGTTACGTCAACGGTCGGCCGTACACTGATCCGGACGTCGTGCCACGGCGAGCCATCGGAGGGGGACATGACGCCACCGCAGGAAACAGCCCTGAACAGCCCGGGGACCCCGGCATGGGTGCGTCGGCCGACCAACCTCGCCAGGGCGGTCACCGCCGAACTGGTGGAGCGCATTGTCCGCGGCGTACACCCGTCCGGGTCGTCCCTACCCCCCGAGCCGATCCTCTGCGAGACCTTCGGCGTGAGCCGGACCGTCGTCCGGGAAGCAGTGAAGATCCTTCAGGAGAAGGGGCTGGTGCAGGTCCGCCAGGGCGCCGGCACCATGGTGACCCCACCGGCGCACTGGGACATGCTCGACGAGCTGGTCCTCGCGGCGACCATCGCGGTGGACGACAGCCTCGCCATCCTCGACGACCTGGTCGTCACCCGGCGGGTGCTGGAGTCCGACATGGCGAACGTCGCCGCCCGCCACGCCGACGCCGAGACCGTCGATCGGCTGCGGGCCATGGTGGACCGGATGGACGAACTCGTCGACGACCACGTCACCTACCACGACCACGACCGGGCCTTCCACGACACGATCATGCAGGCATCCGGCAACCGCATCGCTCGGGGCGTCGTACGGGCACTGGAGAGCCAGGTCATCAACACCGCCCGCTACATGGGCCGGACCGAGCGGGCGCTGTGCGTGGCGTCCAACCAGGGTCACCGACGCATCTACGAGCGCATCGCCGCCCACGACTCGAACGGCGCCGCCGAGGCGATGTTCACCCACATCACCGAGGCCTGGCTGGTCCGCCGCAGCGGCTCGGGGAGCCCCGACCGCCTCGAACGCTGATCGCCACGGGCAACGGACGGCGCCCGCCCCCGAGGAACGGGAGCAGGCGCCGCCAGCTGAGGCCGACACGAGTCACGAGAACTGGGCGAAGAACCTCCAGATCTCACCCTTGGTCCAGGTCGTGATGCCACTCTCGGCGTAGGTGCCGTCCACCGGGCCGGGCATGTGGCCGTTGTCGTACGCGGCCCACTGCACCGGGTACCCGGACCTGCAGCCGGAGTAGACGGTGGTGATGTGGGTGCGGCTGCCGCCGGCCGGCTCGCGCGGGCTTTGCGCGGTGCAACCGTTGTTGCGGACGAAGGTGTCGCGCAGCGCCCTGCCCTGGGAGATGTTCAGGACGTTGTCAGTGATGCCGTGCAGCCCGAAGTACGCGATCGGCTGCGTACCGCCACTGCACCCGCTGATCTGCGCGCCGGAGATGACCGCGACGGCCCGGAAGACGTTGGCTCGGGCGCAGGCGACGGCGTAGCTCATGCCGCCACCCCAACTGAAGCCGAGCGCGAACCGCTGCCTCGGGTTGACGCAGAGGCTGCTCTCGATCCGGCTGATCATGTCGTCGACGAAGGTGATGTCCTCACCGCCGGAGTTGCCCCAGCCGTTGCCGAACCCCTGGGGCGCGACCAGGATGGCGCTGTTGTTCGACTGCTCCTGCTGCCCGTAGTAGGACCAGGCGGTCCCGCTGGTGCCGCCGGAGGAGATCTCCTGCATGGTGCCGCCCCGCCAGTGGAAGGCGAAGATCAGCCGGTAGGGGTTGCTGTTGTTGTAGTTGGCGGGCACCCGGAGGATGAAGGTCCGGCTCTTGCCGTTGCTCTGGATCGTGTGCGTGCCGCTGGCCAGCGCCGGTGCCTTGCCGCACCCGCTGCCACCCGACGGTGGAGGGGTGGTGCCACCGCCGACGGCGACGAGCTGCCACTGCTGGTTGGTGCCGCCCCAGTCGGCGTACTGGACGATGTTTCCGCCGTCGGCGGTGGAAGAACCCTGCACCTCGACTGCCTTGTTGCTGTTGCGGTTGATCAGCCGAACGTAGCCGCCGTCCGAGTCGGCCAGCCGGAACTGCTGGTTCGTCCCGTTGAGGTCGGACCACTGCACGATCGCGCCGCCGTCAGCGGTGGAGAAACCACTGACGTCGAGCACCTTGCCCGAGAGCCGCGACTTGATCCGGTAGTAGCCACCCCCGGAGTCCACGAACTGCCACTGCTGGTTGAGGCCGTTGTTGCGCGTCCACTGGCTGATCCGCGCCCCGTCGTTCGTGGCCGAGGCGTACACGTCCAGCGCCTTGCCGCTGTTGCGGTTCACCAGCACGTAGGAGGCGTTGGTGTCCACTGTGGCTGCGGCCGCCGGCGCCGCGTTGACCGCGACGAGTGCGCTGGCTGCCATGGCCGCGGCCGCCGCCGCGGCCAACCCTGAGCGCCAGCGAGATCTGTGCCGAGAGGCGGGACGAGCCTCTACGAGGGCTTTCATGGTCCACTCCTTCGATCGGGGTCACCCACGAGCGGGAGCGCCCGCGCGTGCCGTGGCGTGCGTACCGGCGTCCTGGTGGTGGCGTCAGCACGTCTGGGGTGTTGTGTGCGGGCAACCCGCGGCCAACGGCGCACGTCGATGGCGATGCCACGATCCGGGCTTCGTGGCAGGCCGCGCCGAACTGCGCGGTACGACGTCCTGGCTCCCGGTGGCCGGGTGGCCCGCGGGGTGAAAATTAGCGGGTGATACGTCATACGTCAAATGATTGCCATCGATCTGCACGATCACGCCAAGCGGCGACCTGACGGTCAGGGCGGCCCGCCCCGGATGGGGCGGGCCGCCACTGGTCACACCTCGCCGGGGGCGGGCGCCGGCCGGATCCCGAGCAGCCGGCAGCTCCCGCTCCCCCGGTCGATGGCGCCGGTCGTCAGCCGATCCGGACCAGTTGCCACTGCTGGTTGTTGCCGCCCCAGTCGGCGTACTGGACGATGTTTCCACCGTCGGCGGTGGAAGAACCCTGCACCTCGACCGCCTTGTTGCTGTTGCGGTTGATCAGACGTACGTAGCCGTCGGCCGAGTTCGCGAGTCGGAACTGCTGGTTCGTCCCGTTGAGGTCGGACCACTGCACGATCGCGCCGCCATCAGCGGTGGAAAAACCACTGACGTCGAGCACCTTGCTGGAGTTGCGGGACTTCACCCGGTAGTAGCCACTCCCCGAGTCGACGAACTGCCACTGCTGGTTGACGCCGTTGTTGCGCGTCCACTGGCTGATCCGCGCCCCGTCGTTCGTGGCCGAGGCGTACACGTCCAGCGCCTTGCCGCTGTTGCGGTTCAACAACACGTACCAGGCGCTGGTGTCCACGCCGGAGCCCGGTGGGGGCGTGGTGGGCGGGGTCGAGCCGCCGTTGAGAGCGTCCAGGACGGCGGTGTACGCGGCCTTCTTGTTGCCGTTGCAGTCGAACAGCAGCGCGTTGTCCGAGCCACGCCACGAGTCGCAGTCCCGTACACCCCAGGTGGTGATGCCGGTGCAGCGCGAGACCGCCAGGCAGGCGCGGGTGACGGCGCCGTAGATGTTGGCCTGGTTGCCGCCGGTCATCACGTCCAGCTCGGTGATCTGGACGTCCACGCCGAGGTCGGCGAACCGCTGGAGGTTGGCCTGGTAGTCACCGGCCAGCGAGGTGCCCAGGTGCGACTGGAAACCCACGCAGTCGATCGGCACGCCACGGGACTTGAAGTCCCGCACCATGTTGTAGATGCCGGTCGACTTCGCGTTGACCCCGTCGGTGTTGTAGTCGTTGTAACACAACTTCGCACCCGGATCCGCCGCCCGCGCCGCCCGGAAGGCCGCCTCGATCCAGTCGTTGCCGGTGCGCTGCAGGTTCGAGTCACGCCGCCCACCGGAACCACCGTCGGCGAACGCCTCGTTCACCACGTCCCAGGCGTAGATCTTCCCCCGGTAGTGCGTGGCGACCTGGGTGACGTGGTTGATCATCGCGTTGCGCAACGCGCTGCCCGACATGCCCTGCGCCCAGCCCGGCTGCTGCGCGTGCCACAACAGGGTGTGACCCCGCACGCTCATGCCGTTGGCCTGCGCGTGACTGACCAGGCGGTCACCACTGGAGTAGGTGAAGGTGCCCTGCTGCGGCTCGGTGGAGCTCCACTTCATCTCGTTCTCGGCCACGACACTGTTGAACTCACGGTTCAAAATCGTCGTGTATGCGCTGGTCGACAGCTTGCCGACGGCGACAGCCGCGCCGAAGTAGCGGCCCTTCTCGGCGGCGGCCGCCTTCAGGGTCGTGCCGGCACCGGATGCGGGGGTCAGCGCCACCGTCATACCGGTGGTGAGGGCGACGGCCATGGTCGCCGCCGCCAGCATCGTTCTCATGGGTTTCATGGCGTTCCTTTTCAGTGGTTGCATCGGTGGTGGTGATGTGCCACTTCGCTCGGAACAGCTGATCGGGGCGGTCCTCCTGGCCGCCCGGCATCAGCACGCACAGTCCGAGAGGGCTGTCGCCGGCACCTGCCGGGTCCCGAGGTGACGTCCGCATGCCCTTGCGGACGTCGTGATCGGTGGGCCGATCGGTACGGCTCGCCCGGTGAGCCAAGACAGCGATCGTCCTCTATATCGAGAGTGAGCGATAACATGCCGTTCGTCAAGACGTAACGGGCCGTTCACGCCGATCTCCCGGAACGCCGCGTTTCGCCCGGTACCAAACGCCCGGGGCGACAGTGCTCAACCGCCGCGCGACCAGCGGACGAGTCTCACCACCGCGCCACCGGGACCGCTTCAGAGGGCGATCCTGTTATCGCTCACAGTCGTCACCCGACAGCAACTGCCAACGGCTCACGAACACCCGGTGGCCGTGGCACTCGCAGACGGCTGCGCCGGGTCGGCATCGGCGCGTATGCCGGCGACGAGGTCGGCGGTGGTGTGCGCCTCGATGCCGGGCTGCGCGGCGTCGGCGAACCGCTCGACGACCGCCCGGACGTGTCGTTCGGCAGGTGCGGCGAGGCCGTCGTAGACGGCCTCGAACAGCTCCCGCGCCGGCTGCCTGAGCCACTCCCGTGGAAGGAGTTCCACTGGCAGCTGCGGGTCGAGGACCGGGAAACGTCGGAAGGTGTCCATGACCTCGGTCCGGGCCCGCACCGCCGCGGCACCGTCGACCTGCCCGGACGCCACGGCGGGCAACAGGGGCGTCCAACGACGCAGGAACGCGTCGTAGCTCCGGCTGATCGCCTCGATGTCCCAGGCCTCGATCGGCGCACGGTGAATGGTCGAGGCGAGCGCGGTCTGCCGCCCACGAAACACCGTGACCGCGCCGAGGGTGAGCTGGTCGAGCTGGGCCCGAGCCGCAGGGGTCAACTTCTGCGGCGAGATCCACAGCCCGTCGTACAGCGGCGCGTAACCGAGCCACCGAAGTTGCGCCCGCAGCGCCCGGCGCTGCGTACTGCGGTCCTGCGGCAGCGAGAAGGCGACGATCGTCCAGCTACCGTCCCACCGGCCCGTCGAGGTGGTGGAGGCGAGAATCCAGTGCCCTCCGGCGGAGAGATTGGCGGCGGCCGCGCGGCTGAGCCGGTAGGAGCTGCGTCGCCCCAGTCGACTGCCCTCCAACACGCCACGGCGGGCCAACCGGCTGATCGCGGTCCGCGCTCCGGCCGTCGTCACGCCGGTCTCGGCGAGCAACGCGACGATGGCGGCGGACGGGAGGGCGACCCGGGTCCGCAGCGTGTAGTCGGCCAACAGGGTCACCGCGACGCCCTGGGGTGAGTTGCCGACCTGCCGGCGGGGCAGCCGGAGTGGGTGGTCGCCATCGTCCGGATAGATCTCGTCGATGTCGAAGAGGCTTGCCACAGGCGCTCCGTGCTCCTCGGGGACGGTATGACGACTGTAGACGGACGGGCGCGACCCGCCGCAAATAGAGATTCCTCGATTGACACTTGTTGGTCCGGGGGGAACACTAATTGCCACGCGACGCCATCCGAAGCCGGGCTGGGCGAACCACAGGTAGCGGGCATCGTGCGATCACCGCGGGAGTCGGGCAGACCCGCAACCGGATCGCACGACCAATCCAGCCTGCACAGGCAATCGAAGGAGTCGTGCGGTGAAAATCAGAAGGAAACTGCTACTCACGCTGGCCGCGTCACTGGTCGCGGCCGGCCTGGTGGCCCCCACGGTCGGGCCCGCGTACGCGGCGTCACTGACCGAGGTGACCAGCTTCGGCGACAACCCGGGCCGGATGCGCATGCACGTCTACGTGCCGGACAACCGCCCCGCCCGGCCGGCGGTCGTGGTGGCGATGCACGGCTGCGGCGGGTCCGGCCCCGGGTTCTACTCCGGAAGCGAGTTCGCCAGCCAGGCCGACCGGTACGGATACATCGTGATCTACCCGTCCGCGACCCAGCAGGCCGGCTTCGGCAACTGCTTCGACACCTGGTCGGACGCCGCCAAGCGGCGTGGTGGGGGCAGCGACCCGGTGTCGATCATCAGCATGATCCGGTACGTGCAACAGCAGTACTCGGCCGACCCGGAGCGGGTCTACGCCACCGGCAGCTCATCCGGCGGCATGATGACGAACCACATGCTGGCCCTCTATCCCGACGTGTTCAAGGCCGGCGCCGCGTTCATGGGCGTGCCGTACAACTGCTTCGCCAACGCGGCGGACTACCCGCCCGGCAGCAGCCAGTGCACCGGCGGGAACATGAACCGGACTCCCCAGCAGTGGGGTGACGCGGTGCGCCAGGCGTACCCCGGCTACTCCGGGCCACGGCCGCGGGTGCAGCTGTGGCACGGCACCAGCGACACGCTCGTGCCGTACTCGCTGTTGCAGGAGACGATCGAGCAGTGGACCAACGTGTTCGGGCTGAGCCAGACACCCACCTCCACCGACACGCCCCAGGCCAACTGGAACCGGCGCCGGTACGCCGACAGCAGCGGCACCGTCCAGGTGGAGGCGTACAGCATCCAGGGTGCCGGGCACAGCCTGCCCTCCGGAGGGATGGCCGCGTCCGCCATCGCGTTCTTCGGACTGACAAACACCACGACCCCGCCCCCGACCACCCCGCCGCCCACCACGCCGCCGCCCACCACCCCGCCCCCGACCACGCCGCCGCCGGCCACCGGCGCCTGCCGGGTGACGGTCGCCATCAACGCCTGGAACACCGGCCTGACCGAGAACATCACCGTCACGAACACCAGCACCAGCGCCGTCAACGGCTGGTCCGTGGTCTTCACCCTGCCCAGCGGTCAGACCATCACCTCGGGTTGGAACGCCACCTACTCGCCCAACTCGGGGCAGGTGACAGCCCGCAACGTCGCCTACAACGGCGGCATCCCCGCCAACGGCTCGGTGAGCTTCGGCTTCCAGGCCAACCACAGCGGTAACAACGCCCGACCGTCCTCGTTCACCCTCAACGGCGCGGCCTGCGCCGTCGCCTGAGACCGGGTCGACGTCCACGCGAGCGTGCGCCGGTCACCACGAGGTGGTGACCGGCGCACGACTCGTACGGCGTGGTCAGGATCAGCGGTATCCGGCGGTCACCACGCTGGCCTGCACGGCGTTCTCGACCGCGTCGGACGGGTAGCCGGCGACCATCGCCCCCTCGTAGAAGGTGCCGGCGCTCAGGTTGGCGCCGCCGTCGGGCTTGCAGCAGTCACCACCACTGCCCAGGATGATCGCGCCCTGCTTCTTCATCGGGCTGTATCCCGGCGGGAGCGAGCCGTCGTACAGCGTGTAGAGGCTGCCGGCCTGCGCGTCGCTGCCCTTGATGGCGAACCGGGTGGTGCCGTTGTTCTTCAGCGTCGCGGTGACGAACTTGCTGGCGAACGAGCGTTGGTTCGGGTTCCAGGAGCTGCTGCCGCCCGGGAAGAGACCCCACTCCAGGTCCGCCTGCACCCACGGACCACTGCCGGAGCAGCCGCCGAACCAGCACTGCTTGCTGAAGTTGATGGCGTCCATCGCCCCGGCGGCGTCGGCCTTGCGGGTGGTCTCACTGTTGCCGTAGTCGAAGCAGCACCCGCTGTTGACGTGGGTGCCGCTGGTGACCATGTACATGCCCTCGGGCGCCGCGCCGGTCGGCACTCCGGTGAGGTGCCCGTCGCGCCAGTAGCTGTTGCCCGGGTTGATGTAGAGCGAGTACGCCTTCGCGCCGCCCACGGTCAGCGACTCCGAGGTGGCGATCGCCGGCTTGCTCTGCGGGGAGCCCGGAACGACGCTCGACCCCTGGTACCACAGGTCGTTGCCGCGCCCGGACTGGTCGAAGACCACAGTGATCACGCAGGTCGTGCCGGTGCAGAACGAGTCCTGCGTCGCCGCGTTGGCAGTGCCGCCGGTGCCCGTGAGCCCGATGTTGCGGGTCGTGTTGTCCGACGAGCGTCGGACCTGGTAGAGGTTGCCGGCGTACGCCTCGTAGAGCGCCCGCGTGGTGCTGTGCGCCGCGATGCACGGGGTGCCGCCGGAGGCGTAGATGTCGCACGGGCGCGCGCCGGTCGGTGGGTTGGTCGGCGGCGGGGTGGTGGTGGTCGGCGAGGCCCACTGCTGGTTGGTGCCGCCGTTGCAGGCCCAAAGAATGATTTTGGTGCCGTTGGCGGTGCCGGCGGCGTTGGCGTCGAGGCACAGCCCGGACTGCACGCCGGTGATGGTGCCGTTGCTGTTGACGTTCCACTGCTGGTTGTTCTGACCGTTGCAGTCCCAGATGATCGCCTGGGTGCCGTTGGTGGTGCCGCGGCCGGAGGCGTCCAGGCACTTGTTGCCGTACACCTGGATCTGCTTGCTCGACGTCCACGTCCAGGTCTGGCCGGCGGCACCGTTGCAGTCCCAGAGTTGTGTCTGGGTGCCGTTCGTGGTGCTGGAGTTTGGCACTTCGAGGCAGCGGCCGGACGGCGTGCCGACGATGGGGGTGCTCTGCCCGGGCGGGATGGTGGCCGCCGCGGCGGCCCTGGCGGCGAAGGGCGAACTGGCGGGGGTGGTGCCGACGCCGATGCCGACGACGACGAGCACCCCGGCCAGCGCACCGGCCAGGAGGGTCAGACGTCGGACGCGTTGGCGTTTCGGGATGAGGTCGCGGGCTGTTCCTGACCCACTGCGGGACGGGGTTCGCACGAGGTGGCTCCTCGGAGTCGTGGAAGCGCGGGAGATCGTCGACGCGCCACGGGCGGGTGGTGGCGATGGCGAATCGCTGCGAATGGTAGGACCTTTGTTTTATTCATGTCAATGAATGTGATGTCCGGTGACGCGCTGACTGCCAGTGGGCCGACAGCCAGCGCGTCACCTGCCTTCGGGACGACTACCGCCCCAGGAGCCGCCAGGTCTGGTTCAACGGGCTGCCCTGGTTCACCGCCCTGCACGTCCACTGGTGGACCAGCGCGCCGGCCGCCGTGGAGACCGCGTTGACATCGACGCACTTGCCACTGTGCCGGGCGACGAGTTGGTAGTCGTGCGAGTCGTTGCCCGAGTAGGTCACCTTGCGCAGAGCAAACTGCTGGTTGGAACTGTTGAGGCAGGTCCACTGGTGCACCGCCGCGCCGTCGGCGGTGGACACACCGCTGACGTCGAGACACTTGCCACTCTGCTGGTTGACCACGGTGTAGGTGTTGGCCACGCCAGCGACCGGGACGAAGTTCCAGAGCTGCTGGTCACCGCCGTCGCAGTAATTCTGCTGTTGGACGTTGCCGTCGGCGGTGCTCAGACCGGCGTTGTTCAAACACTGCTGCGAGTGCTGGGCCACCGCCACCGACTGGAAGCCACCGTCCGAGGGGGGCAGCAGCGTGACGCTGTACGTGTCGGTCTGGTTGGAGTACGGCACGGTCACCGTGGCGTTGTTGTTGGACACCCCGACCACGCTGTTCGAGACAGTGACCGGACCCGCCACGGCACCGCCACCGTTGTGCGGGATGCGTTGGGTGACGACCCGGACCTGGTTGTTCTGCACGATGCCGCTGGTGGTGTCCAGGCGTTGCAGGTTGACGGTCAGGTTCCCGGTGGTACGACCAGCGCCGACCAGCACCTTCGCCACTCCGGCCGTCTTCGTGGCGTACGCGTCGTACGACTGGCTGGGGGTCACCGCGACGATCTCCCCGACCTGGGAGGCGTAGTAGCGGTAGTTCCACCACTCCCCCTTGGGCTGGTGCTGGCCGGCCGAGTTGCGGATCAGCAGGTTGCCGAGGTCGTTGTGCAGGCTGCCGCCGCTGGCCCAGTTCGCCCGCAGGCCGTCGGCCCGGGCCCGTTCCAGGCGCGCGATGTACCAGGCGCCGTCGGCCGGGTTCTGCTCGTCGGGCGCGCCGTACTCGTTGATCTGGTACGGGCGCGGGTGGGCGATGCCGCGCGGGTCGAGGGTGGCGTTGGCGGCGGCAACGTTGGCGACCGGGTCACCGGGCAGCGAGTGCCAGCTGATGATGTCCGGCACCGTGTTCGTCGAGCGGACGAAGTCCAGGTACTGGTTCCAGAAGGCGTGGTTGGTCGACGGTACGCAGGCGCAGCTCGGCCCGACGATGAGCTGGCTGGGGAACTCCGCCCGGATGCGCTGGTAGGTGCGCCGCCACAGCTCCAGGTACTGGGAGATCGGCCGGTTCCAGAAGATGGTGATGTTGGGTTCGTTCCAGATGTCCCACTGCACCGACAGCCCGGACGCCCGGACGTCGCTGATCAGGCGGGTCAGGAAGTTGTCGTAGTCGGTCCAGTTGCCGTTGTCTCCGGGGAAGCGGGAGATCCCGGCGCCGTCGGCACCCCAGAGGTCGTGCGGCAGGATGATGAACTTCCCGCCGAGGGCTGTGGTGCGACGCGCCTGGGCGAGTGTGGAGTTCCAGCGACGGTCGTAGGTGCCGCCGACCCAGCCGCTGCCCGGCAACTGCGCGCCACCGGCGCGCATGTACTGGAACTTGACGTCCCGGTAGAAGTGGTCGGCCGGACCGCTGGCGTTCTCGGTCATGCCGTAGATCCAGCCGGAGGCGCGGTAGGTCGGCGCACCGTTCGTGGTGGCGAAGTTGACGCTGATCGACTCGTCGGCGGCCTGGGCGGGGGACGGGACGACGGTGACGGCGGCAGCGGCGGCGAGCAGGCCGACGACGAGTCGGGCCACGGACACGCGGGCTCGTCGTGACCGGCCGGGGGACGGGGTTTTCACGGGCGGCTCCTTGGTGGGGCGCGGGGGACGCTCTCCGGAGGGCAGCGCTTGCGAATCGATTCGCACGGATCGTAGGACCGGGGACTGAACGATGTCAATGAAGTGACGCCCCGGTGAAGCCTGCGTTTCTCAGCGATCTCCCTGACGCGCCCAACTGGCCCTTGACCCCCGGGCATGGCCAGACCTATCTTCGGGCGAACCGATTCGTCGAATCGGTTCGCCTCATGGTTGGGCTGCTCCAACCCGCGACGATCAACCGACACACCCCACCTGACGATCGATTGAAGTGAGGCACCACATGACCGGATTCAGTCGTCGGCGGCGCCTGGCCGCCGTCGCCGTGATAGCTCTCGCCGCAGTGACAGGCAGCGCCTGCTCGTCGTCCGCCGACGGCCCCGCCGACGGCGGCGCCTACCTCGTCTGGGACCCGTATCCACAGTTCGCCGACGACTCCGAGTGGGTGGCGCTGCTCAAGAAGTGCGGCACCGACGCGGGGGTGACGGTCGAGCGGACCGGATACGACACCACCGACCTGACCAACAAGGCGCTGCTCGCCGCCCAGCAGGGAAACTCGCCGGACGTCCTGATCGTCGACAACCCGGTCATCTCCACCCTGGCCGAAGCCGGTGCGCTCACCACCACCGACGACAACAAGCTCGACGTCTCGGCGATGGAGAAGAACCTGCTCGGCGCCGGCCAGAGCGACGGAAAGACCTACGGGGTGCCGATCGGGGCGAACACCCTCGCCCTCTACTACAACAAGGATCTGCTCACCGCCGCCGGCGTCGATCCCGCCGCCGTCAAGGACTGGGCCTCACTGACCGCGGCACTGACCAAGGTGAAGGCCAAGGGGAAGAAGGGCATCACCTTCTCCGCGATCGGCACCGAGGAGGGCAGCTTCCAGTTCCTGCCCTGGTTCTGGGGATCGGGCGCCCAACTGACGAGTCTGGACTCACCGCAGGCGGTCTCCGCGCTGACGCTCTGGACCGACTGGCTCAAGCAGGGCCACGCCCCGAACTCCATCATCAACAACACCCAGACCACGAGTTGGCAGGAGTTCGCCACCGGCGACTACGCGTTCGCCGAGAACGGCACCTGGCAGCTGGCCAACGCGGAGAAGCTCGGCTTCTCGTACGGCACGATCCCGATCCCGGCCAGCGTGGGCGGCCCGGCGCCGGCGCCCACCGGCGGTGAGTTCGTCTCCATTCCGGTGCAGAAGAAGACCGGCCGGTACGCGACGTCGCAGAAGCTCGTGACCTGCCTGACCAACGCCGACAACCTCCTCACCACGGACACCACGCTCTCCTACGTCGCACCCGTCGGCGCCGTGCAGGAACGACAGGCCACAGCGGACCCCAAGCTCAAGGTCTGGGTGGAGGCGGTCCGGGCAGCCAAGGGCCGCACGGGTGACAACCTCGGCACCAAGTACCCGAAGATCTCCGAGGCGCTGTGGACCGCTGTGCAGTCGGCCCTCAGCGGCGGGAAGTCGCCACAGGAGGCCCTGGCCGCCGCGCAGACCGCCGCCACCTCCAGGTAAGTAATCCGAACCGACACCATGCCCTCGACCACCGAGACCACTGCCGTACGAGACCAGGATGGGGCGGCGACCGCCGCCCCATCCGGGCCTCCCCCGTCCCGTGCCCGCCGGCCCAACCGATGGATGGCGTGGGGCTTCCTGGCACCCGTGACGATCTACCTGGCGGCCTTCTACGCCTACCCGCTCTACCGCAACGTCGAGTTGAGCCTGCGCGAGTACACAGTCCGCTCGTTCGTGCAGGGCGGGGCGCCCTTCGCCGGCCTCGACAACTACCGGACGGTCCTGGCCGACCCGGCCTTCGGGCCGACGCTGACCCACACGGTGGTCTTCACGGCGGCCTCGCTCGCCTTTCAGTTCACCATCGGCATGGCCCTGGCCCTCTTCTTCCACCAGCACTTCCCGCTGTCGCGCACGCTGCGGGCACTGATCCTCGTACCGTGGCTGCTGCCACTGATCGTCTCGGCGTCGACCTGGTCGTGGCTGCTCAACAGCGACTCGGGGCTGGTCAACGCGGCGCTC
Source organism: Micromonospora sp. NPDC049049 (assembly GCF_040649115.1). Classification (NCBI taxonomy): domain Bacteria; kingdom Bacillati; phylum Actinomycetota; class Actinomycetes; order Micromonosporales; family Micromonosporaceae; genus Micromonospora; species Micromonospora sp. NPDC049049. Next base: position 91,724 of record NZ_JBEZEX010000021.1, on the reverse strand, counting down.
GGCGTCGTCGGGATCGACCCGGTCAACTGGCTCACCTCGCCGGGCTGGTCACTCACCTCGGTGATCATCGCGAACGTATGGATCGGCATCCCGTTCAACCTGGTGGTGCTCTACAGCGGCCTGCAGGCGATCCCGACCGAGATGTACGAGGCGTCCGCGCTCGACGGCGCGACGGGGTGGCAGCGGTTCTGGGGGATCACCTTCCCGCTGCTGCGTCCCGTCTCCCTGATCACGCTGCTGCTGGGGCTGATCTACACGCTCAAGGTCTTCGACATCATCTGGATCATGACGAAGGGCGGTCCGACCGGCTCCTCGGCAACGCTGGCCACCTGGTCGTACCGGCTCGGCTTCGGCAACCTGCTGCCCGATTTCGGCCCGGGCGCGGCCATCGGGAACCTGCTCATCGTGCTGGCGCTGATCGCCGGCCTGGTCTACATCCGGATCGAGCGGAGGCAGCAGCTGCGATGACCACCTCGACGCCTCGGGCCTGGTGGAAGACCGGCGTCGGCCTGGTGCTGACCGGGCTGATGCTCTTCCCCGTCTACTGGATGATCAATGTGTCCTTCACCCGGGACCAGGACATGCGGGCCAGCCCTCCGCACCTGTTCCCCATCAACGGCACCCTGGACGGCTACCGGGCGGTGCTCGACCAGCAACTGCCGTACCTCGGCACCAGCTTCCTGGTCGGTCTCGGCACTGTGGTGCTGACCGTGGCGCTGGCGGCCCCCGCCGGCTACGCGCTGGCGAAGCTCCGGCCACCCGGCGGCCCGGCGCTGAGTTTCCTGCTGCTGATCGCGCAGATGATCCCGGGGATCATCATGGCGATGGGCTTCTACGCCATCTACCTCACTCTCGGCGTGCTCAACACGCTGCCCGGCCTGATCCTGGCCGACACGACGCTCGCGGTGCCGTTCGCTGTCCTGATCTTCACGGCCTTCATGTCCGGCATCCCCGACGAGCTGCTCCAGGCCGCCGTGGTCGACGGCGCCGGTCGGCTGCGGACCTTCTGGTCGGTCGTGCTGCCGGTCAGCCGCAACTCGATCGTCACGGTGTCGCTCTTCGCGTTCCTGTGGTCCTGGTCGGACTTCATCTTCGCCTCGACCCTGGCCGGAGGCGGCGACTACCAGCCGATCACCCTCGGCATCTACCACTACATCGGCAACAACAACCAGCAGTGGAACGCCATCATGGCCACCGCCGTCGTCGCCTCGATCCCCGCCGCCGTACTGCTGATCCTGGCCCAGCGGTACGTCTCGATGGGCGTGACCGCCGGCGCCGTCAAGGACTGACCAACCGCCGCGGTCCAGGACCGACCACCCGCACCACAGAAAGGCACCCGCCACCCATGACCGTCGCCCCGTCCGGTCCGGAGTTCGGAATCCAGGACATCCCGTTCAGCTACCGCGGATCCTGGTTCAACATCTCCCCGGTGGTAGCCGAGAAGACGTACGCCGACGACCTGCACCTGGTCTCCCACCAGACCGGGATGCACCCCGTGCTGCGACTCTCCCCCACTGTCGCCGGCACCACTGTCGTCGCCACGCCCGCGCTGCTGACCTGGCACAACGGGGCCGACCGGATCGAGGCCGTCTACGACGGGCCGGACACCCTGCGGATCCGGGGCCACCGTCTCGGCCTGCGGGTGGCCGCCGCCGCGCACACCCTCACCCCGTTCAGCGGCACCTACCTGTACGCCGACCCGGTCGACGGATCACATGTGTTCACCTCGTACGAGACCGGTCGCCGCTACCGGGTCACGGTGCTCTCCGGCGCTCCGCTGCGGACCCGGGGCACGCAGGCCCTCGGCACGGCCGACCGCTCCCTCGACCTTTCCGGCGACCAGCCCTGGGAGATCGCGATCGAGGAGTACGCCACCGCCCGCCGCCCGTACGCCGGATCCGTCGCCTTCGAGCAATTGCGCCGCGACCGCTTAGCGGAGTTCACCGCGTTCGTCGACGCGATCGCGCCCTGGCGCGGCCCGGAGACCCCGGCCGCCGAGCTGGCCGCGTACGTCCTGTGGTCGGCCACTGTCGCCCCGGCGGGCTTCGTCACCCGGCCGGCCGTCCTGATGTCCAAGCACTGGATGGACAAGGTGTGGAGCTGGGACCACTGCTTCAACGCGATCGCCCTGGCGGCCGGCGAGCCGGAGCTGGCCTGGCACCAGTTCCAGCTGCCCTTCGACCACCAGGACGAGACCGGCGCGCTCCCCGACTCGGTCACCCATTCCGAGGTCCTGCACAACTACGTGAAGCCCCCCATCCACGGCTGGGCCCTCCGTCACCTGCGCCGACGCCTTCCCCAGCCGCCGAGCCGGCTGGCGCTGGCGCAGACGTACGACCGGCTCGCCCGCTGGACCGAGTTCTGGCTGGACGCGCGGCGGGCTCCCGGCCACGACCTGCCGCACTATCAGCACGGCAACGACAGCGGCTGGGACAACGCCACCACCTTCGACGACAACCGGGTCCTGGAGACGGCCGACCTCGCCGCGTTCCTGGTCTCGCAGCTTCGCTGCCTCGCCGACCTCGCCACCGAGCTGGGTGAGCCCGCCGACCGCTGGTGGCAGGAGGCCGACCGGATCCACGGGGCCATGCTGCGCGACCTGTGGGACGGCGAACGCTTCACCGCCCGGGACCCCCACACCGGGCACCGGCGAGCCAGCCGCAGCCTGCTCGACCTGATGCCCGTCGCGCTCGGGGCCGACCTCCCGGCCCCGGTCGCCGCCGCGCTGGCGCGCGGCGTCGAGACCCACCTGACCACGCACGGTCTGGCCACCGAGCCGACCGACTCGGCCCACTACCTCGCCGACGGCTACTGGCGGGGCCCGATCTGGGCGCCCTCCACCGTCCTGGTCGAGGACGGCCTGCGCCGGGCTGGGCAGACCAGGATCGCCGACGACATCAGTCGGCGGTTCCTCGCGCTGTGTGAGAAGTCCGGCTTCGCGGAGAACTTCGACGCCGAGACCGGCACCGGGCTGCGGGACCGCGCCTACACCTGGACCGCCAGCAGCTATCTCATCCTCGCCGCCGCCCAGGAGGAGCGGCGTGTCAGGGGCGGGTAGCCGGGTCGGATCAGCGGCCCCGGACCGGGCCGGTGCTGGACCGCAACGAGATGGGCGGGCTGTAGAGGCGGTGTCGTGGCACGGCGCCGGGAGCCGCGATGATCTCCAGAAGTAGCGACACCGCCTCGGCGCCCATCTCGACCATCGGCACGTCGGCGGCGGTCAGCGGCGGGCGGAAATCCTCCGCCCAGTGCTGCGCGGCGACTCCGGTGACGGAGAAGTCGCGTGGCACGGACAGCCCGGCGCCGGTCAACGCCCGCTGCATTCCGGGCAGTGCGGCCTCGTTGATGGTGGCCACCGCCGTGACCTCGGGGTGCGTCGCGAGCAGTTGCTCCATACACGCCTCGCCGGAGGCGGTGTCGTCGCCGCTGCAGACCTCCACGCCGGTCAATCCTCGCTCGGCCGCCGCCGTGCGGAAGCCGGTCAGCGCGCGATGACTGGGGCCGTACCCGGCGGCCACCAACTCGGCGGACCGGTTCACGAGTGCCACGTGCCGGTGCCCCAGGTCGGCCAGGTGCTGCACGCACCGGGCGATCAGCCCGGCGTAGTCAATGTCGATCCAGCTCATCCCGTGCGGCTCGGCGGTCCGCCCGATGGTGACGAACGGCAGCCCGGCCTTGGTCAGCCGGGTCACCCGGTCATCCGCCAACCGGATCTCCATGAGGACCACGCCGTCCACCCGGCGCCCGGTGACGATCCGCTCGAACGACCGGTCATGGTCGCCGCCGGAGGGGGACAGCAGCACGTCGAGGTCGTGGCGGGCGGCGGCTTCGACGACGCTGGCGACGAAGCCGAGCTGCATGTCGGTCAACCGCTGGCTCGCCGGCGGGATGACCAGCCCGAGGGTGCGGGTGCGCCCCTCCTTGAGAGCACGGGCGCTGGCGTTCGGCCGGTAGTCCAACTCGTCGATGACCGACTGGATCCGTTGCCGGGTCGCCGCCGACACGCTGCGTTTTCCGCTGAGCACGTAGGAAACGGTGCTGCGGGACACCCCCGCCCGGCGAGCGATCTCCCCGATGTTCATCAATCGCCCTCGAATCGACTTTTGCCCCGACACGGGGACGCACCTTGCTCCGCTGACCAGCATATCCGTCCTCAGCCTCATCGATCGATGACCAACGTGTGCCAACTAGCGTCAATAGATGGACGACCATTAATGTCACAGGTATGACGTGTGACGTCAATTCCATCGCCGCACCCGACCCCCACCACGCACCCGAAAGGATCCGATGAACGTGCAGAGAAAGCTGGGTCGCCTGATGGCCGCCGGGACCCTGTTCGTCCTCGTCGTCGGCGCCGGCGCCTATGTGGTCTCGGACGCCCCTGGCGTCGCCCACGCCGCCGGCACCGGTCCGTGTGACATCTACGCCTCCGGCGGCACGCCGTGCGTGGCCGCGCACAGCACCACCCGCGCGCTGTACGGCGCGTACAACGGCTCGCTCTACCAGGTCCGACGATCGTCGGACAACACCACCCGCGACGTCGGCGTGCTCAGCGAGGGCGGCTACGCCAACGCCGCCACCCAGGACACGTTCTGCGCCAACACCACCTGCGTCATCACGATCATCTACGACCAGTCCGGCCGCAACAACCGCCTCACCCAGGCGCCCCCCGGCGGCTTCGCCGGCCCCGCCCCCGGCGGTTGGGACAACCTCGCCGACGCGAAGGCGGCCCCGGTCACCGTCGGCGGGCAGAAGGCGTACGGCGTCTACATCGCCCCCGGCACCGGCTACCGCAACAACAACACCAACGGTGTCGCGACCGGCGACCAGCCCGAGGGCATCTACGCGGTCGTCGACGGCACGCACTACAACCAGTGGTGCTGCTTCGACTACGGCAACGCGCAGACCAACAGCCTCGCCGACGAACGCGCCATCATGGAGACCGTCTACTTCGGCGCCAACAAGCAGTGGGGCTACGGGGCCGGGGCCGGCCCCTGGATCATGGCCGACCTGGAGTGGGGGCTGTTCTCCGGCGTCAACGCGGGCTACAACAACATCGCGTCGATCAACCACCGTTTCGTCACCGCCATGGTCAAGGGCGAGCCGAACCACTGGGCGATCCGGGGCGGCAACGCCCAGTCGGGCAGCCTGACGACCTACTTCGACGGGCCACGCCCCAACGGCTACCACCCGATGAAGAAGGAGGGCGCCATCCTGCTCGGCATCGGCGGTGACAACAGCATCACCGGTCGCGGCACCTTCTTCGAGGGCGTACTGACCTCCGGCTACCCGACGGCGGCCACCGAGAACGCCGTCCAGGCCAACATCAACGCCGCCGCCTACGCGCCGACCGGCGGCGGCAACCCGCAACAGAACGTCCAGGTCGTGGGCGGCCAGTCCAGCCGCTGCATCGACGTGCCGAACGCCAGCACCACGAACGGCACCCAGGTCCAGCTCTGGGACTGCATCAGCAACAGCACCGCGCAGCGCTGGACCTACACCGCTGGCAAACAACTCCAGGTGTACGGCAACAAGTGCCTGGACGCCTCCGGCCGAGGCACCACCAACGGCACCCAGGCGATCATCTGGGACTGCAACGGTCAGAACAACCAGCAGTGGAACGTCAACAGCAACGGCACCATCACCGGCGTGCAGTCCGGGCTGTGCCTCGACGCCAACGCCGCCGGCACCGCCAACGGCACCAAAATCATCCTCTGGGCGTGCAACGGCGGCACCAACCAGCAGTGGTCCACCCGTAGCTGACCCAGGGCCAACCCGACAGTGACTCACCTGGCGGGCCCGCACCGTACGCTCGCTGGCCCGCCAGGCCGACCTGCCGAAGAGCGGGATACCTCAGAGTTCTGTTCACACCCCTGGGGTATCCCGCCGCGCATCCTGGCCCTCGCGGCCGGCTGCTCGGTCCTGGTCGAGACCGCCCAGTACGTTCTGCGGCTCGACCGGGCGTCGTCGGTGGATGACGTCCTGCTCAACGCCGCCGGCGCCGGGCTGGCCGCGCTGGCGTCCCGCCGCTGGTGGCGCGACACCCGCACCAGCCCTGTGGGTTCGCCCGCGGTGAACCACCAACAGCGCTGACAGCCGATCAGGTGGACGGCTCTGCCAGCCGCTCCAGCCGCGCCAGACCATCCCAGCCGCGCTCGCGCATCAGACTCAGTAGTCGCTTCACCCGCGGGTCCGCCTCGACGGCCAGCGCGTCCAGAAGGTCGAACGGCAGGTCGTCCTTCGCCACCTCACCGAGGTCGATCTCACCGGAGCGGTATGCCTGCTCGGCGAGGCTCGCCAGGATGTCGGCGGCCTCCACCAGAGACGCGTCGTCGCTGGTGTCGCTGTCGAAGATCTCCGACAGGATCCGATAGAGCCGAATGAGTTGCGGGTCGTCGAGCTGCGCGATCTTGCTGGGCATCCATTCGCGGACCCGATCGGGCCAGCGGGCCGACATCAGGATCCAGCTGTCCCGCTCACCCGCCACCACCCGCTCGGAGACGCCAATGTCCCGGAGCCGGTCGAGGTAGGCGGTCACCTCCGGCGCGAGCGCCAGACGATCCCCGGCGGCGAGTTGCGCGATCTGCCTCCGGCTGGTCTCCAGTCGTGCGATCTCGTCGCCCAGTTGCCTGTCGATCTCCTCGACCGCGGCCGCGAAGGTCGACGGGTCGGCCTCCAGCATCTGACCGATCTGGGACAGCGGCACGCCGGCGTTGGCGAGAATTCGGATCCGGATGAGGGACACCACCGCCCCTGCGCTGTACCGCCGGTAGCCCGAGGCGTCCCGCTCGGGCTCCGGCAGCAGGCCGATCTGGTGGTAGTGCCGTACCGCCCGCACCGTGACGCCGGCGTACGCCGCGAGTTGACTGATCGTCAGCATCTCCTGATCCTGCCCCTCGAGTCGCTCGGCCCCCCTCGAATCGCGCTCAGGAGATCTTGCGACGGTAGGTCAGGTTGGCGAAGAGGTAGGCCACCACGAGGATGCCGACGCACCAGACGAGGGCGGTCCAGATGCCCGATCCGACAGGCTTCTGCGCGAAGAGGTCGCGGATCGCGTTGACGATGGCGGTCACCGGCTGGTGCTCCGCGAAGGCGCGCACCGGGCCGGGCATCGACGCGGTGGGCACGAAGGCCGAGCTGACGAACGGCAAAAAGACCAGGGGGTACGAGAAGGCGCTCGCGCCGTCCACCGACTGGGCGGTCAGGCCGGGAATGATGGCGATCCAGGTCAGCGCCAAGGTGAACAGCACCAGGATGCCGGCCACGGCGAGCCACCCCAGCACGCTCGTCCCGGTGCGGAAGCCCATGAGCAGGGCGACGAGGACGACGACGACCAACGAGATCAGGTTGGCGACCAGTGAGGTCAACACGTGCGCCCAGAGCACCGCGGATCGTGCGATCGGCATCGACTGGAACCGTTCGAAGATGCCGCCCTGCATGTCCAGGAAGAGCCGGAAGGCGGTGTACGAGATGCCCGAGGCGACGGTGATGAGCAGGATGCCGGGGAGCAGATAGTTCACGTACGAGTCGGAGCCGGTCTCGATCGCGCCGCCGAAGACGTAGACGAACAGCAACATGAAGGCGATCGGCATGACGGCGGTGGTGATGATGGTGTCCGGGCTGCGGGCGATGTGACGCAGTGAGCGTCCCAACAGAACCGTGGTGTCGCCGAGGAAGTGCCTGTTCATCGTTGTTCCTTCTCGGTCTTGGCGCCAACGAGGGTGAGGAAGACGTCCTCGAGGGTCGGCTGCTTCTCGACGTACTCGATCTCGGCGGGTGGCAGGAGCTGCTTGAGCTCGTCGAGGGTGCCGTTCACGATGATCCGTCCCTCGTGGAGGATCCCGATCCGGTCGGCGAGTTGTTCGGCCTCGTCGAGGTACTGGGTGGTGAGCAGCACCGTCGTGCCGCCACTGGCGAGTTCCTTCACGGCCTGCCACACCTCGATGCGCGCCTCCGGGTCCAGCCCGGTCGTCGGCTCGTCGAGGAAGATGACCGGCGGGCTCCCGATCAGGCTCATCGCGATGTCGAGGCGGCGACGCATACCGCCGGAGTAGGTCCGTACCCGCCGGGTGCCCGCTTCGGTCAGCGAGAAGCGCCTCAGCAGGTCGTCCGCGATCGAACCGGGCTCCTTGAGGTGGCGCAGTCGGGCGACCAGGATCAGGTTCTCCCGCCCGGTGAGGATCTCGTCGACCGCCGCGAACTGCCCGGTGAGACTGACCGACTGCCGTACCTCGGCAGCCTGGGTCGCCACGTCGAAGCCGGCGACCCGGGCCGTCCCGCCGTCGGCCCGCAGGAGCGTGGCCAGGATCCTCACGACCGTGGTCTTGCCGGCACCGTTCGAGCCGAGCAGGGCGAAGATGCTGCCCCGCGCGACGTCGATGTCGACGCCACACAGCACTTTGAGCTGCTTGAACGACTTCTCCAGACCAAGCACGTGGATCGCGGCCTGCTCGGTCTGAGCTGTTGTGTGCGAATTGCTCATGGCGGCAGCATGGAGGGTTGACGCAGCGTCAAGGTCAAGCCCGATGGCCCGGCGACGCGTGCGCGACCCTGACTCTTAACTCCGATGTCACCACCCGATCCCATTGGTGACGTGTCGCTGTCCACCCGAAGGAGTTGGCTGCCAGTCGTCGCACTTGTCTGGACCAGGAGTTGATCCACGTGCCTTCGTCTCGTCGTACCTTCCTCGCCAGTGGCGCCGCCGCCGGCGTCGGCATTGCCGTCGCGGGCGGCCTGCCGTCCCTGGCCCAGGCCAGCCCGGCCCGGCCGCACCCGCCGGTGAAGCCCGGCACTGTGCCCTTCCCGCCGCTCGTGGACGATCCCAAGGGAATTCTGGCCCTGCCCAAGGGCTTCCGTTACACAGTGGTCACCCGGACCGGTGTCACCCGGCTCGACCGCGGCCAGGGCACCACCCCGTCGGACCACGACGGCATGGCCGTCTACGACGGCGGCCACGGCCGGTACACCCTGATCCAGAACCACGAGATCGACCCGGGCGCCGAGTTCGGCGTGCCGCACGTCAAGGGCACTGTCTACGACGCGGGCGCCGTCGACGCCGGCGGTTGCACCGTGATCAAGACGGACCTCGCGGGCCGCAACCTGGGCGAGTTCGTGGCGCTCTCCGGCACCATCTCCAACTGCGCCGGCGGGCCGACCCCCTGGGGCACCTGGCTGACCTGCGAGGAGGCCGAGGACCGCGCCGGCGACGCGTGGGAAGAGGGCAGCCGGTCCGGCGTCTACCAGAAGGACCACGGCTACGTCTTCGAGGTGTGGGCCGACGGCAGCGCCGACCCGAAGCCGATCAAGTGCCTGGGCCGCTACTCCCACGAGGCAGTGGCCGTCGACAAGGACCGCACCCGGGTCTACCTCTCCGAGGACGCCGACGAGCCCAACGGCCTCTTCTACCGCTGGACGGCGCCGCACGGCGTCAAGCTGGGCCCGGGCGTGCTCACCCGCCTCGCACCGAACGCCGGCGTCCTCGCCGCGATGCAGATCATCATGGACGACGGTTCGGTGCTGCCGGACGTCGCCTACCTGACCTCCGCCCAGCTGGGCCGCCCCTTCCCGGTCCGCTGGATCGAGGTGCCGGACCGCGACGCGCGCACCAGGTCGGTACGCGAGCAGTTCGCCGACGGCCAGGTCACCCGCGGACGCAAGTTCGAGGGCGTGTGGGCCACCGACGAGGGCGTGTACGTGGTCAACTCGTACGCCTGGGACGAGGGTGACCTGCCGGCGGACGCGGCTCCGCACGACGGCATGGTCTGGTTCTACAACTTCAAGGACCAGACCATCCAGCTCGTGACGTACTTCCCGCACCAGACCCAGTCCGAGGAGGGCACGCCGGTCAGGTACACCGACATCACCTTCGACGGCCCGGACAACGTGACGGTCACCCCGTGGGGAAGCCTCGTGCTCGCCGAGGACGGGTCCGGTGCCTCGCACGTGCTCAGCACGATCCCGGGCGGGCCCACGTACGCGATCGCCCGTAACCAGCTCAACGACTCGGAGTTCTGCGGGCCGACCTTCAGCGCGGACGGCAAGGTGCTCTTCGTCAACATGCAGGACCCGGGCCTCACCCTGGCCATCACCGGCCCTTGGGAGAAGTACCTGGGCTGAGCGAGCCCGAATGTGGGGGCCGGGCGAACCGCCCGGCCCCCAGCAGGCTCGGCCGCGCTCAGGAGACGCGCGGCGGGCGGCACTAGTCGAGGCAGAACTCGTTGCCCTCGACGTCCTGCATGTTGAGGCACGACTCGTTCTCGCCGTCGGCGAGCAACAACTGCCCGCGTACCGCGCCGAGCGGGATCAGCCGCGCGCATTCGGCCTCGAGGGCGGCCAGGCGCTCCTCGCCCACCAGCCCGGTGCCGACCCGCACGTCGAGGTGCACCCGGTTCTTGACGACCTTGCCCTCGGGCACCCGCTGGAAGTACAGGCGCGGGCCCACCCCGGACGGGTCACTGCACGCGAGCCACGAACCCTGCTCGGAATTGACATCCTCCCAGGAGGCGAACCCTTCCGGGGCCGGTGGCGGGACGTACCCCAGCACCTCACACCAGAAGAGGCCGACGCGCACCGGCTCGGCGCAGTCGAATGTCACTTGTACCTGCTTGACCGACATCCGCTCACCTTATGAGTCGCGCTGCCGCCGCTGTCGTCTCACCCCAGGGCCAGGGGGGCGCACCACACCCGGGGCGACGACCACGGCGACCATGAACCCCGCAGGCGTCAGTGCGTGGTGTGCGTCCTCGGTGTCGCCGCCGCGCCAGAGCGCTTGACCAGGACCGCTCCGCCGGCGACGAAGATGACGCCGAGGATCACCCCGACGAGGTTGCTCTGGGTCAGGCTGGAGACGACCCCCAGCACGCCCACGACGATCGCCAGTACGCCGAGGATCCGCATCGTGTAACGACCGACAGACTTCACCCGTTCACTCGTCATGGTGTGCCTTCTGCCCAGCGCGCCGATCGCGCAAACGGCGGTGATCGATGACCGGCCGTGGGTGCTCACTCCACCTTGGTGAGAAGTGGTTTCCCCTTCTCGACGACGTACGTGGCCAGTTCGACAGCGATACCGTCGCCAACGTTACGGGCCTCGTGGTGCACACCGTACGGGACCGTGAGCGCGTCGCCGGGATTGCACACCATGGGTGGCTGCCCGTCCAGCCGGTATTCGAGCGTTCCCTGCAGAACGCAGATGATCTCCTCGCCGGGGTGGAAATGCTTGAACGGGGGCGAATCCGGCGTGAACTCCACCCGAGTCTGAATGACCTCACGCCCCGGGATGCTGAGGTCGTGCCGTTGCAGATCGATCCGCCACAGCCCTGGTGCTGACTCCACCGCTGTGGGGCTGATCCCCGCAGGTCGGTCCTTGGTGCTCATGACGGCCTCCTGTGAGCCGCCGGACCGACGGCCATTACTCGAACTGGTGCATCCCAGTCGAGAATAGGTAGCCGCGGGCGATCAGGGGCGGGGATGCCGACACGGGGCGGCAGCCGAGTTCACCGACGGGGCAGCAGCCCTCGTTCGGACATGTACGCGCGCAACGTGTCGGCATCCTCGGGGGACATCAGCCAGCGGGGGATCACGGTCGCCGGCATTCGGCCGACGTACACGACCCAGAAATCTCCGGCCTCGCGCACCTGGGCGACCCCGTCCCAGGCGATGCCGCCGGACTCCGAGCCGCTGCGCATCATGATGTTGTCTTCGGTGATGTCGTAGGCGCCCTCGACGGCGTAGTTACCGGAACGGCGGCGGGCGCGGGCCAGCACCCACGGCCGGTACAGCATCGACAGCACGCCGCCCACGACCAGCGCGGTCCACAGCGGTGAACTCCGCTCGCCCCACCCGAGCCCTCGCGAGGCGACGAGACCGATGACCCCGACCGCCGTCAGGACCGCCCCGATGTAGCCGAATCTGCGTAGCCGGACGTTGCCGAGCGCCGCGGCCACCCGGCTCGGGTAGGCGGGATCGGCGGGGACGTCGAAACGGATCTGCACGCCAGAACGATAGTGCCTCCGCCCGCCCGGGAAAGCGCCTTGCCCCGCCTCACCTGACAAGCCTCGGCCATCCGGGTGCGGCAGTCTGATCAGAGTCAACCAGAAATTGACACCTTTCACTGCGACAGTGATAGTAACTGCATACAGCTCCCATCGGAGCGCCTGTAGGGACCGCGGCCGGGCGGTCGCCGGCGCTGAATGAGCGGGCAGTGGCGACCGGGGGCACGGCTGCCACGCGGGCCGCGACGCGCACACGTCGACCAGACCCGTGGCCAGCGCTGACCACCTCTCGTCGGGGCGCGAGTGACACACCCGCCGCCGCAGGGAGCGCCACCGTGACTGTTCCTGGAGGACTCAATGAGAAGGCGAGCAAAGATCTACGCGGGGCTGGCGGCCGCCATCGTCCCGGTCACCTCGGTGATCATGGCGCTCGGCGGGACACCGGCGTCCGCCGCCATCGGCGGTTCCGGCCCCTACCCCGCCGACTACGAAACCTCGGCCACCCTGGCCAACCACACCATCTTCCGGCCGCAGACCCTCCCCTCCGAACGCCTGCCCATCGTCGTGTGGGGCAACGGCGGCTGCTCGGCCAACGGGCTCTCCCAGGGCAACTTTCTCCGCGAGATCGCCTCCCACGGCTTCCTCGCCATCGCCAACGGAGCCCCGAACGGATCCGGCTCCACCAACTCCCAGATGCTCACCCAGTCCATCGACTGGGCGGTCACGGAGAATTCCCGGCAGGGCAGCAAGTACTACAACAAGATCGACACGAGCAAGGTCGCCGTCGCGGGCTTCTCCTGCGGAGGCGTGGAGGCGTACGCCGTCTCGAACGACCCGCGTGTCACCACGACCGGCATCTTCAGCAGTGGTCTGCTCAACGACGCCGACGACTACCAGCTCAGGAGACTGACCAAGCCGATCGCCTACTTCGTCGGCGGGCCCAGCGACATCGCCTACCCGAACGCCATGGACGACTGGGGCAAGCTGCCCGCCGGCCTGCCCGCCTTCATGGGCAACCTGAACGTCGGGCACGGCGGCACCTACGACCAGGCCAACGGCGGGGAGTTCGGCCGGGTGGCGACCCTCTACTTCAAGTGGCGCCTGAAGGGTGACACCACCGCCGGCCGCACCTTCGTCGGCGCCGACTGCGGTCTGTGCGGCACTCAGTGGAGCGTCCAGCAGAAGAACCTGACGCTCGACGACGGCACGCCGCCCACCACGCCGCCGCCCACCACGCCGCCGCCCACCACGCCGCCGCCCACCACGCCGCCGCCGACCGGCACGCCTGGCTGCACCGCTGTCTTCGCTGTCCAGGACCAGTGGAACGGCGGCTTCGTCGCCAACGTCAGCGTCACCGCGGGGAACGCCCCACTGACCGGCTGGCGGGTCACACTCACCCTGCCGAGCGGCGCGTCGGTCAGCTCGCTCTGGAACGGGGTCAGCAGCGGCACCAGCGGAACCATCACGGTCGCCAACCAGAGCTACAACGGGCGACTGGCCGCAGGTCAGGCCACCAGTTTCGGCTTCCAGGGCACCGGCAGCGGCAGCGGAACCACAGCGAGTTGCGCCGGAAGCTGACGCCCCGGCCACGTCGAGTCGTTCGGCGGGCCGGTGCCGGTGCACCGGCACCGGCCCGCCGAGGCTCAGCGGATAGGGAAGACTGGCGCGCATGGCTGATCTGAGCGATGCGAAGGCCGCCCTGCACCACTACCTCCGGGGCAACCGCGAAGACCTCATCTGGAAGCTCGACGGGCTCAGCGAACGGGAGGTCAGGCTGCCCCGCACGGCGACCGGAAACAACCTGCTGGGCGTGGCCAAGCACTGCCTCAACGTCGAGGCCGGCTACTTCGGGCCCACCTTCGGCCGCGAGTTCCCGACGCCCGACGAGCTGGTCCCGCTGGCGGCGTTCGACGAGGACCCGCAGGCCGACTGGTACGCCCGTGAGGACGAGACGAAGGACGGGCTGATCGACCTGTACCGCCGGGTCGGGGCGTTCGCCGACCAGACGATCGAGCAGCTGCCGCTCGACGCGCCGGGGCAGGTGCCGTGGTGGCAGCCAGGTCGGCAGGACGTGACGCTACAGCGGATCATCATCCACGTGACCTGCGACCTCGCCCGCCACGCCGGGCACGCCGACATCATGCGCGAACAGCACGACACGGTGGTCGGCCTCGGGCGGAACAACAGCAACATCCCCGACGACTACGACTGGCCGGCGTATGTCAGCAAGCTGACGAAGCTTGCCGACCAGTTCGGGTGATCGGCAAAGCTGCCGGCCTGCGAGACGACCTCAACCAGATCGAAGCGGCCTTCCGGGGCACACCCCTGGCCGGCCTGCCGATCGGGCACGGCCCGTCGGGCACCATCCTCGTCGCCGACGTCGACTCCGACCGTCTGCACGAGGTCTGGCAGGCTGCTGAGGCGCTGGTCCCGGTCATCGGACGCCGGCCCGTCATGGTCACCGACGATTTCGACGACGCGCTGACGATCCGGTCCGAGCCCGAGCAGGGCCCGTCGGAGTCGCAGCTGCGCACGTTCGTCGAGGCGGCGGCGTCTTCCGAGCCCTGGCTGACCTACCGCCACTACAGCGAGGACCAACAGGTCGACGAGGACGAGATCGGGTTCTACGCGCGGGGTACGACCGGCGTCGACCTGACCGACCTGGTGCCAGACGTGGTGCTGCCGACACCAGTCTCGGTGCTGGAGCGGGCGCTGTACGACCGGCTGCTCGCCGACGCCGACCTGCACGCCGAGGTGCTTGGCAACGTGCGGCTCGTGACGCAGACCGGCGACGAGGTGTGGGCTGCCGCCGGTCAGCTCAAGGCCCTCGCTCCGAACCTCGAACTGAGCCGATGGGAGGTGGCCGTCGCCCTGCCGGCCGGTGACGCCTGGTTCGTCCACAACCGACCCTGACCGATACGGTCCTCACGCAGTTCAGCCCTCGTCAACCCGCGCCGTCGTGACGGTACGAGAGACTTCCCGGATCAGATCGAGCGGTTCCTCGGTCCAGTGGGAGGCGAGGACGAGCTCCCGGGCCGGGTCGACCCACAGCAGGTGCCGTCCGCCGTTGCCCCGGGCACTGCGGCCGGTGGACGGGGCTCCGGGCCAGGGCACCTGCTCATCGTTGAGCCACCACAGATAGCCGTACTCCCGTTTGACCGGGCACGGGGCCCAGGACTGGTCGACCCATTCGGCGCTGAGCAGCCGGGTCCCCGCATGGGTCCCGCGGTCCAGGAAGAGCTGCCCGATCAGAGCCAGGTCCCGGGCCGGGACGATCAGTCCCCCACCCCAGTGCGCGCCGCCGGAGACCACCTCGACCCGGCGACCGTCGAGATCGACGACGCTCGTCCGGTACCCGTGCCACGACCACCGGTCCGAGGCGCCCACCGGGTCCATGACCCGCTCCCGCAGCACCTCCGGCAGCGCCCTGCGCAACAGCAGCGTCAGCGCGTACGCGAGCAGGTTCATCCGTACGTCGTTGTACGCCCACCCCTGGCCCGGGGGTGTGCCGTGCACCTCGGTCCGCTCGCGGAAGCTCTGCGCGTCGACGCTCGTCGGCTTACCCCACAGCTCGCCCTCCCACTGGCTCGACTGTTGCAGCAGATGACGCCAGGTGATCTGCTCGTTGTGCGGTCCCCGGAACTCGGATACGTCGACGACCTGGTGCACCGGTTGGTCCGGCACCAGCAGCCCGTCGTCGAAGGCCAGGCCGGCCACCACCGACACGACCGACTTGGTGACGCTGAACGCCATCTCCGGGACGTCCGGGTCGCCCCAGGCCGCGACCTCCCGACCGCCGACCCGGACGACACCACTGGCTCCACTGGCGGCCCGCAGCGGGCCGACGACCTCACGGTGGCTCGCGTCG
Source organism: Micromonospora sp. NPDC049049 (assembly GCF_040649115.1). Lineage (NCBI taxonomy): Bacteria > Bacillati > Actinomycetota > Actinomycetes > Micromonosporales > Micromonosporaceae > Micromonospora > Micromonospora sp. NPDC049049. The sequence goes on along the minus strand of NZ_JBEZEX010000021.1, from coordinate 75,864 downwards.
GCGACCTGTGCGGCCAGGTAGGTCTCGATGTCGACGGCGTCGCTGGTCCACCGGGTGCCGAACTCCTGGAGGGTCCGCTCCAGCCGTTGCTGATCCACCGCCACATCACCCATGCCCAGCAGTGTCCAACACCCCGGCCGCCGGCCGGGCGATCCGTGACCAGCCACATAGGATCGGGCGACCTCGTACGCCGGAGATGAGGAGCGTCCCCGTGACCCTGCTGGAACGTCTGCACCTGGCCGGTATGCGCGAGGTCGTCGCTGTGCGGCCGGTGACCGGCGGGCTGGCGGCTCTCGCGGGCATCGCCACCCGCCGGGATGCCCCGCCGGTGTTCGTCAAGGCGTTCGCCGACCCGCCGGCCGACGACGTCTTCGTCGCCGAGGCCGAAGGGCTGACCGCACTGCGCGACCTGGGCGGCGTGGCGACACCCGAGGTGATCCTGGCGGATCGGGACGTACTGGTGTTGTCGGTGTTGAGCGAGAGGCCGCGCAGCGGGGCCTTCTGGGAGCAGTTCGCACACCTGCTCGCCCGCCTGCACCTGAGCACGACCCATCCCCGTTTCGGCTGGCACCACGACAACTGGCTGGGCCGTCGCCGTCAGGTCAACACGTGGAACGACGACGGCTTCGCCTTCTTCGCCGAGCACCGGCTGCTGCGTTGGCTCGACGAGCCCCGCGTCGAGGCCGCGCTCGACGCGGAGGACCGGTCGGCGCTGGAACGGCTCTGCGACCGGCTGCCCGACCTGCTGCCGGAGCGTCCGGCGTGCCTGACGCACGGCGACCTGTGGGCACAGAACGTCCTCGCCACCACGGACGGAGAGCCTGCGCTGATCGACCCGGCCGTGTCGTACCTGTGGGCCGAGGTCGACCTCGCGCACGTGTGGTCCACCTCACCTCCGCCCGAGGCACGACGGATGTTCGACGTCTACGCGGAGCTGACCTCGCTCGACGCCGACTGGGAGACCCGGATGCCGGTCATCCAGCTGCGACAACACCTCGCCGTGCTGGCCCAGTTCGACGACGACTGGGGCGCGGCCGACCAGATCCGCGCCGTCCTTGCCCCGTTCCGGACGCGATCCTGATCGAAGGGCCCGGCGGGCGACCACGGAGACCGGCCCGGCCAGCCGATTTCGCCCGGCCGCCGAGACCCGCGAGCGGAGCGGGGCCGGGCCCTCGATTACGGTGACCCCCTGAAATGGGGGGTGGATCATGGCACCGGAGATGTCGCCACGAAGGGCCAGGGCCGTGCTCGTCACGCTCTCCCTGGCCGCGTTCGCGTTCATCACGACCGAACTGCTGCCCGTCGGTCTGCTGACCCGCATCGCGCCCGATCTGGACCGGTCCCGCTCACAGGTGGGCCTGCTGGTCAGTGGGTACGCAATCGTGGTGGTGCTGGCGTCCGTGCCGCTGACCCGACTGACCCAGCGGGTCCCCCGGCGGCACCTGCTCGGCGTCACGATGCTCCTCTTCGCCGCCGCGAACGCCGCCGCCGCGCTCGCGCCGACGTACGCCGTGCTGGCCGGCACACGCCTGGTGACCGCCCTCGCCCAGGCGCTGTTCTGGTCCGTCGCCACGGCGACCGTGATCGGGCCGTTCCCGGTCGCGGTGCGCGGTCGGGCGGTGGCGCTGTTCGCGACCGGGGCGACGCTCGCCCCGGTGCTCGGCGTACCCCTCGGCACCTGGCTCGGGCAGCAGGCCGGCTGGCGGGCGGCGTTCGCGGTGCTGGCCGGGATCGGGGTGGTGATCGCCGCCGCGGTGCTGCTCCTTCTGCCCTCCTATCCCCCGGCCGCCGGCGGCGCCGCCCGGGGCAGCGCACCGGACGGCCGGCGCTTTGCCGTCCTGCTGACCGCCACCGCCCTCGGCATCGGCGGCTTCATGACCCTGCAGACCTACGTGACACCGTTCCTGCTCGACGTCAGCGGCTTCGCCGACGCGGTGCTGGCGCCGTTGCTGTTCGTCTCCGGCGCGGCCGGCGTCGTCGGCACCCTGGTCGCGGCCCGGACCCTGGACAGCCGACCGATCGCTTCGCTGCTGACGCCGCTGGGCATCGGTACGGCCTCGCTGCTCGGACTGCACGCGCTCGGCGCGCTCAAGCCGGGCGTGGTCGCGCTTCTCGCCGGGATCGGCCTCGCGTACGCGGCGTTCGGCTCCGCAGTACAGAACCGGATGCTGCACCTGGCCCCGGGCAGCACCGACATCGCGTCGGCCGGGGTCAGCGTCGCCTTCAACGCCGGCATCGCCGGCGGATCACTGCTCGGCGGTGCCCTCCTGCCCGCCTCGGGGGCACGCCCGCTGGCGCTCGCCGGCGGACTGCTGACGCTGGCCGCGCTCACGCTGCTCGCCGTGGACGCCCGTCGCCACCGCACCACACCCGCCAGCCGTGTCTCCGACCTCCATGGACAGAACACCTAGAGCGCTGGCCGACCTGCGGTGGTCCCCGGCATCGCCCGGCGACGTTGTCGCGCGGGTGATCGGCCGGACAGCAGGTATCCGGTCCCCGCGGCGGCCAGGCCGGCCAGACCGGCCGCCGCGAAACCGGCCGCCGGCACGGAGAAGTCGATCGCCACACCGATGAGCGGGGATCCGAGCGCGAAACCGGCGCTCTGCGCCGACGACTGCAGACCCGTCACCTCGCCGCGTGCGCCGGGCGGCGCCAGGCGGCTCACCGCGTCGGCCACCGAGCCGAGGGTCGGCGCGGTGAGGAGGCCGCTTCCCACGACGGCCACGCACAGCCAGGGCCAGTCGTGGGCCAGTCCGGCGGGAATCGTCACGAGCCCGAGCAGGGCGAGCAGCAGCCAGGTGGGCAGCGGCCGGGTCAGCGCGCCGTAGACCAGCCCGCCGATGACCGATGACACGCCGAACACCACGACGACCACCGCGGCCCAGGACACCTGACCCGCCTCCCGCAGCGTGGCGACGATGGCGAGATCGATGCCGCTGAGCAGCGTCGTCGTCCCGAACGCCATCGTCAGCGCGGCGACCATCCTCGCGCTCAACCACTGCCGCCGTGGGGGTCGTTCCGCGGCGGCGGCCTCCGCCTCGTCCCGGGCGTGCATCGGTGGGTTGAGCACGGCGATTCCGACGCCGCCGGCCAGGATCGCGGCGCCGACCCCCCAGGCCACCACGTCGGGGGACACCGTCGCCGCGCCCAGGATCACCACCGCCGGCCCCACGATGTACGACAGCTCGCCCTGCACGGCTTCCAGCGCGAACGCGGCCCGGCGCTGCTCCGACGTCGTCATCGCGGCGATCGCCTGCCTGCTCACCGCCTGGGCCGGCACCATCAGCAGGCCCGCCCCGAAGCTGGCAACCAGCAGGAACCCGTACGGCAGGACCGGCACGCCCAGCCAGAACACGACCTGCGCGCCGGCGGTCACCAGTAGGACGGGACGCAGGCCCCGCGAATCGATCATGCGGCCGAGCAGCGGCCCGCCCAGTGCCACTCCGGCGGTCAGCGCCGCCGCGACCCCACCCGCTGCCGCGTAACTCAGTTCCAGGCCGAGGACGACGAAGAGAGTCAGCGCCATCACGTCGGCGGTTATCGCGGTACGGGCGAGCAGTGAGACGCCCAGCAGCGGTGCCATCCCTGGCACGGCGAGCACCTGCCGGTAACTGGTCACCCGTCTGACGCTAGCCCCGCCCGCACGCCATAAGAAGACGTCATCTTGTTGAGGCTGGCATAATGAATCCTTATGGCAAGGGACCTGGAGACCGCCCTGCTGCGGTCGTTCGTCGCCGCCGTACGGGAAGGCAGCATCAGCCGTGCCGCGACCGCGCTCGGGCAGACCCAGCCCGGCCTCAGCCAACAGCTGCGCAAGCTCGAAACCGTCGTCGGTCGACCGCTGCTGCACCGGTCGTCGTCCGGTGTCTCACCGACCCGTGCGGGCGAAGAGATCCTGCCGTACGCCGAACGCATCCTCGCGCTCTCCGCACAGGCACTCGCCGAGACCGGCCGGGCGCTCACCGGCCACTGTGGCGTCGGGTTGCTCGAAGACCTCGCCGCGTCCCACCTTCCGCAGGCCCTCGCCGACCTCGCCCGGCTGCATCCCGGCGCGACGCTGGAGGTGCTCAGCTGCTCCAACGCCGCCATGCGGGAGGCGTACGACGCGGGACGCGTCCAACTCGTGCTCGACGCCGTACCGGACATTCCCGGACCGCCGCGCTGGACGGTGCGCGCCCCGCTGGTCTGGGCGACCGGGCAGGGTGTGGACGTGGCCGCCGACCCGCTGCCGGTGGTGCTCTTCTCCAACCCGTGCTCCTGGCGTACGTCGGTGCTGGACGCCCTGGAGCGTGCCGATCGGCGTTGGCGGGTGGCCTTCGAGAGCAACAGCCTGGTCGGGGTGCTCGCCGCGGTACGGGCCGGGCTCGGCGTGGCGGCGCTCATGCCCGCGAACCTCGAACCGGCCATGATCTGCCGGGACACCGATGCCCTGCCCGTCCTGCCGGACGTCGAGTTCGGTCTCGCCCGGCACCCCCGCACCGATGGTGATCCGCTGATCGACGCCGTGGAGACAGTGCTCCGTCGCCTCGTCTGAGCACGCGCCTGAGCGGTCACCCACTCGCCCCGCTGACGACCGCCATCATGATCAGGAAGCGTCGCCGCCGCTGACTCGTCAGCGCGAAACAGGCGGTGAGCACCACCAGCTCCAGTTCGGCCCACTCACCGGTGACGTCGACGCGGATCGGCCCGCCGCGTCGACCGGGGAGGCGCACCGCGAGGCGGTGCCCGTCGCGTACCAGTTCACCGCCGCAGCGACCGGGCGCCCAGTGGGCCACCCCGCCGGGCCCTGGCACGTGCGACCGGCGCGGGTCGAGCCGCACCGGCACGCCGTGCTCGCCCCGGGCGGTGAACCCGATGCGTCGGCGGTCGGTCGGTGCGACAGTCCAGCGGCCCGTGCCGGTGCGGATCTCGCCGCACCGCCAGGTCCAGCCGGTACGCAGCGAAGCGCGCGCCCCGGAGTCGAGGACGAAGGCCCCGTCCTGTTTGCGTACGGTCAGCGTGGTCATCGGCTCGCCGTGCCCGGGCGCGACCGGGGCAGGCCGAGGATGAGGATGACGCCGACGCTCACGTGCAGCAGCGCGAGGGTCGCCTTCGCTCCCCCGCCGACGCCACTCGGCGGCCCGAGCACGAGTGACAGCAGCAGGACGGCGACCGCGATCGAGGTCCACCAGACGCGGGAGCGGTTGGTGCGGCGTTCCAGCACCGCGAGCAGCGCCCAGCCGGCCAATGCCGCGACGGCGGTGGCCACGATGACCGCTGCCACCGTGATCTGTCGGGTCGAGTTCGCCGACCTGACCGCCAGGTCGACGCCGGCCGCCGAGCGCAGGAGCGCGAACTCGACCACCGCCACCACGATCGCGCCGGCCGTCACCGCGGCCCGTCCCAGGAGAAGGTTGTTTGTCATGGCCTGAGTCTGTGGACCTGGCGGGGCCGGACGCGTCGGTCCAGAAGCCGCTGCGGGTACGTCCGCTGGCGGCCAGGCGTACTACCAAAGGAGGTGGTCCTGCCTGCCGCGAGCCCAGTAGCGTGCGCCATGTGGATGCGGCGATGTGCGAGGTCAGGCCGCCGCGGACGTGGCGTTCCGTCCCGGTGGTCGTGACGACCGTGGCGATCGGCGTCCTCGTCGCGACCATGCTGTGGTCCGCCACCCGCTCCAGCTCCGCCGGCCTGGTCGGCCTCGACGTCGCGCTGGCGGTGGCCTCCCTGGCCCTCGTCCCGGTGGTCGTCCGCCGCCCGCAGGTCGGTGGCGTGCTGGCCGGCCTGCTCGTCGCGCTGTCTCCGGTGGCCACGCCGGTGGCCAGCTTCGCGGTGCTGTTCATCGCGCGTAACCGGCCGTTTCGGCAAGCGGCGGCGGTGGCGGCGGTCGGCGTGGCGGGCGAGGCGGTGCAGGCGCTCTGGCGGCCGGTGCCCAGCCTTCCGTACGGGTGGCGGCTGGTGCTGATGACGATCGCCTACGCGGCCCTGCTCGGCTGGGGCACCTGGGCGCAGGCCCGCAACGCCCTGCTGGCGGCGCTGCGGGACCGGGCCCGACGGGCCGAGCGGGAGCAGGAACGACGGGTCGACGAGGCGCGGGCGGCGGAGCGCAACCGGATCGCGCGGGAGATGCACGACGTGCTGGCCCACCGGCTGTCCCTGCTGGCGGCGGCTGCCGGCGCGATGGAGTACCGGCCGGACGCGCCGCCGGAGCGGCTCAGCGCTGCCGCCGGGGTGATCCGGGCCTCCGCACACCACGCCCTCGACGAGCTGCGCGAGGTCATCACCCTGCTGCGCAGCGACGACACCGAGTCGCCGACCGACGCGCCACCCGGGCAGACCCTCGCCGACCTGCCGCGCCTGGTCGACGAGGCGCGGGCCGCCGGGCAACAGATCGAGGTCGACGACCCGTTCGGCCCGCCGGTCGAGATCCCAGCGACGGTTGGCCGCACCGCGTACCGGATCGCGCAGGAGGCACTGACGAACGCCCGCAAACACGCCGCCGGTCAGCCGGTCCGGCTGGTGCTCGGCGGCGCGCCCGGCACCGGGCTGAGCATCGCGGTGAGCAACCCGACCACGCCCGACAGCGGTGCCGCCGGTAGCGCCGGTACCGGTCTGATCGGCCTCGCCGAGCGGGCTGCGCTCGCCGGCGGTCGGGTCGCCCACCACGTCGACGCCGGAGGTCGGTTCCACCTCACCGCGTGGTTGCCGTGGCCGAGGTGACGGCTCCGATCCGGGTCGTCATCGTCGACGACGATCCTCTCGTACGGGGAATGCTCACGCTGATGCTCGACGGCGCCGACGGGATCGTCGTGGTGGGCGAGGCCGCCGACGGCGCGACGGCAATCACGGCGGTGGATCGGCACCTGCCCGACGTGGTGCTGATGGACATCAGGATGCCCGGCGTCAACGGCATCACCGCCACCGAACGCCTGCGCCGCCGCCATCGGCCACCCGAGATCATCGTGCTCACCACGTTCGACACCGACGAGCACGTGCTGCGGGCGCTTCGAGCGGGCGCGAGCGGCTTCCTGCTCAAGGACACCCCGCCCGAGCAGATCAGCCAGGCGGTCCGCTCGGTGGCGGCCGGCAACCCGATGCTGTCGCCGGGCGTGACGCGCCGCCTCATGCAGCGGGTCGCGTCGGGGGCCGAGTCCTACGAGCAGGCGCACAAGCGGTTGGCCCTGCTCACGCCCCGGGAACGCGACGTCGTGCTGGCCATCGCGCAGGGGCGCTCCAACGCCGAGATCGCCAGCGAGCTGCTGATGAGCGTGACGACCGTGAAGGCGCACGTCTCGCACATCCTGACCAAGCTGGACCTCGACAACCGCACCCAGATCGCCCTGCTCGCCCACGACGGTCGGCTCCTCTGACGGGGAGCCGGGGTCAGGCCAGCACCGCTGGCAGCACGAGCAATGCGAAACGGATCACCCGCCCGGCGAGGCAGGCGACGGCGAACTCCCAGCGTCGAAGGCCCGCGGTGCCGGCGGCGAGGCTGACGACGGCCAGCGGTGGAACTCCGACCGCGGCAGAGGCCAGCACGGTCGGCAGGGCCGTGCGGCGGCGGGAGAGCCAGCGTCGGATCGGCTCGGTCCACCGCGCGGCCCGAGTCGCCGCGCGACCTGACTTCGCCCGCTTCGCGATCTTCAGGGCCAGCCGCCCCGACCCACGACGCGCCGACTCGAACAGCAGCAGCTTGCCGGCGGTCTGCCCGAGTGCCAGGGCGAGCACGGCGACGAGAGCGTGGCCGCCCCGCTGCCCGGCGACCACGGCGTAGGCCTCGGCGTTGACGATCGGGACGAGCGCCGACGCGACACCGTAGCCGAGCGCCACCACGGCCTCGACGAGGCTGCTCATGCCCGGCCGTCCCGTTCGAGCAGCCGGACCACCGCGGCGACCGACCACAGCTTGACCGCCACGACGGCGACGGCCACGCCCAGCGCGAGCAGGTACTGCCCGAACGCGATGGCCCCGATGACGCCGGCGGTGTTGGCGACCTTGGCCAGCGGCGACCAGTTCAACGCCCACACCCGTCGGTCGACCACATGGAAGTAGTTGGGGCTGAGCACCGGCCAGCACAGGAACGCCAGCGACAGCATGGTGTCCAGCACCAGGAACGAGAGCAGGAAGACCACTGCCACGACCGCGACGTCCGGCACGAGGGACACCAGGCCGACGCAGAGTACGGCGGTGCACGCCCGGTCGCTCACGATGTCGAAGACGGCCCCCGCCCGGGTCTCCTGGCCGAGTCGGCGGGCAGCCCAGCCGTCGAGCACGTCACCGAGCCAGTAGATACCGTACGATACCGCCATCAATGCCACCGACCCGGAGACGAGGGCCACGATCCCGACGGCGACAGCGGCGACCGTGCGAACGGCGGTGATGTAGTTGGGAACCGTACGAAGCGGGCCGACGGTCATGGCAGCGCGGGAGTCGACGAGAGTCACCTCCGCAGAGTCGTCCGGCGAGCGTTCTCGCGGAACGTGCCGCGGTGCCGTTCTGGTTCCGAGGGCGGTACCGGGGTGCCGGCCGATCCGGTACCCGGGTACTGGCCGGTCTTCCGGCCCGTCACGGAGACTGTGCTGGTGCTGACTGGAATCCGCGAACGGCTGCGCGACCCCGGGCGGGTGCGCCGGCTCGCGTACGGTGCTACGGCTTTGATCATCGTGGCCGTGGTCACCACCGTCGAGGACGGCGTGTCCGTGCCGGCGGGCTGGGCGTGGCTGGTGCTGCCGGTCGGCCTCGGGGCCACCGCGCTGCGCCCCCGATACCGCACCCTGGTCTTCGCGGTCTGCGCGGGTTTCGTGGCGATCGTGAGCACCGGAGAGTCGGTGCAGCTGGGCCTCGCCGCAGCCGGCCTGGTGTTCGTCTCGGTCTGCGAGGACCCGGCCCGAAACCCATGGCTGGGGTGGGTGGTTGGCCTGATCGGCGCGGCCGGCGCCCTCACCATCGCGCTGCTCAACGAGCGAGGGGTGTACGAGCAGCCGCTCTTCTTCGTGACGGCCGGCTACCTTGTCGCGGTCCTGTTCCGATCGTGGTCACGTGGCTTCGCCCTGGCCCGGGAGACAGGTGAGCTACGCGAGGAGGCGGCCTGGCGCGAGCAGCGTGCCAACCTGGCCCGCGAGCTGCATGACGTGGTCGGCCACCACGTCACCGCGATGGTGGTGCAGGCCGAGGCGGGCCAGCTCAGTGACGATCCGGGGGCGGCGCTGCGGGCGATCGCGGGTAGTGGCCGCACCGCACTGAGCGAGCTCGACACGCTCGTCGTGCACCTGCGCGATCCCACCGCGTCGATAGCGGTGAGCGCGCCGCCGCGCCTGTCCGACATCGACGAGCTGCTCGCCCAGCCGCTACGTCAACAGGGCGTGACGGTGCGGGTCGAGCTGGACCCCGACCCGGGCCTCGACGAGATCGGTGTGTTGACCGCCTACCGCATCGCCCAGGAGGCCCTCACCAACATCGCCCGGCACGCGAGAGCCACGGCGGCCTGGGTCGAGCTGATCCGGGTCGGCGACCATGTTCGCCTGCGGGTCAGCGACGACGGCATCGGCCCACCCCGCGCAGCCACGAGCGGCTCGGGACTGCTCGGCATCGGGGAACGCGTCTCCGCGCGCGGCGGGAGCTGGGAGCTGAGCCAGCGCCCCGGCGGAGGCACAGTGGTGCAGGCCAATCTTCCGGTGGTGAACCCGTGATCCGCGTCGCGGTCGCCGACGACCAGGAGTTGGTCCGGGACGGCTTCAGCCTGATCCTGCGATCTCAGCCCGACATCCAGGTCGCGGCCGAGGCCGCCGACGGCCGGCAGCTCCTCGACGCGGTGCGGCGCGACTCCCGCATCGACGTAGCCCTCGTCGACATCCGCATGCCGGTACTCGACGGCCTGCAAGCCACCCGTGAGCTGGCCAAAATCCCACACTCGCCGGCCGTCATCGTCGTCACCACCTTCGACGACGACGCCTACGTCCTGGACGCCATCGCCGCCGGCGCACGCGGGTTCCTGCTCAAGCGGTCCAGCGCGCGCGACCTCATCGCCGCGGTGCGCACCGTCGCGGCCGGCGAGGCGGTCCTCTCCGCCGAGGTCACCGGCGCCGTACTCGACCGGGTCCGCGCCACCGGGCCGGCCACCCAGGTGGAGTTGGCTGCCTACCAGCTGACCGCTCGGGAGACCGACGTGCTCGCCCTGATCGGCGCCGGGCTCAACAACAACGAGATCGCCGAACGCCTCTACCTGTCGATGAGCACCGTGAAGACCCACGTGACAAACGTGCTGGCCAAGACCGGCAGCCGCGATCGTGTAGGAGCCGCCATCCTGGCGATCCAGGCCGGCCTCACACCGTGACTCAGGAGCTGGCGGGTGCCAGCCGGCTTCCCGGGCTGGCCTGCCAACCGCGGTCAGCCGTCGGGATCAGCCTTGGCGGCGTTACCGGAAGCGGTCACCGGCTGAGGGTCGTAGGGTTCCGGTATGGCACAACGACTCGTGAGCGTATGGCAACCGTTTTTCCTTGCTAGCGAGAGTCAGGGCGCGGCCATCGACGCCGCGACGGAGTTGGAGGGCCTCGGCTACTCCCGAATCTGGTTCTCCGGTGGGTTCGGCGAGAACGTCGCCCCCCGCTTCCGGGAGATCCTGGACGGGACCACGCGCATCGGGGTCGCGACCGGGATCCTCAGCATCTGGCACTCGTCGCCACCCGAGGCGGCGGCGTTCGCCAAGGACGCGGAGCAGGCGCACCCCGGCCGGTTCCTACTCGGTCTCGGCGCCAGCCACGCGGTGGTGGTGGAAAGTGGCGGCACCGACTATCGCAAGCCGTACTCACGAATGGTCGATTACCTCGACGGCCTCGACGCGGCCGGGCTTACGCCCGAGCGGCGCATCCTGGCGGCACTGGGCCCCCGGATGCTCGAACTCTCCCGCGACCGCTCGACCGGGGCGCACCCGTACTTCGTCCCTGTCGAGCACACCGCCGAAGCCCGGGCGGCAATCGGGCCCGACCGGCTGCTCGCCCCCGAGGTCGCCGTGGTCCTCGACGCGGACGCCACCACCGCGCGTGCCACCGCCCGCCAGTACACGAGCGGGTATCTTGCGCTGCCGAACTACACCAACAACCTGCGGCGGTTCGGCTGGACCGACGAGGACTTCGCCGACGGCGGCAGTGACCGCCTCGTCGACGCCCTGATCCCGTGGGGCACCGTCGAAGAGGTGGTGGCCGGGTTGGAGAAGCACTACCAGGCCGGCGCGGACGAGGTGGCGATCCAGGTGCTCAACGGAGGCGACGACACGGCGTTCCCCGCCGACGCGTTCCGCGCCCTCGCCGCGGCCCTGATCTGACCTCCGAAACCCCGGCGGCACGATCGGGGCATGCCTGTGGCGGAAGCGCCGCGACACCACTCAGGCTCACCCGACGAGGTCGAGGCCGGTCAGGTCGGCCGACAGCGCCCAGAGCCGGGCCGCTTCGCCGCTGTCGGTAGGGCTGCCATCGGTGGTGCGACAGTCCACGCAGTAGTCGCCGCCCTTCGCGTCGAGATGGGGTGACGTGGCGGCCCACACCTGGGTCGCCGCGCCCTGCTCGACCGTCTTGAACAGGCCGGGCGCGGGAGTCCCCTCCGCGTCCATCCAGCCGGCGGCGACCATTTCCTCGACCGCGAGGTGTCGTTGCAGAGGGGTGAGGATCCAGCCGGGGTTCACGGAGAAGGCGCGGACGCCGTGCGTCGCGCCGAGCATGTCGAGGTGGCGGGCGAACAGGATGTTCGCGAGCTTGGACTGGGTGTACGCCTCCCACTTGTCGTAGCCGCGGGCGAACTGCACGTCGTCCCACCGGATCCGCCACGCCGGGTCGCGCCCGGAGGCCACCGAGACGACACGAGCCGCCCTGGCGGCGGTAAGGGCGGGCCACAGGAGGTTCACCAGCGCGTAGTGGCCGAGGTGGTTGATCGCGAAATGCGCTTCCCAGCCCGGCCCCACCCGCGTCTCGGGACAGGCCATGACTCCGGCACCCGCGATCAGGATGTCCAGAGCGGGGTGGTCACGCAGGAACCGTTCGGCGAACGCGTGGACGGAAGCGAGGTCGGCCAGATCGAGTTGGTCGACCTCGACCCCGGCCACGTCGGCGAGTGCCCTCCGCGCCGCGTCGGGCCGGCGAGCGGGGACGACGACCCGAGCCCCGGCCTGGGTGAGCGCGCGTGTCGTGGCGAGACCGAGGCCGGAGTAACCACCCGTGACGAGGGCGGTCCTGCCGGTGAGGTGGATTCCGGTGAGGACGTCAGCAGTAGTGCTGTGGGCACCGAACATGGTGGAGGTCATGCCGCGGACGCTAGGTGCTAGACCGAGGTCTAGGTCAATGGCTACGGTCGAGGCCATGGCGGACGGCGGCCTCAGCATCGGGCAGGTGGCTCAGCGCACCGGGTTGACCGTGCACACTCTGCGGCTCTACGAGCGTGCGGGCCTGTTGGCCAGCGACGTGCGCCGCGACGGGTCCGGCAGGCGCGTCTACAGCGCCTGGGACGTCGAGTGGCTGACGAACTGTGTGAAGTTCCGGGCCTCCGGCATGCCGCTCACGACGATCGGCCGCCTGGCCCAACTCGTCCGCGAGGGCAGCGGCAACGAGACCGAACGGCTCGAGCTGCTCCGCGAACACCAACGCCACGTCACCGAGCAGCTCACCCAACTGCAGGACTGCCTCGACCTCATCGACGCCAAGGTGGCCGGCTACGAACGACACCTCACCGCCGGCGCCTCAGGTGATCCGTGGCACGAGCAGCCCCATCCCGCGACGGGAGGATGAATGCGTGATCGGTGACCGGTGGGGCGTGACCCGGAACGAGACGACGCGGTCCTATCCCTGCGACGACTTCGTCGTCTCACCCGCACTCCAGGCATGGCGGGGAGTGTCGGTGTCGGCGCCCCCCGCAGCGGTGTGGCCGTGGGTGGCCCAAGTGAGGCTTGCCCCGTACTCGTATGACTGGCTCGACAACCTGGGCCGCCGCTCACCTCGCGAGTTGCAGGGCCTACCCGAGCCTCACGTCGGCGAGGCGTTCACCACGGCGGGTGGACGGAAGCTGGGAAGGATCGTCTCGGTCGACCCCGGCAGGCAGCTCACGAGTACCATCATGGGCGCCTTCATGTCCTACGTCCTGGTGCCCTGGGAGCGGAACACCACGCGTCTGCTCCTCAAGGTCGTCATGCAGACGCCCCGCTGGGCCGCACCCGGACTGTCCGTCGGAGACCTGATCATGGCGAGACGGCAGTTACTGAACCTGAAGCAACTCGCCGAGCGCAGCCGGCACCGGTGAACACCGGACCGGATCAGGCCGTCGGTCGGGCTCCAGGTTGCGGTGTGTGGTTGACGGGGTAAGACCTGAATGTCGGGCACCTGGGTAGGCTGCACCGGCGGTGGCCCCCTTCCAGGCAGTGGTGGCCACCCGCACCGACCGGTGACACGTTCCCGTATCCGCAGACGAGAGGCGAACCCCCCACCATGACCGCGGTACCAGGCCAACGGTCTACTGCCGCTGCGCGTCCGGCCGCTGCCGAGCAAGCAGCGGAGGAGGACCTGCGGGCGCTGTTCGGGCAGTCCATCGCCGTCTTCGCCTCGCTGGCCGGGCCGGAGCACCTGCTGGAGACGGCGAACCCGGCGTTCTTCGCCACCATCGGCGAAGAGCGGGCCCGGATCGGGGTCGCGCTCGCCGAACTGATGCCTGAACTGGCCGGTCAGGGATTCATCGCGCTCCTGGACCAGGTCCTCCGCACAGGCGAGCCGTACACCGGCCGTGACGTCCGGGTGGTGCTGGGCAGCGGCCCGCAGGCGCGGGAGGCGTTCTTCGACTTCACCTACGAACCGCGCCGGGGCGCCGACGGCACCGTGACCGGCATCCGTGTGCTGGGCGTGGAGACCACGCAGGTCAAGCACGCCCAACGGCTGATGGCCGAACACCGCGCCCTGTTGGAGCAGATCGCCCGCCAGGCGCCCCTGACCGAGGTGCTCGACGGGATGGCGCGCTGCATCGAGAACCTCGCACCGCAGGAGGTGCTCGTCTCCGTGCTGCTCGCCGATCCCGACGCCCGGCACCTGCGCCACGGCGCCGCGCCGAGCCTGCCGGACTTCTACAACCGGGCCATCGACGGCATCGCGACCGGCGAAGGTGTCGGTTCGTGCGGCACCGCCGCCCACCGGCGGGAACCGGTGATCGTCACCGACATCGCCACCGACCCGTTCTGGGACGACTTCCGAGGGCTGGCCGACCAGGCCGGGTTGGCGGCCTGCTGGTCCACGCCGATCCTGGCCCGCGACGGCGGCCTGTTGGGCACCTTCGCGATGTATCACCGCACCCCGCGGGTCCCGCAGGACACCGACCTCGCCCTCACCCGGCTCTTCGCCGGCACCGCAGCCCTGGCCATCGAACGCCACCACATCGAGCAGGCGAAACTCGCCGCCGAAGCGCGCGCCAAGTCCGCCAGTGACGAGCTGGCCAAGGTGCTGCGCGTGGAGCGGGAACTGCGCGCCGAGGCTGAGCAGCGCGCCGCCGTCGCGGCGGAACTCGCCACCCAGATGCGCGCCGCCGCGGCCGCGCAGGCCGCCGCGCCGCACCCCGAGCACTGCCAGCTCGGCGGCGCCGCCGGGTGCACGGCACCAGCCGAGGTCAAGGTCGCCGATTCGTGGGGTGACGCGGCGTGGGGCTGCCCCGCCCACGTCGAGGAGGCCATCCTCAACGTGCGGTCGGTGTTCATCGCCAGCGAGGAACTCGGCGGCCTGACCGCCTACCTCAACCGCTGATCAATCGCGGAGCCGTGGCAGTCCTCCTCGTACCGGTGGTGGAGGAATCTCAGGAGATCTTCCACCCGCCGATTCACCCACGGCCACAAGTGCTTGGTCCTTCAAATTTTCACCAGTAGCCTTTCGGCAGATATCGGTGCTCATCTACCCAGGTCCGACGGGGTCAGGGCGTCCACCGTACGCCCGGGTTCACCCGCCCGGACCAGTCGAAGACCGCCATGTTGTCCCACTGATTACCGGTGCCGTTGATGTTGGCCGGGTCCCAGCCGTTGCCGCGGACGGCGTACCAGGTCGGCTCCCAGTAGAAGACGCCGATGGCTCCCGCGTTGCGGGCGGTGTTCTGCACCCAGTCGAACTCCTGGGCCTGCCCGGACCAGGTCGCGCTGATGCCGTCACAGGTCGCGTCGCCGATGGCGTTCGGCTCGCTGTCCGCGTTGTTCCGGGTGAAGGGGTACGCGGTCTCCACGATCACCACCGGCTTGCCGTACCGCCCACGCAGGTCGACGATGTTGTTGTAAAGGTTCGCCAGGCTGCCGTGCCACATGCAGTAGTACGACTGCGCGGTGATGTCCCACTGCACACCCTGCGCTCGGATGCCGTCGTAGAACCATCGGGCGTTGGCGTTGCTGTCGGCGTTGGCGGTATGGATCATCACCGGGATGCCGCTGCCGCACGCCTTCGTCGCGTTGTAGCCCTGCTTCAGCAGGCCGGCCAGCGGGGCGAAGTCGTTGTTGACGACCTTGCCCTCGTTCCACAGCATCCCGACGTTGATCTCGTTGCCGATCTGCACACTGTCCGGCAGGGTGCCCTGCCCGCGCAGGCTGGAACAGACGTCGTAGGTGAAGGCGTAGACGTCGGTACGCAGTTGGCTCAGGCTGTGGCCGACCCAGGCGGCCGGTTTGTACTGCTTTCCCGGGTCGGCCCAGGTGTCGGAGTAGTGGAAGTCGATGAGCACCTTGAGGCCCTTCGCCCTGGCCGCCCTCGCCTGACCCAGCACCGCGCTCTTGTTGTTGTAGCCGCTGACCGGGTTGTTCCAGACGCGCAACCGGACGTAGTTGACGCCGACGGACTTCAAGATGTCCAGTGGGTCGCGGGCGACGCCACCGCCGTCGTAGTACCTGGCGCCCAGATCCAGGCTGCGCTGCAACGAGGAGACGTCGGCACCCCGCATGGTGAGCGTGTTCGCGGCGGAGGCGGGCGCGGGCGCGCCGCCGAGCGTGCTGGCGACGCCGAGGACGCCGACTGCGACGGCCGCGAGCAGAGCCCTGGCACGGCGGTGGTGGGGTGTGGCCGAATGTGTGTTCACGAGACTCCTTCAGCCCACCGTGCAGGGAGCGCCGTTCAGCGAGAAGCCGGTCGGCGGCGCGTCACTGACGCCCCACCGCCCCTGCACGCCGAAGGTCGCAGAGCCGTTTGGCGCGAGGACGCGGTTCCAGTCGACGTTGCGAGCGGTCACGACGGCCCCGGTCTGGCCGATCGTGGCGTTCCACCCCGAGGTGACCTGCTGGTCCCCCGGGAAGCTGAAGGTGACGAGCCAGCCGTCGATCGGGGCCGTCCCGGCGTTGTGGACTGTCGCAGTGGCCACGAAACCGCCCGGCCACTCGGACTGGTTCCGGTAGGTCACCCGGCAGGTCGAGGGCGGCGGAGTGGTCGTCGTCGTGGGCAGGGTGACAGTGTTGGACGCGATCGACACGTTGCCCACCGCGTCCCGGGCCCGCACGTAGTACAGGTTGCGCAGCGGCACCGACGCAGGTAGCGGCGCCGTGTACGTGGTACCCGGCACGGTGGCGACCAGTTGCGAGGTGAACCAGCCGTCGAACCGGTAGACGTTGTAGCCGAGCACGCCGACGTTGTCCGTCGACGGCGACCAGGACAACGTGCCGGTCGAGGCGGTCACCTCGCCCACTGTCAGGTTCTGCGGCGCGCTCGGAGGGGTGGTGTCCGGGCCGGTGTCCGTCACCGGGGTGACCACTGTCAGCGCATTCGACCAGTTCGAGCGTTGCCCGAGGCTGTCCCGGGCGATCAATCGGAACGTGTACTGCTGGCCCGCCCCAAGGTAGCTGGTGATCGTGGTGCTGGTGACGGCCCCGACGCTGGCGCTGAAGACGATGTCGCCGAACTCCTGGTAGTACGTGATGTCGTACCCGGTGATGGCGCAGCAGCCGGACGTGGCGGCCGTCCAGGTGAGCGTGACCGACGCGCTGCGGACCTCGCTGGCGGTCAGGTTTGTGGGGGCACTCGGCGGAACGGGCGAGGTGCTCGGCGTACTGGACGGCGCAGTCGGCGGTGGCGGGGCGGTCCCGGCCGGCTCTGCGACGGACACTGCGGCCCCAACGGGCGCCGGGGCGATCGCCGGGTACGCGGCGGGCGTCACGGTGCCGGCGTCGGCTGCCGGCGCGGCGCTCAGAGCGCTGGCGAGCACCACCGTCGACAGCACGACGGCGGCCAGCAGACCCGGCCGCGGACGGCCGATCAGCGAGGACGAGGGAGCACCTGTCATACGTCGACGATGCAGCAACAGATCGATGATCGCCAACGTGTCTCACGCCTCGGCCGCTGATCAACCCGGCGCATTGTGGGCCATCGCCACTCCTCTCCCCCATCGCCTGGAGCGTGTCGCTCCGGCGCGGTGTGGCCGTACGTCGCCGACAATCCACTGTGTTCACACCGACGCCATTGATTGCGGTCGAGCGATTCGCTGGGAGCGATACCAGTGGGGCAAAATCCAATGCTTCCGATCGCTACACTCGCCGCAACGCCGGCACCGCCCGCAGAGCCGAGCCCGCGCCAATCCCGATCGAATGGAGACGCCTGTGACCCGCGACAAGGCGGCACCCCCCGGCATCGACCCCAACATTCCCAGCGTGGCCCGGGTCTATGACTTCTTCCTGGGCGGCAAGGACAACTTCGAGGTCGACCGGAAGGTCGCCGAGCACGCCCTGCGGATCACACCGGACGGACCGGCAGCCGGTCAGGCGAACCGGGCCTTCCTGCGTCGAGTGATTCGGTTCCTGGTCACCGAGGCGGGCATCGACCAGTTCCTCGACATCGGATCGGGGCTGCCCACCCAGGGCAACGTGCACGAGGTCGCCACCGAGCAGAACCCGAAGGCTCAGGTGGTCTATGTGGACAACGACCCGATAGTCCTGACGCACGGGCGGGCTCTGCTCGCCGCGGAGGGCACCGCGACGGTGATCCAGGCGGACATCCGGGAGCCGCAGGAGATCCTCAACCACCCTGACGTACGCCGGTTCCTCGACTTCGACCGGCCGATCGGCCTGCTGCTCTTCGCCATCCTGCACCACCTCGGCGACGACGAGGACCCGAAGGCGGTGGCGGCCGCGTTGATCGACGCGCTGCCCTCCGGCAGCTACGTGGCGATCTCGCACTTCCGCGACCCGGGTGAGCGGGACCCGGAGGGCTCCCGCAAGGCCCGCGAGGTCGAGCGGGTCTTCAACGAATCACTCGGCACCGGCCGCTGGCGCACCGACGAGGAGATCCTCTCGTTCGCCGATGGGTTGACGGTGCTGGAGCCGGGTCTGGTGCCGCTGGCCGAGTGGCGCCCAGAGCCGGACGCACCGACTACGGTGCAGACCGACACCTATCACACGTTCGTCGGGCTCCTCGCCCACAAACCGTAGGCGCCGTTTTCTGGTGAGCACGTCGGCGGGGGACGCCCCCGCCGACGTGCTCACGTGTCAGATCTGAACTTGGTTGTACCGACCCTGCCTACGGCGCGGGTTCCAGGACGACGACTGGGATCTGCCGGGTCGTCTTCCGCTCGTAGTCGGCGAAGCCCGGATACGCGGCCTTCTGCGCGCTCCAGATCCGTTCCCGTTCGTCCCCGGCGGCAACTCTGGCGACCAGCTCGACCTTGTCCGTACCGATCTCCGCTTGGACCTTCGGGTTGGCCAGCAGGTTGTAGTACCAGTCCGGATTGCTGGGCGCGCCGCCCTTGGAGGCGAACACGGCATAGCCGCCGTCCACCGTCTGGTACATCATCGGGCTCAGGCGAGGCTGGCCGCTCTTGGCACCGACCGTGTGCAACAGCAGCAGCGGAGCGCCTGCGAACTGACCCCCGACCTGCCCACCGTTGGCACGAAACTCAGCGATGATCTTGTCGTTCCAGTCACTCATGAATTCTCCCCGCGTCCGCGCACCGGCTCCGTCGACACATTCTGACAGTCCCGACGGTGAACGGCAGCGAACGCTTCCGGCGTTGGCGTCGTCGTCGGGCGACCGTTTCTACGTCAAGGACATGCCGGATAGCCTTCCACCGTGCGATACCTCAGCCGGTCGCTTCTCCTTGGCGCGTTGGGTGATGTCGGCAAGGGCGACAGTCGCCTCGGCGGGATGGCCGTGGCCGGTGGGTTGTGAGGTATGCAGGTGCCCGACGATCAGCAGGGTGCCGCCGGGCGGCCGTGCGCGGTGCTCGCGGTCCTACCCGGCTACCCGCCGCCACGTGAAGGGCTCGGTGGAGACGCTCACCGGTACGTTGGCCCGGGACGTCGGCGACGTGGACCCGCAGGGGCTCGGCTGCCCGCCGCGCTTCCCTGTTCAGTTCGCGGGAGTGGCGTGGTCGTACTCGGCGCGATTGGTGGCGACCTCGTCGATGTGCAGTTCGGCCCAGATCTTGAGGCCGCGCATCATCTGGTGCAGGGAGAGGCCCAGCTCGGTCAGCTCGTAGCTGACAGTGACGGGCACGGTCGGTGTCACGGTGCGGCTGACGAGACCGTCGCGTTCCAGGGAGCGCAGGGTCTGGGTAAGCATTTTCTGGCTGACGCCGGCCAGTAGACGCGACAGCTCCGAGTAGCGCATGGGGGTGGGCTCACCGGTGCAGTCGGGGCCGCTGCCGAGTGCGGAGAGGATCAGCGTGACCCATTTGCCGGAGATGCGTTCCAACATCTTGTGGCTCGGGCAAGCGGCTAGGAAGGCGTTGTAATTGCTCTTGTTTTGGTTCCGCTGCTGGGCCGCTGTCGGCGTTGCCATCATGCCCTCCTCGAACCTCGGGGCATGTTACGTCCCCTTGTAGTGCCTGCTCTCTCCCGGGAAGTTGCGCTCTCATGGTGGACCAGGCGTCGGTCAGGTGCCAGTGGGGTTGGTCACAGGACTACTCCGCCTCGCAGCTGTGTGCGGATGAGCGGGCCCCGCCGATGCGGTGCGCCACTCATCCGCACAGTCAGTGTTCAGGAGTGGGCTGCCGCCCATTGGTTGATGAGGTCGGTGGTCTGCGCGGCATTGCCATGCATTGCCAGGTTGTGTGCCGCGCTCTTGATGAGTACGGCGTCGACGCGGGGGGCGTGGATGGTCGCCGAGGACAGCCCGTCGACGCCGACGGCCAGGCGCACGCTCATGGAGCTGTGGCGCGGGTCGCCCGCGTGGGCCGCGGCAGGCGAGGGAGCTGAGGCGTTTATCCCGGCGGCGAGGGCGATTGCGGTCGCGACGGTGGTTAGCCAGAGACGCATCTTCTTCATCGGCTAATCCGATCCAGTTCGACGAGGTCCTCGGCGGACAGGGAAAGGCCCGCGCCCGCGACGTTGTCCCGCAGGTGGGCGACCTTCGAGGTGCCCGCGATCAGGAGAATGTTGGGCGATCTCTGCAGCAGCCAGGCAAGCGCGACGGACATGGGCGTGCTCTGCAGCCGCGCCGCCACCGCTGAGAGCGCCTCGGACTGCAGCGGTGAAAAGCCGCCCAGCGGAAAGAAGGGCACGTACGCGATGTTCTCGGCCGCGAGCCGGTCGATGAGCTTGTCATCGTAGCGGTGAGTGAGGTTGTACATGTTCTGCACGCCCACGATCGGCGCGATGGCCTGCGCCTCGGCGACCTGTTCGGCGGTGACGTTGCTGACGCCCAGGTGACGGATCAGGCCTTCCTGCTGCAGTTCGACGAGGGTGCCGAACGCCTCGGCCAGCGATCCGGGCTGGGGACCTTCGGCATTACCCATACGCATGTTCACCAGGTCGAGGGTCTCGACACCGAGGACCTCGAGGTCCTCGTGGACCTGCTTACGGAGGTCTTCGGGCCGCCGGGCGACGGGCCAACCGCCCTGAGTATCGCGGACAGCTCCGACCTTGGTGGCGATGAACAGCCCCTCCGGGTAGGGCTGCAGCGCCTCTCGGATCAGCTCGTTGGTCACTCGCGGTCCGTAGGCGCCGCTGGTGTCGATGTGGGTGATGCCGAGCTCGACCACCTCGCGCAGTACAGCCACAGCGCCGGCATGGTCGGCGGGGGGTCCCATGACCCAGGGGCCGGCCAGTTGCATGGCGCCGTAACCGAACCGGGTCACCGTCGAGTCCCCCAGCTTCCATCTACCTCCAGGCAGAGAAGCATTCGACATGTCATAGCTCCGTTCTCGTAAAGCCAGGTGATCCTGCTACCTGACCGGGTGCTTCTCCACGATGACAGGGTTGCTCTCTATCAGGAAGTAGGCACCTCAAGGTGCGTAAGTAACCTGCCCTAGCACTGATCGCGGCAGGCCAGGGTCGTGGATTGGTTCGAAAGCCAGTTGCACCTCTGGCCCCGCTGCCGGAGCGCCGAGACGCCGAGCGCGGTCTCGGTCACCCGACACCGGTGAGCGACGACATGGCGGACGCCCTCCTGCGCCGCCTGGCCCGCAATGACGGCATGGAGTTGTGGGTCGCCGGGGCTGGCGGACGGATCGTCAGTGCGGGGCGGTTGGAGCCGGTGCACGGGACCGACTTCGCCGGCATCTGGGGCGGCGCGACCCGTGAGGAGTGGCGTGGCCGTGGGATCTACCGCGCGTTGACCGCAGCGCGGGCCCGCTCAGCCCTCGACATGGGCAAGACACTCATGAACAGCGACTCGACCGAGTACTCATGCCCGATCCTCGAACGCTCCGGTCTGGTCAAGGTGTCGACGACGACGCCCTACAACTGGCAGCGGTGAGCGCCCTTCTCGCGGCCCCATCCGCACCCAAGCACAAAGCTACCGCCCCTCGTCGGAGTGCATTCTCCGCGAGGAGGCCGGGTCGGGCTTGCTGCAAGGTCAACGGCTTGGTGGCTCGGTTCGGCTGGCGCCGTTGCTGTATTTGGCTGCTGTGTTGCTGGCACGGCTTGGTCGGCCTCCCTGGTCCTTCCGAGGAACCGGCGGTGCAGCACGCAGGCCGGTGTCCAGGGCATGCCCTCGATAGCCTGAACGAGGTAGGACCCCAGGTAGAGAGCCAGCGACACGGGAGCATCCGCATACTCCGCTCGCATCTCGCTCTTCCGGGTCAGGCAGGGCCAGGGCAGGCCGCAGCCACCGCAGTTCCAGATAGGCATGACCGGGCCGTGGACGGTCATGCCTATCTGCCAGCAGACGGTGATCGCCCGTGCCTGCCTGCTGGTCGCGTATTCGACCTGCCAGATCGCGTTCTGGCCGCTGCCGGTGCCGTACCCGCTGGCGGCCCGGACAGCGCGGCAAGCACTAACCGCCTCTGACCAGGCATTCTTGACATATGGACCGTCCGTTGAACGTACCCCTGGAGGTATCAACATGTTCACCACAAAGTTCTGGAAGGCCACCGCCGAGCGGGCGGTGAAGAGCGCCGCGCAGGGTCTGCTGCTCTACTGGGGCGCTGACGTCGTGTTCAACGCCTGGCAGGCGGACTGGGCAGCGGCCGGCGGGATCGCGTCCGGTGCGGCGGTGCTGTCGGTGCTCACCTCACTGGTGAGTGCGAAGGTGTCGGGAGAGGGCGACTCGCCCAGCCTCGTCGGCGCCGAGCAGTAGCCTCATCCGGCTGCCAACGGTGCGTCCCCGCTGGCTTCGGTCGGCGGGGGCGTCTCACTCTCTGAGGTGGTCACCCGGACCAACCGTCAGGCGTCGAAGCGGAAGACAGCACGGTCGACTCGCACAGCAGGGTCGGCAGGTCGCCAAGGCTGGCGAACGCACGTCCGCCCCAGCTCGGGTCGGTGTCGTTGTGCTCAGTCGTACGAAGCACGGTCATGCCGACCGCTGCCGCGCCGGCCAGTTCGCCGTCCGCGCCGTCACCGACGAAGACGCACTCAGCCGGCGCGACGCCCAGGCGCTCAGCGGCGATGCGGTAGATCGCCGGGTCGGGCTTGGCAAGCCCGACTTCGCACGAGAAGACCGCGACGTCGAAGCGGCGGGCGAGCGGGCTCTGCGGCCATGCCTCGGCGGTCTCGGAGGTGGCGTTGCTGATGAGGGCCAGTGGATGCCCGCCGTCGCGCAGCACGTCGAGCACGTCCAGGGTGGCGGTCGAGACAGCGCCCAACACCCGGCGCGCGAGGGCACGGCGATGTTCACCGGCCCGTTCCACCTGTTCGTCGGTTGGCGTGCCGCCGAGGCGTCCGGCAAGAATGCGGACGGTCTCCTCCACGTCCCACCGGACCAGCCGGTCACGCCAGGTGGCGTGATAGGCGGCGACCAGCGCGGCCGGCGCCACCCCGACCACGAGCGCCATCTCGCCAACGACCCGGTCACGCTCGTCATCGGCACCGTGCACCAGGGTATGGAAGAGGTCGAAGATCACCGGCCGAGACATTTCAGCATCCTACTGAGGCCGTCACCGCCGTCGACCGCCTGCGATCCCGGGTTACGGCCTCTGAATCATGGAACTGAGGGGGTTGGTGCTGGTATCGGACCAGCAACCTCCCGATGTACGAGACATCGACCACCTGGTGCGGACGGCTACCGACCAGCGCGCAGCTCAGCAATAACCTGTACGGCCTCGGCGCGAACCTGCGCCGGGCAGCCCCAGTAGTCGTAGATGCCACCGCGCTCGCTGTTGTGACCACAGATGACGAACACGCCCGTGCCCAGCCGGCGCCAGCCAACGCAGTCGCCCTCGACACATCGCCGCCGACCAGCCCAATGGCTCACCTGATCTGCGAACTGGCACTGCTGCGGCCCTCAGGTTCTAGAGGCTCGGCGGTCGAGCTGCGACCAGTTCGATGTCCGGGTCGTGATCAACCGGCGAAGGGCCCGCGACGATCAGGGTGGCTCGGAGCCACGGCTGTTCTCGCAGCATGAAGGGCAGTTCCTCCCGCAGCCAACTCGCCACGTGTTCTCGCTGTTCGGAAGAGTCGCCGTCGCGATCGACCAACAGGCGCTCCTGTTCATCAAGATCGCCTTGTAGGTATATCGAGGCGTCCAGCCACGGGGCCACTTCCTCCCGGATGATGCCGGTGCCCTCGACCCAGACGAAGTCGACGTCGACGTCGACGGTGATCGATCCGGCTCGATCGTGACTGATCCAGGCGTCGGGACGGAAGTCCACCGGTTCCCCCCGGTGCAGGGGTCGCAGGATGTTCTCGGTGAGTACCGCGCCCCAGTCGAAATAGGCGTGGTTCCAGGCCACGTCGTCGGTGTGCACGGTGGCCGAGTTGGGTTCCGCCTGACGCAGCCTCCCAGCCAGGGTCGTCTTGCCTGCACCACCCCGGCCGTCGATGGCGATCACGCGCGGACGCCCGCTGACGTCTGGTGATGCGTCGCGTAACTGCCGGACGGCGTCGAACACGGTCACGACCTGCCAGCCAACGGCTTCGACCTCACCAGGATGTAGGCGCATCGACAACACGTACCCCCAACGCCTGCCGGTGATGCGACTCGCCCCGGCCATCCCGATGCTCCTATTGAGGTCAAGTGCCGCCCGCTCCCGTCCGCCGCCGATCCTGCTCGTCGCGATAGCCGGTAGCACGACGACTCTGGTGGCATCGCTCGTGGTGTTGGTTGTCGTAGCGCGGGAGCCCCGCCCCACATCGTCTGACGTCCACGGACGTCCACCACGGTTGCGACGCTTGTCATTCAGTCAGTCATTGAGACGTCGCTCCCGCGACCACCGTTCGGGGTGGGCCTGGTGGTTCCGTCCAGAAGCTCGATCAGTCTGCGGCGGGTGTCGGTGGTGTCGGGATGGTCGGGGCCCAGCACCCGTTCGCGAACCGGCAGCAGCGCGGCGAATTGCGCACGGGCGCCCTCGGCGTCGCCCGCTTTCCCCGTCCAAGAGGCAAGTTCGTGCTGGCTGCCCAGAGTGTCCGGGTGTTCCGGACCTTGAACGTGTTCGCGGACGGGGACGAGCGCGGCGAACATATCTCTTGCGGCGGCGGCGTCGCCGGCGGCACCGATCCAGAGGGCGAGACCATGGCGGGTGGCCAGGGTGTTGGGATGTTCCGGGCCCAGGACGTGCTCGCGGATGGGCAGCAGCGCGGCAAATTGATCGCGAGCAGCGGCGGCATCGCCCGCGTATCCGATCCAGCGCGCCAGGTGATGTTGGGCGTGCAGGCAATCCGGGTGCTCCGCACCGAGTGTCCGGCGGAAACTGTCGGCGACGCCGATGAGCAGGTCGCGGGCCGCCTTGGCGTCGCCCGACCAGCCGGTCCACTGGGCCAGCCGATGCCGGGTGGCCAGCGTGTCCGGGTGTTCGTCGCCCAGTACCCGTTCCCGGACCGGTAGCAGCGCGGCGAACTGATCGCGGGCAGCGGCTGCGTCGCCGGCCCAGCCGGTCCATTGGGCGAGCCCCTGCCACGACGCGAGGGTGGCCGGATGTTCTGGGCCGAGGATGCGCCTCTGGACGGGCAGCAGTGCCGCGTACTGATCACGGGCCGCCACGATGTCGCCGGTCTCTCCGGTCCAGCGGGCCAGCTGGTTGCGGGTGTCGAGGGTGTCCGGGTGGTCGGCGCCCAGCGCCCGTTCCTGAGCGGACAACAGCGCGGCGAACTGATCGCGGGCGGCCACCGGATCGCCGGCGAATCCGGTTGTGTATGCCAGGCGGTACCGGATGGTGAGGGTGTCGGGATGGTGTGCGCCCTGCTCCCGTTCCCGGATCGATCGCAGGGCGCTCAGGTGGTCGAGGGCTACGGCGTACAGCCCGGTGGCATTGAGGTGACGGGCGGCGTCTTCGGCAATGCGAGCGGCACGGATGATCAGGTCGGTGTCGGTGGTGCGGGCTGCCTGGTTCAGCAGGTGGAAGGCATGCGGGGCAGCGGCCTGCCACTGTGGCCACTGCCCGGAGTCGTCCGGGTCGCCGTCGGCGAATCCGGCCAGCAGTGTGACCGCCAGGCTCAACTGAGCCACCGGATCAGCGGCTGCGCGGATGAGCGGATGGATGCGCAGGCTCGCCGCGTCCTGCTCGCCGTCCTCGACTGTGATCAGGCCAAGTGTGGCCAGGGCGCGCAGCGACTCCTGCGTATAGCGGGGATTCAACGGTGATCCCAGCAGCCCGGCCGGAATCGGCGCGTCGGCGAAGGTTGCGAGGAGCCACATCAGCGACCGGGCTTCAGGCAGGCCACGACTGTCGAGCATGTCGAGCGACATTTCCCAGGTACGGCTTACGGCCTCGCCGATGGTGGACCCGCCGAGCTGATCGATCGCGGCCTGATAGGCCGCGAAGGTGGTCGCGATGCCGGGTAGCCGCAATTGCTGTGCGTCGGCCAAAGCTCGGCCGGCCAGACCGAGAGCCAGCGGCAGGCCGCCGAGACGCTGCGACAGCGCGACGGCCTCCCGTACGCCACCCGCGCGCTTCCCGGCACGTTCGAGCAGTACAGCCGCACCGTCGGTGGCGGACAGCATCGGGATCGGGTGCATTCGGCACCAGGAGGTGTTCCACACCTCGGGGTCGCCGTCGCGAGTTGTAATCAGTACAAAGCCCCGACTATTCGGTACCGGCCGGACCCACCCCCGAGCGGACGTGACCGGCTCACCGTCCAGTCCCAGCAACCGGGTGTCGTCGGCGTTGTCGATGACCAGCAGCCAGCGTCCGGGAACGGCGGACAGCAGCCTCCAGAGCAGATCCGGAGCGCCGGTGAGCCCGGACCAGGCTCGCTGAATGTCGTGATCGGAGGCGCCGAGATCGGCGACGAGCTGCCGCATGCCGGTCTGCAGGGCGGTGGCGTTCGCCGCCGAGACCCACCAGACCTTTCCCTTACGATCGGCGAATCGCCTGGCCACCAGCTGAGCCACAGTGCTCTTGCCCGCACCGCCCATGCCGTGCAGCACCCGTACCCGCGCCGCCGGCTGGTACCACCCGCGATTGAGCCTGGCGAGCTCGCCGACCAGTTCGTCACGGCCCCGCGTGAATGCGGCCGGCTCCGGCACGGCAAGCGAGATCATCCCTGGTGTTCCCAGGGGTGCCACGGTCGACGCTACGCCGCGGGCCGGCTGCTGTCGGCGCAGCGCCAAGGCGCCGAGAACAACCTGGGCCATCCCGAACGCCAACCCAGCTACCGCGATGAACCCACCGGTCCAACCCGCCTGCCCGTTGGCCTGAGCCCGGGTTGTGGTGAAGAGCCAGTACCCGCCCGTCGCCAGAAAGACCGCACCACTGACGAGAAAGATCCACCGCATCCATCGACGGGCTCGTGTCACGCGTGGATGGTAGCGGGCAGGCTGCCTGCGGTTCGGCACAGCGCGAGGACCCTTCTGTCGCTGGGCCAACGACTTCCATAACCAGCGACAGCCGGTCTGACGTAGCCGCCTGGACCTGCCCGAGGACCACCAGATCGATCTGTCCGGTCGCCTCGTTCATGGTCGAGGCCCGTTCAGCCAGTCCGCGAGGAGGGGGATCGTGTCCCCGAGGGTGTCGACACGGTGGTGAGCGCCGGTCAGTTCGTCGGCAGGGTGTGTGGTGCGGACGGCGACGACCGTCATGCCAGCGAGCCGGGCTGCTTCGATTCCGGCGGGAGCGTCCTCGATCACAAGGCAGTTCGCTGCTGGGGTGTCGAGAAGATGCGCCGCGCGCAGATAGCCCTCGGGGCTCGGCTTGCCGCGCCGGACCTGGCTGCTGTCGACCAGGACGGGAGGATCCGGCAGGCCGCCAGCGCGCAGCCGCCGCTTCACGGTCGGAGTTCGACCCGACGTGACCACACCCCACGGGTAACCATCGAGCAGGCTCAACACGGCGGCGGCGTCGGGGTAGACGGGGAAGGCGTCGCCTTCGGCGGCCATGATTTCTCGAACGAGCCGGTACTCGGCGTCAACGTCGAGGTGCGGGGCCACCACCGCGATGGTGTCGACGGGCCGGCGGCCGTGGGTATGGGACCAGACCAGGTCCGGGTCGAGGTGGCGCAGCGTCGCCCATCGACTCCAGATCCGCCGGTATGCCGGATAGGAGTCGACCAGCACGCCGTCGACATCGAACAACACCGCAGATGGAATGGACATCACGTCGCCTGGCTCTGCAGCAGGTCGACGGTGGCGGCGGCCTGACCGGCGATGTCGTGAAGCAGGCGGGCAGCGGGCAGGACGTCGTGGACGAGGCTCACGGACTGGCCCGTGTACAGGGCCATGGCTGACAGGTCGCCGGTCATCCCGGGCAACGGAATCAGGTCCTCGTATCGAGGTCGGCTCTTGCCAGACGCGTCGATGGCGACGACATCATCCTCGCCGGGCCGCAGTGGGGCGGGCGGCGAGCCGGCCGCCTGCCAACGCTGAAGGGTCGTGTTGCGTAGCGCGCGGTGCGTGGCGTTCGGCCATCCGCCGTCGAAGCAGAGGGTGTGTACGGTGTCCGCTCCGGTGGCCGCGATCAGGCGCTGCCGGTACACCTCGTGGGTGGCGGCTTCGGCAGCGGCCAGGAAGCGGGTGCCCAACATGGCGCCCTGGGCGCCGAGCGCGAGCACCGCCGCGACGCCACGCCCGTCCGCGATTCCTCCCGCAGCCACCACCGGCACCGGCCCGACCGCGTCGACGATCGCCGGCACCAGGGACATCGTGGTCGTACCGCCGCGGACGTGACCGCCCGCCTCCCAGCCTTGGGCCACGACGACGTCCACTCCCGCCGTCACAGCCTGCACGGCCTCGGCGATGTCGCCGATCGTGTGCAGGTGCAGCGCGCCGGCCCGGTGAATCCGGCCGTGCACCGGCGACGGGTCGCCCCAGAAGGTGGAAATGATCCCCAGCTTCTCCTCCAGGCACACGGTGAGCAGATCGTCCACCGGGAAGTCGAGAACCAGGTTTGCCCCGAACGGCCGGGTGGTGAGCTCCCGGGTACGCCGGATGCTCCGCCGTGCCTGATCGGGGGTCTGCCACGTCAACGCCAGCATGCCAAGACCACCTGCCTCGGACACCGCCGCCGCCAGTTCCGGTACCGCCGCGGAACCCACTGGCGCCTGAATGATTGGCAGATCGATGCCCAACCGGTCACACAAGGCAGTGCGCAATCGCCTCACGAAGCAGCCCCGATCGCTTCGGAAATCGAATCAGTACATCGGACGGTACTGTATCGAATATCGAAGCATCAAGAGGGGCGGCGCAGGCGATGACGGCACCCAGGCCGGGCAAGCCGGTACGCGGATCGAGTACCGGACGCCCCCTCATGGCCGCCCTCGACCTGTTCGGGCGTCGCTGGAACCTGCGCATCATCTGGGAGTTGCAGCATGGGCCGGTCGGCTTCCGCGCGCTCCAGCAGCGCTGCGACAACATGTCATCCAGCGTTCTGCGGCAGCGGCTGACCGAACTGATCGACGCCCACCTCGTCGCTCAGCAGGCGGACACGGCCTATGCGCTCACCGACCTCGGCCGCGGCGCCTACCAGGCATTGCGCCCGCTCGTTCGCTGGTCCGACGCATGGGCCTCGACGTTGAGCGTGGACGACAAGGCCTGAACCCGCGAAACGCCTGCCCTGGCGCTTCGGAAGCGAAATCGCTACCGTGCTTCTGAATCCGAAGCATCGGAGTCTGGTCATGGCTCGCATCCCACCAGTGGCGGTGGTGAACGCCTGCACCCGCTACGGGGAAGGCGGTAGCCCCACCACACTCGTGATCGACGATGCCATGCTCATCGACGACGAACGGCACGCGATCGCCCTGAGGGCCGGCACCTCCCACACCGCGTTCATCGACACCACCACAGCGGACGCACCCAGGGTGCGGTTCTTCACCAGCACCGGGGAGCTCCCGAACTGCGGGCACGGCACCATCGCCGCGCAGGCCGTCCTGCTGGACCGCAGCGGCGCCACGGAGCACCACGGCCGCCAGCGCAGCGGAGGACGCACCTTCGCCACGACCGCCGTCCGGCGCCATGACGGCATTGAGGTCTGGTTCGACCAGGGCGTCATCGCCTTGTCGGACCATGCCGACGCGACTGGCGGTGGCATCATCGCGGCCCTCGGCCTGCAACGGGCAGACATCGCCGCCGACCTACGGGTCGCCTCGCCCGGCATGCCACGACTCCTCGTTCCCGTCCGGGATCGCCGCACACTGCTGTCCATGCAGCCCGACTTCGATCGGCTGGCAACCGAGTGTCGGCTACTTGGGTATCTCGGCTGCTTCACCTACGCGCTGCCCCCGACCGCAAAAACGGGCGCAGCCCGGATGTTCGCCCCAGCGATCGGCGTCGACGAGGACATCGCGAACGCCAACAGTGTCGGCTGCCTCGTCGCTCATTTGCTCGACACATACGGCAACAGCGCGATCGAAATCCACCAGGGCGACACGCACCAGAGCCCATCGTCGGTCTTCGCCAGCGCGACACACACCGCAGACGGCATCGTCGCGAGAATCGGCGGACTGGTTGACCTCGGCGCGCCGTAGCACCACCGTCCATCTATGCGCACCAGCCGCCTTCACCCACGTCGACCTCCCTGACGGCTCCAGTTGGGCGCTGACAATCTTCACCGTCGACGAGGTCCGCCCCCTGCTGGCGACCTGGAAGGAGACCGGTGAAGGCGGCAGTTACTTCTGGGGCATTGACCAGCTGATCGTGCCGGAACCGGGCGTACCAAACAGAACACGGCTATCCGAGCACTCGTTCGCAGCGGGGAGATAGTCAGCGCCGGTGTCCGATGCGAGGATCTGGACTGAAGTTGCCCGCGCGTACCCACGGCGCGGATCGTGTCAGCGGCTGCCTGTGTTTACCCGGTGGCGTGGCCGGCGGGCGGCAGCGCAGGATGACCGGGTGGCACCAGCGGAGACAGTCCTGTCCGATCTTCGTGATGCGTGGAGTCCTGCGCTGGCCGGCAGGCTTCTGGGCCTTTACCTGCACGGCTCGCTGGTAGTCGGCGACTTCGCTCCGGACCGCAGTGACCTTGATCTACTCGCAGTGCTCGACGCCGACCCGGACGAGAACCTCCTCGACTTGCTCGCCAGACTGCACGCGAACCTTGACCGGCGACACCCGCAGTGGGCCGGCAGGATCGAGGTGGAGTACATGTCACTGGCTGCCGCGCGCGACGCGGCGCACGGCCGCGTCGGCCGCGACCATGTCATTGCCCGGGTCAGCCCCGGTGAATCGCTGCACCTGCTACCCGCCACCACCCACCGCGTCGTGGCCTGGGCTGCGGTCCGCGACCACGGCCGCAGACTGCTGGGACCCCCAGCCGACACACTGCTACCCGCCGTCGACCCCGACCTCGTCCGCTCGGCTCTGCTGGACCACGTCCGCGACTGGCCGACCTGGGTGACCCACATGACCACCCCCGGAGCCCAGGCCTACGCGGTGCTCACCCTCTGCCGCGCCTTCCAACGCCTCCAGAACGACAGGCAACTGTCCAAACGGCAAGCCGCCGACGAGACCGTCAGCGCCCGCCCCCGGTGGGCACACCTCATCATCTGGGCACGCGACTGGTGGTACAACTCCGGCCAAGACACCGATCACGGCAGCGCCATCGACGTCCCGGCATTCGTGAACGAACTCAGCGCCACCATCCTGGCCTCGGAACGGGCCCCACACACCGGCTGACGGTCGCCGACGGAACCGTCGACCCAACTCCTTGACCGCCGCCAGGTCGAGCAGGTCCAAAAAAGACGATCATCAGCATCCACATCGCTGAGATCCAAATCGATCAGATCACGCCGCATTCGCTCGGCAACCTGGTGTGGCGGGCCGTGGCTACACTGACGCCTCTAAATCCCCTGCTCGGCAACGGAAACGGAGGCGCGATGGCTAATCCGCTGTTGGACGCCGAGGATGCGCGGGAACGCCTGGAGGCATGGCAGGCCAATGCCGTGCGTCGGGCCGCCAACACGCAGGCCGCCGCTGCCGGCTTGCGCGCGCTGCGGGTCGCGGCCACCGACGCCCACGGGATCGTCGAGGTCACCGTCGACTCCACGGGGGCGATGGCCGACGTCCGGCTCTCCGCGCGGGTGCAGCGCATGAGCCTGGAGCAGACGCAGCAGGCGATCATGGGCGCCTATCGCAACGCGCGGGTCAAGCTCGCCGAGGCCGCCGCCGAGGTCGTGCGGGAGACGGTCGGCGCCGACTCGGCGACCGGCCGGGCCCTGCTGGCCGGATTCCGGACCGCCGACACCGAGGACGAAGAGGGGCGTTACTGATGCACGGGGGATTCGAGGTCGACGTCGAGGCGCTGCGCGCGCACGCCACGGCCATGTTGGCCATCCACGACCGCTTCGCCGCCGTCAAGGCCGCGAGCGGCACCATCTTCCAGGCCGACGATGCCTACGGGCAGCTCTGCCAGTTCTTACCGCCCATCCTGGAAGGACGCCACCGGGACCAGGACAAGGGCGTAGACATGCTCGCCGAGAACATCGCGCTGCTCGCCGCGGGAATCAAGAAAACCGCCGACGCCTACGAGCGGACCGAGGAGTCGACCACCGACGGCTTCAACTCCTTCCACTCCGCGACCTGAGCCGGCCCGGCGCCCTCTCATGACCAACCCACTGGTCGCCACGACCTCCGACATCCCCTCGACCAGCGCCGCGCACCGCGACGGCTGGACCGGCCTGCCGCTTGCCGACGACTACATGGGCATCAAGGACGCCATCGACTCCGGCAGCTGGATCGACGGCTCAATCGCGGGCTTGGGCGCCGCTCTCGACGGGGCGGCCATCGCCATCGACCCGTTCAGCACGCTCCTGTCGATGGGCATCGAGTGGGCCATCGAGCAGGTCGAGCCACTGAAGCAGGCACTCGACTGGCTCGCCGGTGATCCCCAGACCATCGAGACGCACGCCATGACCTGGGACAACATGGCAAATGAGCTGTTCTCCATCGCCGAGGACCTCAAGGCGCGGCTGGTCGGCGACCTCGACGGATGGCAGGGCACCGCCGCCGACGCCTACCGCGACATCCTGACCATCAACATCGACGTCGCCGGGATCTTCGCAGGCACGGCCGCCGGCATGGGTGCCGCGACCCGTGGCGCGGGAACCGTGGTGCAGATAGTGCGCGAGGTCGTGCGGGCCTTCATCGCCGACTGCATCGCCAAGGTCGTGGTGTGGCTGGCCGAGGTGGTCTTCTCTCTCGGCTTCGCCACACCGCTGGTCGCCTCCCAGCTCGCGGTCGCCGTCGTCCGCTGGACCGGCCGCATCTTCGGCTGGCTGATGGGCCTGATCGCCAGCCTCTCCGCCCTTCGCGCACTCCTCGACGTCTAGGCGGCCCTTGATGCGACAACTCATGGCGGCTCTGCGGACCACCGCCGTCCTGGTGGTCCTGTTCGCTGTGGCGGCTCTCCACAAGCACCCCTCAGGCCCCACCCCACCGCACGGCGGTGGCGGCGATGGCCCCAACCGTCCCAAGTTCAACCCGGGAATGATGCCCAAGCGCGTGGGACCAGCCCAGCAGCACGGCATCAAGCGCGCCGGGGAGGGCCGCCCGAAGGACGCCGACACATCCGAGCCCGAGGTACCCAAGAGGACCAACCCCTGGGACGACCCCGAGTTCGCCGACGCCAGGTACGACATGAAACGCTTCGGTGAGATGGGCGACGGGGCGATGGACAAGATCTGGGACGGCGACGGCATGGGCAGTGGCAACCACAAGCCCTCGTCCACCGAGCCCGGCAAGACGCTCTTCCCGCCCGGCACCACCAAGGAGCAGGTCGAGGGCTGGTTCAAGAGCATCGCCGCCAACCCCGACAGCCGCCCTCAGCAACGTTCCCACGGCGACGGCTGGCTCGTCACCGGCACCCGCGACGGCATCACCTTCGGCGTTACCCTGGACAAGGACGGCAGCATCTCCGGCGGCTTCCCGCTCAGCGGCGAGGGCGTCACCACCAACCCGAAGGCCTAGCCACCGAACCCACGGGAGACCCATGGAAGTCAACGATTTCTACCGGCGCAGCCACCAGATCACCGACCAGCTCGCACCCAGGATCAGCCCGAAGTACCGGCCGATCGTCCTGACCGCCGCCAGCGCCGGGGCCTGGGACCTGGCGATCCCGGAGCTCGTCGGCGCCCTGTCGGAGGAGGACGTCGTGATCACCACGGCGGAGAAGGACGCGCTGCGGGAGCTCATGGAGTTCCGCCGGGAGCCTCTGACCTACCTGGAGCAGATCCGGACCTCGGACTGACGGCCGAAGCGTAGAGCAGGCCCCTCGAACCCTGCACCGTGTCGACCAGCGGGCGTCCCAGACCATTTCGCGCGCCTCATCGATGCCTGCTGGCACCTCGGACGGCCCATGGGCACCGACACCGCCGCAAGTCAGCAACGCGAGAGCAGACGCATCGGTCGAGAAGTACGTGCCCACGAAGCCTGGCTCACCGGGGCCGCCGCACGAACCATGACCTCCGCCCCCGCTGGTACTCCCCCGCCGAGGTCGCCGTCCTGCTCGTCTTCGACATCTCCAAGGTCAAGATGAAGATCGCTACCGGCGAGCTGCGCTCTATCAAGGACGGCAAGTACGCGCCGCGTCCTCCCGAAGTAGGCCGACGACTACATCCGCGAGCAGGTCAAGCGGCAGGAGGCCGCCTGATGCCCGGACGCACCCTGGCCAACGGCGAAGGCTCGATCTTCCCCTACCGCAACGGCTTCGCCGCGTACGTCTGAGTCACCAAGCCGGACGGCAGGCGCACCCGGAAGTACGTCTCCGGCAAGACCCGCGAAGCAGTCATCCGAGGTCGTACGGCGTGCTGGTGCTCCTTCAGCTCTCGCTAGCGTTGACGGCTGGCAGGTCGAGGTAGGCCAGCAGCCGCAGGACTCCGGCAAGGTGTTGCAGGTCGTGCCAGAGCACCGGCACGTCGTCTGCCGGACGGCGCAGCAGTGCCTGTAGCTCTGCCACGTCGTCACTGCATTGCCCGACGTTGATCCCCGATTCCGGAACGTCTCTCAGCTCGAACGCGGTCTCCAGGTCGACGTTCCAGTAGAGATCGACACCGACGCCCGAAAGATCGATCTCCGCGCCGAACCGCTCCTCCACCATGTCCAGCAGCACGCCGCACACCCGGCGGAGGTCTTGGGCCCTCAACACGTCCGTCACGTTCACCGCCCCTCCCGGCAGCGCCACACACCCCGGCTGCTGTACAGGCAGCAAAAAGGCCACCTCCCGAACCCGGGAAGCGGCCTCTGAACTGCCAGAACTGAGAGTGGGCGATGCTGGTATCGAACCAGCGACCTCTTCGGTGTGAACGAAGCGCTCTCCCACTGAGCTAATCGCCCTCAGCGACACTGACTCTACCCGATCGTGGAACCGGACCGGAAATCCGGGGTCAGTGCGTCGCCAGGTACTGCATCGCCTCGGCGACCACGTCGATGCCGAGGCTGTACTTGAGGGACAGCCAGACAACAGTGGCCACGAAGACCAGGCCGACGGAGCCGAGCACGATTCGCACCAGCAGCGACTGTCTCGTTACCCAGCGTGTCCAGCCGTGGACGTGGCGACGGGTGAAGCCGAGCAGCCGTCGAGCCCAGTGGTATTCGACGGCCCAGATGCCCAGGCCGGCGATCAC
Source organism: Micromonospora sp. NPDC049049 (assembly GCF_040649115.1). Lineage (NCBI taxonomy): Bacteria > Bacillati > Actinomycetota > Actinomycetes > Micromonosporales > Micromonosporaceae > Micromonospora > Micromonospora sp. NPDC049049. Next base: position 40,553 of record NZ_JBEZEX010000021.1, on the reverse strand, counting down.
CAGCAGCCAGCCCGGCCCGGGGAGCGGGATGAGGGCGATGCCGATGGTCACCACGAGCGCCCCGGCGATGGCGATGAAGATCTTGAGTGCGATCCGCCCGGTGGGGTTGGCGCGGATGAGGTCGAGGGTCAGCGAGATCCGTTCACGCCAGCGAGGCCGACGCGGAGGATCCTGCACGGCGATTCCGCCACCACCAATGGCGGCGTCGTCACCGGCGGCGGCGTCGTCACCACGACCAGCACCGGCGCCGCCGCCACCGGACCGTCCGGCGTCGGACGCCGGCCGACCGGCCCGTTCGGGCTGCTCCATCGGCACTCCGTACCCCCGCTTTTCGGCTGCTCGGACCGCGACTTTCGGCGGGCCGGGTGCCGCCGCGGGATCCACTGAGGATTGCTTCGTCACCATTTCACCCCCCAGTGTCGCTCGGGCCCGTCACTGCAACGGCCGACTGGACGTTACCGGAGTAAGTCGACGACTGAGCCACCCGATACCGGGCGGGATCACGCACTGGGCAGAACCGGAAATCCTACATGAATGCTCACATTCACGCGGCGTTTCCGTCCCCCTTCCCACCACTGGGTGAAGTCAGCGTATGGCGGAGCGTAGCCAGAGGTAGCACCTGAGTATGGGAAAAGCGGGACACGCGCGTTCCGCAGCGGTGCCGGGGGGAGAACGTCCATGAGTGTCATCCGACCGACGACCGTAGAGGTCGAGACGTCGCTAAGGCTCGTCGCACCTGACGCCACCGCCTTGCCGGTGCGTGCCAGTCTGCGTTACGACCCTGCTGACCCGTATGCGGTCCATGTCCTGTTCCATGCCGAATCGGCAGGGGGCGAGGCGGTGAGTTGGTCGTTCGCTCGCGAACTTCTGGTCACCGGCCTGGACGAGCCGGCCGGCATCGGGGACGTTCGGGTCTGGCCCTGGGCCACACCGCGCGGCGACTTCGTCGCGCTGGCCCTCTCGTCACCGGACGGCAACGCCCTCTTCGAGGTGCCGCGCAGCGTCCTGGTGCGTTTCCTTCGACGGACCTACGTCGTCGTCCCGCGCGGCCGCGAGGCCGAGCACCTGGACGTCGACACGGCGGTGAACCGGCTGCTCGCCGGTCGCTGACCGCCCGAACGGGCAACATCGGCCACACCGGGGCCGCGCGGATCTGCCGAGTCCGCGCGGCCCCGGCACACACCCAGGGCGTGCCCGCCCCGGGTTGGCCGGTGCTCAGCCGTGCGTGGTGATGCCGCCGTCGACGGGGATGACCGCTCCGGTCAGGTACGCGCCGGCGCGCGACGAGAGGTAGATGGCCGTGCCGGCCATGTCCTCGGGGCGCCCGATGCGGCCGAGCGGCACCTGCTGCTCGATGGCGGCCCGGCTTGCCGGGTCGTCGAGCGCGAACGCCATCATCTTGCTCTCGAACGGGCCGGGCGCTATGGCGTTGACGGTGATCTGCTCCCCGGCGAGTTGGTGGGCGAGGCTGCGGGTGAGCATGTGCACGGCGGCCTTGGTGGCCGAGTACGCGTACACCTCCATCATCGGCACCCGGATGCCGTCGATCGACCCGATGTTGATCACTCGGGCCGGGTCGTCGGCGCTGGCGGCGGCGCGCAGCGCTGGCAGCAGCGCGGTGGTGAGCCGGAAGACGGCCTTGACGTTGACCGCCCAGAGCTTGTCGAACGCGGCCTCGGGGTAGTCCTCCAGTGGCGCGCCCCAGGTCGCTCCGGCGTTGTTGACCAGCACGTCGAGGCGGCCGAAGCGCTCGCGCACGGCGGCGGCCAACGACTCGGCGCCGGCGTCGTCGCTGAGGTCGGCGGGGATGGCCTCGCAGCGACCCTCGGCGGACAGGGTGGTGGCGACCGCCTCGCAGACGTCAGCCTTGCGGGACGAGATGATCACGTGTGCGCCGGCCCGGACGAAGCCCTGGGCGATCATCAGCCCGATCCCCCGCGATCCGCCGGTGACCAGGACCGTCTTACCTTCGACCGAGAACAGCTGCGTCATGCCCATCCCATCGCGAGTCGGCGGGTGCCGGCGGCCGGTCAGGTGACCGGCGGATACCGGGTGGACCGCGGACCGACGGCGCTACCGCCGGGTAACGTAGCCCGGCCGCCGGGACCGGGACAAGCCCGCGGCTTGCCGCGGATTCCGCTGCGAACGTCGATCGGGATGCGGTGACCTGCGGTTCGGGCTACCGTCGCAAGCGATGGTCTCCACCGATCCCTCCCCCGCGCCATCGATCGGAACGGCGTCTCCCGTCACCGACGAGATAGCCACGTTCGCGCTGGCCGATCTTGCCGGTGCCCCGGGCTGGCGTCGGCCGGTGATCGTCGAGCGGGAGCTTCTGCTTCTCACCACGCGTGGGCACGGCGACGCGGAACTCGACTTTCACCTGCTGCCGTGCCGGCCCGGCACACTGCTGCGGGTCCGCCCCGGCCAGGTGCTGCGCTGCGCCGGCCCCCAGTTCGACGCCACAGTGGTCGCCTGGGACGCCGAGGCGCTGCGCGGCTTCGACGTCGACCTGACCACGACCGCGACGTGGCGGCAGTTGGCAGGTGAGGACGAGGACGCGGTGATCAGCGAGGTGAGCCAGTTGGCGGTGGACTGTCGGCGGCACCCCGACAGCCCCACCGCCCGCGCGCTGCTCCGGCATCAACTGGCCGTGCTGCTGCTGCGGCTGGCCGTGGCCCGCGACGACCGGTCGCCCTCCCGACCCGAGGACGAGACGTTCCGCAGGTTCCGCCGCGAGGTGGAGCACGGCTACCCGCGGACCCGGCGGGTGGAGGATTATGCGGCCGAGCTCGGCTGCTCGGTGCGGACCCTGACCCGGGCCTGCCTGGCCGTCACTGGTCGCAGCGCCAAGCAGGTCATCGACGAGCGGGTCGCGTTGCAGGCCGGCCGGTTACTGGCCGCGACGGATCAGCCGATCGCCCAGATCGGCCGGCGGCTCGGCTTCTCCGAGCCCACGAACTTCGGCCGCTTCTTCACCCGCGAGGTCGGGGTCAGCCCCGGCGCGTTCCGGGCCGCCCGGGATCAACCGGTGGCCGGCCGGGTGGTCCGGCCTCGACCGCCGGCCGAGTCGACGGGCGTCAACAGCGGCTGGTTCCGCCCCGGCACCCTCGGCGAACCCGCCAACGGCGGGTACGCCACGAGACCCGGGCCGCCCGCCGGAGGGCTGGGCGGCACCGGCCGGGCATGATGGCAGGGTGCAGATCTCCGCGCGCGGCGACTACGCGGTACGGGCGGCGTTGAGCCTTGCCACCGCGTACCCCTCGCTGCTCTCCACCCAGGCCATCGCCGCGGAGCAGGACATGCCCCGCAAGTTCCTGGAGGCGGTCCTGGCGGATCTGCGCCGTGCCGGCATCGTCCGCGCCCAACGCGGCGCCGAGGGCGGCTACACCCTCGCCCGCCCACCCCGCGAGGTGACCGTCGGCGCGGTGCTGCGCGCCGTCGAGGGCCCCCTGGCCGGGGTACGCGGGCTGCGCCCCGAGGAGACCCGGTACGAGGGCTCGGCGGAGAACCTGCCCGGCCTGTGGGTGGCGGTCCGCGCCGCCGTGCGGCGGGTCGTCGACGAGGTGAGCCTCGCCGAGATCGTCAGCGGTCGACTGCCCGCTCACGTCCGCAAGCTCACCGCGCTGCCCGATGCGTGGGAGCCCCGCTGACGCCAGCAGCGGGTGCTGTCCTCAGCCGAAGAGCTTGCGCAGCCAGGCGAGTTGTTCGAGCTGCTGGTGCGCCTCGCCACCTTCGTGGTCGTTGAACTCGTACACGCGCACCTCCTTGTCGCCCCCGTAGCGGTGGTAGGCGGCGAAGCAGGTCGAGGGCGGGCAGGTCCGATCCATCATCGCGATGGAGAACAGCGCGGGCGCGGTCGCGCCGGATGCGAGCACGGCGCCGTCGACGTACGACAACGTACGGAACACCTGACTGCTCTGGTCACGGTGGAGCGCGAGATACTCGGCGACCTCGCCGTAGGGGCCTTCGGCGGCGACCCGGACGGCGCGCGGGAAGTCACACAGGAAGGGCACGTCGGGCATGGCCGCCGCCACGCCCGGAAACAGCGCGGCCACCGCCAGTGACAAGCCACCTCCCTGGCTGATGCCGGTGACGACGACCCGGTCGGGGTCGACGGCGGGATGCTCCTGGGCGGCCTGGGCGAACCGGACCGCGTCGGTGATCAGCCTGCGGTAGTAGAACTCCTCCGGGCTGGTCACCCCGCGAGTGAGGAAACCCGGAACGGTGCCTGCTGGGTAAGGGTGCGCATCGGCGGTGCCGCCGGGTGCGGCACTCCAGCCCTGGCCCCGGGTGTCCATGATGAGATGCGCGAAGCCCGCCGAGGCCCAGAAGAGTTTCTCGTGCGGCAGCCCACGGCCTCGGCCGTACCCGAGGTACTCGACCACGCACGCCAACGGCTCGGTGGCGTGCGCCGGCAGGTGCAGCCAGCCGTGCACCGGCTCGCCGCCGTAGCCGGGGACGGTGACCGAGAAGGTGTGGATCTGGGTGAGGTTGGTGTCGACGGGCTCGTACGTCGCCGCTGCGGCACTGGCGGCACCCAGCGTCCGACCCCAGAAGGCGTCCAGGTCCTCCGGAACAGTCAGGTCGGGTCGGTACGCCCAGCAGTCGGCGACGGTAAGATCGCTCAGAGCCACAGCTTGGCCTCCAGGACAGCAGGATTGTCAGTTGTCAGTGGGGTGGACCGTCGCCCGCGACGCGGAACCGCGGCCCGACGGCTCGCGCTCCGACCGCTCACCGTCCGGCGTTCGCCATCGCCGATGTGAACCACCCGGTGATGGTGCTGGGGTGGGTGATCGCCGTGCCCACCACCACCGTCCACGCCCCGGCCCGCAGCGCCTGCGCCGCGTGGGCCGGTGTGTGGATCCGACCCTCCGCGACCACCGGCACGTCGATCGACCTGGAGAGCCGGGCGACCAGGTCCAGGTCGGGGCCGGGCTGCTTGGTGGTGTACGCGGTGTAGCCGGCCAGTGTGGTGCCGACCAGGTCGGCACCCGCCGCCGCGGCGGCGACCCCCTCGTCGAGGGTGGAGCAGTCGGCCATCACCAGAGCCCCGGTCAGGTCGTGGACGGCGGCGATGGTGTCACCGAGGGTTCGGCCGTCGGGCCGGGGCCGCGCGGTGCCGTCCAGGGCCACGACGTGCGCGCCGGCCCGAGCCACCGACAGCGCGTGCTCCAGCGTGGGGGTGATGAAGACGTCGTCGTCCCCGTCCTTCCACAGACCGATCAGCGGCAGGTCGACCGCCCCCCGGATGGCCGCGATGTCCGCCAGGCCCTGGGCGCGAATGCCGGCGGCACCGCCCTGGGCGGCGGCGAGGGCCACCCGGCGCATCGTGTCCGGGCTGCGCATCGGCTCACCGGGGTACGCCTGGCAGGAGACGACGAGGCGGTGGCGGAGCTGTGCGATCAGCTTGTTCATGCGGTGCCCTCCCAGGCGAGTGCGGCGGCGCCGAGAAGTGGGGCGTCCGATCCGAGGGTCGTGGCCAGGACGGGCACGCCGTCCAGATTGGGCAACGTCTCCCGCCGCACGGCGCCCCGAAGTGCCTGCCACCAGGTGTCGCCGAGGCCGGCGACACCGCCGCCGATGACGACGACAGCGGGGTCGAGCATGTTGACCAGCCCGCCGACCGCCGAGCCGACGGCGGCCCCACCCAGCAGGACCACCTCCCGGGCTGTGGCGTCACCGTCCGCCGCGCGCTCGGCCACAGTGCGCAGGTCGCCGACCGGCTGACCGGTACGCCGCACGTACTCCTCGGTGAGAGCGGGCCCGGAGGCGATCGCCTCCAGGTGCCCCCGCCCGCCGCAGGTGCAGGGCAACTGGCCGGCGTACGGCGAGGGCTGGTGGCCGGCGTGGCCGGCGGCGGAGTGGGCGCCGGTCAGCACGGTGCCGTCGACGACGAACGAGGCGCCGATACCGGTGCCGACCGCGATGAAGAGCATCGTCTGGTGGCCGACCGCCACGCCGTGTCGCGCCTCACCGAGGGCGTGCGCGTGCACGTCGTTGATGGCTGAGACGGGCAGGTCCAGCAGTGCCCGCAGTCGGCCGCTCAGGTCCGTGCCGGCCCAACCGGCCAGGGCGTCGGTGGCCGACAGCACCCGACCCGTCCGGTGGTCGATCACCCCGGCGCTACCGACGCCGAGGGCACGGATGCGGGTTCCCGTCGCCCTCGCCCGCAGCCGACCGACTAGGTCGGCTGCGGTGTCGATGATGGCGGTCGCCCCGGCCCGGCCGGGGGTGGGGACGGTGATCTGGTCGATGACCTCGCCGTGGCGGGTCACGATGGCAGCGGCCGTCTTGGTGCCCCCGATGTCGAGCGCGGCCACCGCCACGTCGACGACCGGGGGCTCGGGTGCCTCGGACATGGCTAGAGCAGCCCCGCCAGCTCCAACTGGGCACGCACCCGGCTCGCCTCATCGGCGTCGAGCGGTCGCAGCGGAAGCGACACGGCGTTGCTGTCGATGACGCCGAGCAGGGCCAGTGCGGTCTTGAACGCGCCCACGCCCCGGGTCGCCCCTGCCGCCGTAGCCGGGTCGGCCGCGTCGACGATCCGGAACAACCGGGTCAGTCGGTCCTGCTCCGCGCGGGCGGTTTCCCAGTCGCCGGTCACGCAGGCCCGGTGAAGTCGCACGTAGCCCTCCGGGTCCACGTTGCCCAGGCCGGGGACGGAACCGGAGGCGCCGGCGAGCATCATCGCGTCGACCACCACCTCGTGGCCGGTCAACAGGCTGAAGCCGGCGTTCGGCGCGCGTTCCGCGATGGACAGCACCAGTTGGCGGAACGAGACGTCGTCACCGCTGGAGTCCTTGACGCCGGCGAGGACGCCCTCCGCGGCGAGTCGGCTCAGCAGGCCCGGCGACAGCTTGGTGTGCACGCAGACCGGAATGTCGTACGCCAGCAGCGGAAGTTCGACCGAAGCGGCGAGGGACCGGAAGTGCCGCTCGACCTCGTGGGGGCCGACAATGGCGTAGAAGGGGGCGGTGGCCACCAGGCCGTCGACACCCAGGCGCGTCGACGCGTCGGCCCGGTCGAGGACCCGGCGGGTGGTCGGCTCGATGCAGCCCGCGATGACGGGTACGGTCCCGCCGACGGTCTTCACGACGGTTTCGAGAGCCTGGTCCCGCTGACTGTCCGTGAGGAACACCGTCTCGCCGGAGCTGCCGAGGGCGAAGATGCCGTCGACGCCGGCGGTGAGCATCCGCTCGACGAGCCGCTCAAGGGAGGCGACGTCGACCGCCCCCTCCTCGGTCAGGGGGGTGACGACCGGCGGCACGACTCCGGCGAACCGCGGGGCTGGGGTGGTCACGCTGACTCCTCGACATGTAGGGGGGTGGTGCGGCCGGTCGATGCTCTGGCGAGTTCGACCAGCTCTGTGTTGCTGGATCCAGCAGGAACGGGGTGGTAGCACCGGAACTCGTGGGCACCGGCACCGCCGTCGCCCGACCGGACCGGCGGCATCTCGATGGCGCAGCCGTCGGTCGCCTTCCAGCACCGGGTGCGGAACGGGCATCCGGTCGGCGGTTTCGTGGCGAGTGGAACGGGGCCGACGAGCGGGATCGGGTCGAGTGGCGAAAGCAGCCCCGGCGTGGCGGAGAAGAGCGCCCGGGTGTACGGGTGCTGGGCGACCTCGGGGAGCCCGGCGGCGGGCGCCTGCTCCACGATCCGGCCGAGGTACATGGTGACCACGCGGTCACTGATCCGCTTGACCGTCTGGATGTCGTGCGAGACGAAGACCATGGCCAGGTCCAGACGCTCCTTGAGGTCCAGGAGCAGGTTGAGGATCTGCGCCCGGACCGACACGTCGAGCGCGCTGGTGGGCTCGTCGGCGATGACCAGCCCTGGCTCCAGGGCCAGGGCACGCGCGATGGACACCCGCTGGCGTTGGCCGCCGGAGAGCTGGCTCGGCAGCACGTCGGCGACCGACCGGGGCAGCCCGACCAGCGCCATCAGCTCCCTGACCCGCTCCTCGCGCTCCTTGCGGGTGCCGCGACGGTGCACGTCGAGCGGGTCGCGCAGGATGTCGCGGACCGGCATGCGCCGGTTCAGCGACGTGGCCGGATCCTGGAAGATCATGCCGACGCCGGCGCCGATGTGCAGTCGGCGTTCCGCCGCGCTCATCGACCAGACGTCCTTGCCGGAGAAGGCAACAGTGCCGCTCGTCGGCCGCTGGAGGCCCACCAGCACCTTGGCCATCGTGGACTTGCCGCAGCCGGACTCGCCGACGACACCGATCGTCTCGCCGGCACGCACGGTCAGGTCCGCGCCGGTGAGGGCATACACTCGCTCGCGACCGAACAGGCCGCCTCCTCGGGTGCGATGCACCACGTGCACGTCGCGCAGTTCGACGATCGACTGGTGTGGGACTGACGCGCTCATCGGGCCAGCTCCCCTTCCGTGACGGTGACGGCCGGGTGGTGGCAGGCGTACCGGTGGGCGAGGACGCCCTCCAGACGGGGCGTCTCATCCCGGCAGACCTCGGTGGCCATGGGGCAGCGGTCAGCGAACCGGCAGCCCGATGGGAAGTCGGCCGGCGACGGCACCACGCCGCGGATCTGGGTGAGCCGCTCCGCGCCGGCCTCGAGGGAGAGCACGGAACCGAGAAGACCTCGGGCGTAGTGGTGTGCCGGCGCGCCAACCACGTCGGCGGTGACACCGCTCTCGACGATCTGCCCGCCGTACATCACCACGACCCGGTCCGCGACGTCGCTGACCAGCGCGAGATCGTGACTGACCAGGATCAGCGCGAAGCCGAGCTGCCCGCGCAGCCGCAGCAGCAGCTCCATGACCTGCGCCTGGACCGTGACGTCCAGCGCGGTGGTCGGCTCGTCAGCGATGATCAGGCGCGGATCCCGCGACAGCGCCATGGCGATCACCACGCGCTGCCGCTGCCCACCGGAGAGTTCGTGCGGGTACGCGGACAGGGTGCGCTGCGCGTCCAGGCCCACCAGCTCCATCAGCTCCTGGGCCGACCGCGTGCCGCCACGGCTGATCATCTGGGCGAGCTGGGGGCCGATGCGCAGTGAGGGGTTCAGGGCCGAGAGGGCGTCCTGGTAGACCATCGCGATCTCGCGCCCCATCAGGGCACGGCGTCGTTTGGTGCTCACCGTCAGCAGGTCGGTGCCCGCGAAGCGGACCTCGCCGCGGACCCGGGCGCCCTGCGGCAGCAGGCCCATCACGGCGAGGGAGGTCAGCGACTTACCGGAGCCGGACTCCCCCACCAGGCCGAGGACCTCGCCGGGGCGGATGTCGAAGGTCAGGTCGTCGACGATGTCGACGCCGCTGTGGCGTCCCTCGAACCCGATCGACAGGTTCCGGACCTCCAGGACGGGCTCCCCGTCCGGGAGGGGGCGGGCGCGCTCGCGCAGCCGCTGCGCGGCCTCGGCCAGGCCGGGCAGTTGCACCACCTCACCGGAGCCGGGCTGCGCCTCCTCCTGCGCGTCCCCGATCTTCGTGGCGGTGGCACGCCGCGCCGCCGGGGCGGCCCAGGCGTCGGACATCCCTTCGGAGAGCACGTTCAGGGCGAGCACGGTGAGCAGGATCAGCAGGCCGGGGAAGAACGTGGCCCACCAGCCACCGATCTGCACCATCTCCTTGCCGAAGGCGATGACCGAGCCCCACGAGGAGGCGGCTTCCTGGGGTGCCAGCCCGCCACCGATGAACGAGAGCGACGCCTCGAACACGATGGCGTCGGCCACCATGACGGTGACGAAGACGAGGATCGGGGCGGCGCAGTTACGCAGGATGTGCCGCCAGAGGATGTGCGGTCGCCGCGCGCCGATGATCCGTTCGGCCGCGACGTAGTCCTCGCGGTACTGCGAGAGCACGTTGGCGCGCACGATGCGCGCGATCGAGGGCACGAAGACGAAACCGATCGCAACCACGAGGACCAGGAGGCTGTTCTTGCCGAACGAGATGATCAGCAGGGCGGAAAGCACGATGGCGGGGAAGGCCATGACGACGTCGAGGCACCGCATCACCACCTCGTCGACAGCGGGCCGGCTGGTTCCGGCCAGCGCGCCCAGGATCGCGCCGATCACCAGGGCGATGCCGGCGCTGCCAAAGCCCACGATCAACGAACGCCGGGTGCCGGCGACCAGCCGCGAGAACACGTCGCGTCCGAGCTTGTCAAGGCCGAACCAGTAGTCGCCGTTCGGGCCGGTCAGCGCGGGGCCGAGCCCGGCCTGCGCGGGGTCGTGTCGCAGGATCAGCGGCGCGAAGATGCCCACCACGACGATGAGCAGGACGAAGCTCAGTGCGATCCGAGCCGTGACGCTGAGCCGTTTGAAGGCGATGCCGGAGGCCGACAGCCTGGCGGTGAGTGTTCGACGCATCAGTGGGCTCCGCGCAGTCGAGGGTTGGCGAAGAGGTAGAGGATGTCGACCACCAGGTTCACGAGGACGAAGCAGATGGCGATCGTCAGCACGGTTCCCTGGGCGAGGGCGGTGTCGTTCTGCTGGACCGCGCTCATGATCTGGGTGCCCATGCCGGGCAGCGAGAAGATGGCCTCGATGACGACAGTGCCGCCCAGCAGGTAGCCGATTCGCAGGCCCAGCACGGTGAGCGGGTTGACCAGCGCGTTGCGCAGCACGTTGCGTCCGACCACCACGCGGGGCGGCAGCCCGGCGCCGATCGCCGTCCGCACGTAGTCCTTGTCGAGTTCCTCGACCATTGACGTCCGCACGATTCTGGCCAGTGAGCAGCCGACCGGCACGGCGAGGGCCAGCGCCGGCATGGCGAGGGACTGGAGCCAGAGGGAGAACGAGTCGCCGGGGTTGACGTACCCGCCGGTCGGGAAGACGGGGCGGCGGACCGACAGCTCCTGGATGAGCAGGAGAGCGAGCCAGAACGACGGCATGGCGATACCGGCCATCGATACGAACCGGATGACCTGGTCGGGCCAGCGGTCCCGGTACAGCGCGGCGGGGATGCCGAGGGCCAACGCGATGACCAGCGCGCCGACGATACCGAGGGCCGTCAGCTGGATGGTCAGCGGCAGCGCGGTGGCGATCTTGTCGGCGACCGGGACGGACGGCGGGAAGGTCACGCCGAGATCGCCCCGGAGCAGGTCGCCCAGGAAGTGCAGGTACCGCAGGGGCAGCGGGTCGTCGAGACCGTTGGCGGCCTTGAACGCGGCCACCTGCGCGGGGGTCGCCTGATCGCCCAGGACGGACAGCGCGGGATCGATCGGGGAGAACTGCATGATCACGAAGACGAAGATCGTGATGCCCAGCACCAGGGGTATCAGGGTCAGGAGTCGTCGCGCGACCAGGCTCAGAACGCTCAGCATGGTGTCTTTCTCTCGTCGAGGGCCGCCGGGACGTCCCGCCCAGCCCCAGGGACTGAGGGCCGGGCGGGACGCGGAGGGGCCAGGGTGGGGCCCCCGAGGTGGAGCTCAGCCCTTTCGGCTGGAGCCCAGGAAGTACAGGCCGGTGGTCGACGCACCCGAGAAGTCGGAGAGCTTCGCGGGGTCGTACGCGGTGACGACCTTGGTGTGCAGGATCGGGTACAGGGGGGCCTCGTCGGCCACCTTGTCCAGGGCCTGCTTCCACAGAGCCTTGCGGGCCGCCTCGTCGGAGGTCTGCGCCGCCTTGTCGAGCAGGTCGGCCATGGCCTTGCGGTCCGCGGCGCTCCACCGGTAACGCTGCCCCGGCCAGGTCTCGCCGTAGTAGAACCAGCGCATCAGCAGGTCGGTGTCGACGCCGAAGACGCTGGGGTCACCGGTGGCCATCAGCACCCGGAAGGTGTCCTTCGGAACGATGTCGCCGTAGATGGCCGAGGACGGCACCGTGTTGAGGCTGGCGGTGACGCCGATCTTCTTCCACTGCTCGATGACCAGCGGCGCGACATCCTTCACGACCGAGTTGTCAGTGGTGTCGAGCTGGAACGACAGGTTCGTGACACCGGCCTCCTGGAGCAGGCTCTTGGCCTTCTCCAGGTTGTAGTCGTAGACGGTGGCGGCCTTCTGGTAGTCCTTGTTGCCCTCGTCCAGGTAGCTCGTCGCCGGGCTGCCATAGCCGTTGAGGGCGGTCTTGATGACCTCGTCCTTGTTGATCGCGTAGTGCAGCGCCTGTCGCACCCGCTTGTCGTTGAACGGCGCCGCCGACGAGTTGAACATGAGGAAGACCTGGTTGAAGGCCTGCTTCACATCGACCGTGTACTTGTCCTTGAGCGAGTCGACGTTCAGGTACGGCACCGACTCGATGGCCTGGACCCGGCCGCCCTGCAGGTCAGACACCCGGGCGGAAGCCTCCGAGGTGGTGTTCCAGGTCATCGTCTCGACCTTGGCCGGACGCGGGCCGTTGTAGTTCGGATTCTTGCTGAGCTTGACACCCGACTCCTTGGACGCGCTGTCCAACTTGAACGGGCCGGAGCCGATCGGCGCCGTGTCGAAAGCCTTCGACGCGGCCGCGTCCGCGGTCTTCGCCTTCGGCAGGATCTTGACGACGGCGATCCGCTCCGCGAACAGGGCGAACGGGTACTTGAGCTTGAACTCGGCCGTCGTCGCGTCCTTTGCCGTCACCGAGTCGATGAACGACACGAACCCCTGCATCAGCGGCGGGGCCTTGGGGTCGGCCGGCTTCAGCACGCGGGTGAAGGACCAGGCGACGTCCTCGGCGGTGACGGGGGTGCCGTCGGAGAACTTGGCACCGTCACGCACCGCCACGGTGTAGGTGAGCCCGTCCGCGCTGGCCACCGGGTCTTCCTTGGCGAGTGCGCGGTATGGTTCCCGGGTAACCGGGTCAAGATCGATCAGACCCTCGAAGGTGTGCTGGTTGACCGCCGTCGCCACCGCCGACGAGGCGTTCGCCGGGTCGAACCCGCTAGAGAGGGTGAACGCGAGGGTGGTCTCGATCGACGTCTTCCCCCCGCTTCCCTCGACGGCGTTGGTCGAGGCCGGGCCGCCGCTGCAGGCGACCAGTCCGAGAGCGAGGGTTGCCGCGGTGGACGCGACGGCCAACGAACGGAACCGGCGCGGGGGGCGACGCCGACTCTCCCTTGGCTCAACGGTGGTGCTCACGTAGCTGCCTCCATAGGCTCTTCATGCGCTCGCTTACCGCTCGCGCTGAGGGATTCGAAGATAATGGGGTCTGACGTCAGACATCTGATGCCGATATGGTGAGAGTGTCAGATCCGTGAACGAAGGGCAAGTGGCAGATGACGACCATTGACGCGTCCCCGCTACGCGGTGCGGAGCGCCCAGGTCCCCGCCGGCAGGAGGTGGGGGCCAAGATCAAGGAGTACATCCTGCGCAACCGTCTCAAGCCGGGAGACATTCTGCCCACCGAGGCGGAGCTGTGTGAGGCGGTGGGCGCGAGCCGCTCAAGCGTCCGCGAGGCCGTCAAGATCCTCTCTGCCCTCGACATCGTCGAGGTGCGGCACGGCCACGGCACCTTCGTCGGCCGCATGTCCCTCGCCGCCCTCGTGGAGGGCCTGACCTTCCGCGGGCTGCTCAGCGGCGAGGAGGACCATCACGTGCTGGGGCAGGTCGTCGACGTCCGGCAGACCCTCGAACAAGGGCTCGCAGCCCAGGTCATCGCCGTTCTCGACAGCGAGCACCAGGCCGCTCTCTCCACCCTCGCCGACGAGATGGAGAGCCTGGCCGCCCAGGGCAAGGACTTCCTCGACGTCGACCGGGCCTTCCACGTGAAGCTGCTGGAACCCCTCGGCAACGACCTGATCCTCCAGCTGACCGAGGCGTTCTGGCAGGTACAGGCCATCGTCGCCCCCACACTGCGGACCGAGCCGGAGGACCGGGTGATCACCGCCCATCGTCATCGGGCGATCGTGAACGCGATCGCCGCCGGCGACGTGGCGGACCTGCAGGCCGCCATCGCCGAGCACTACGCGCCCATACGGGCGAGCATCGCCCGCGTCGTGCGGGCCTGAATCGACACGATCACCACCTACGGACTCCGGCAGAGGATCCGCGACCCACGCCATGTCGTCACGTGCCTGGGTCGTCATGACGGCCAGGGGTGACCGCACTGGTCGTGCCGCTGAGGGTTGAGCTGTTCGGAGAGTCGGACGGCAATGCCGGTCAGCGGCCACGGCCGGTCACCACGCCCGGCACCCCTCCGCTCGACGGCCATCGCCGTGGCGGCCGGCGCAAGGATCCGCGGATCTCCGGGAAGTCCAGCACGCTGTTGTCGCGGTGCGTGCCGTGACCGCGGCTCTCACACCGCCAACTGATAGACGCGCGCGGCGGCGCCTCCGAAGATCGCCTGGGAGGCTGCCTCGGTCAGCGGCGGCAACACCTGGTGCGGCGCAGCCCGGATCCGGCCGTAGCTACCCGCGAGCAGGCACACCGGCCAGTCCGCACCGAACATCAGGCGCTCCGGTCCGAATCGGACGATCGCTTCGCGGACGAACGGTCGCAGGTCGGGGAGTAGTCGACCTGGGCCGATCGTGGTTGCGCCTGCCACTGGGCCACGGTGAACGGGCGGCGGACCGACCGCATCCGGTCGTCGTCGAGCCAGGCGCAGGCGGGCGGATTTTCCCAGAGGTGATGGTGCGCATCGACGGTCAGCACGCGGGCGCCCGGTAGAGGCTGCACCCCTCTCACATACATCATATGTTTGTGGAGACCATAGCTCTGACATCAGATGTCTAACATGAGTCGATGCCTAAATCAATAGCCCGAATGAACTGTTATTTCACGGCCACACCGGACGGCTCTCCGCGCGGACGGCACCCACCGAACTCTTAGGTCCGCGCCATTGACAAAAATAAACATCCCACGTTAACTCCCGTGGCATAGAGGAGGCCCTATGCCTGTCACCGGCGGTATCCGGACGATCCTGCGCGCCGCAAGCGCGGCCCTTCTTGTGGCCGCGTCCCTGACATGCGTGTCTACCAGCTTCGCCGCAGCCGAAGCCGCGGCCGATCCCGAACTCGCGCTCTGGTACGACGAACCGGCTGCCAACTGGGAGAGCAACGCGCTGCCGCTGGGCAATGGCGCGCTCGGCGCCATGGTCTTCGGCGGCATCCAGACCGAACGCCTCCAGCTCAACGAGAAGACCCTGTGGACGGGCGGGCCTGGCACGACCGGATACAACCACGGCAACTGGACGTCACCACGGCCCGGCGCCCTGGCCGGGGTGCAAGCGCAGATCGACCGGGACACCCGGATGGCACCCGGCGCGGTCGCCACCGCGCTCGGCCAGCCGGCGACCGGATTCGGCTCGTACCAGAACCTGGCCGACATGTACCTCGACATGTCCGGCACACCCACCACTGTGAGCGGCTACCGGCGCGAACTGGACCTCGCTGAGGCCACCGCCCGCGTTGCGTACGCCCACGACGGGGTGACCTACCAGCGTGAGTACGTCGCCAGCTACCCCCGCAACGTGATCGTCGCCCGGCTGTCGGCCAGCCAGGCCGGGAAGATCTCCTTCGTCCTTCGCACCGTCTCGGCCCAGCCCGGCAGCACCATCACGGTGGCGAACGGCCGGATCACGGTCCGGGGCACGCTGCCCGGCAACGGGCTGATCCACGAGACCCAGTACCGGGTGGTGACCACCGGCGGCAGCCGGACCGACGGCACCGACCGGATCACGGTCGCCGGCGCCGACTCGGCTCTCGTCGTGCTGTCCGCCGCGACGTCGTACGCCGACGCCTACCCCACCTATCGCGGCGTCGACCCCCACACCAGGGTGACCCAGGCGGTCGACGGCGCGGCGAGCTCGACGTGGGCGGCGCTACGGGCGGCCCACCTGGTCGACTACCAGAGGCTCTTCGACCGCGTCCGGCTCGACGTGGGCGGGCAGATGCCGAACATCCCCACCGACGACCTGCGGTCGGCGTACACGGGTGCCGCCGGACGGGCCCAGGACCGCGCGTTGGAGTCGCTGTACTTCTCCTTCGGCCGGTATCTGCTCATCGCGTCGTCGCGCGGTGGCTCCCTGCCGGCCAACCTCCAGGGCGTCTGGAACAACTCCAACAGCCCGCCCTGGCAGGCCGACTACCACACCAACATCAACGTCCAGATGAACTACTGGCCGGCGGAGACCACCAATCTGGCCGAGACGGCCACGCCGCTGTTCGACTTCATCGACGCGCTGCGGGCGCCCGGCCGGGTGACCGCGCAGAACATCTACGGTACGACCGGCTGGGTCACCCACCTCAGCACCAACCCGTACGGCTTCACCGGCGTGCAGGACTGGGCCACCGCCTTCTGGTTCCCGGAGGCAGCGGCCTGGCTGTGCCAGCACCTCTACGAGCACTACCGCTTCACCCGTGACACCGCGTTCCTGCGGGATCAGGCGTACCCGGCGATGAAGGAGGCCGCCGAGTTCTGGAGGGCCAACCTGCGCGTCGATCCGCGCGACGGCAAGCTGGTCGTGACGCCCAGCTACTCGCCGGAGCAGGGCGACTTCTCGGCCGGCGCGGCGATGAGCGAGCAAATCGTGTGGGACCTGCTCACCAACACCATCGAGGCGAGCACCACGCTCGGCGTCGACGCCACCCTGCGCGCCCAGTGGCGGACCACGCTGAGCAAGCTCGACCCCGGCCTGCGGGTCGGGTCCTGGGGCCAGTTGCAGGAGTGGAAGGCGGACTGGGACAGCCCCACGAACGACCACCGGCACGTCTCGCACCTGTATGCCCTGCACCCGGGTCGGCAGATCTCGCCGCTGACCACCCCGGCCCTGGCCAACGCCGCCAAGGTATCCCTCACGGCGCGCGGCGACGGCGGCACCGGTTGGAGCAAGGCCTGGAAGATCAACTTCTGGGCTCGGCTGCTCGACGGCGACCACGCACACAAGATGCTCAGCGAACAACTCAAGAGCAGTACGCTCGCCAACCTGTTCGACACCCACCCGCCGTTCCAGATCGACGGCAACTTCGGTGCCACCGCCGGAGTCGCCGAGATGCTGTTGCAGAGCCAGAACGGTGTCGTCGACGTCCTTCCGGCGGTGCCGACGGCCTGGCCCACCGGCTCGGTCAGCGGCCTGAAGGCACGCGGCAACGTGACTGTGGACGCCGAGTGGCGCAACCGCCTGGCCAGCCGGATCACGCTCACCGCCGGCAGCAGCGGCACCCTCACCGTCCGGAACCCGATGCTGGCCACCACGTCGCTGGTGGACCTCACCACCAACCAGACCCTGCCGGTGACCCGCACGGGTGACCAGGTGACGTTCACGGCCGAGGCCGGGCACCGCTACCAGGCCGTCTCCACTGCCGCGACCGGCACGATCGCCGGTGTGGCGAGTGGCCGTTGCGTCGACGTACCGGGTGCGGCCACCGCCGACGGCACCGCCCTGATCCTCTGGGACTGCACCGGCGCGGCCAACCAGATCTGGACCCGCCAGGCCGACACCACCATCCGCAACCGCGGCAAGTGCCTCACCGCCGCCAGCACCACCAACGGCGCCGCCGCCGCCACCATCACCACCTGCGGCACCGCCACCAACCAACGCTGGACCTACGACACCACCGCCAAGACACTGCGCAACCAGGCCACCGGCACCTGCCTCGACGCCAACGGCGGTGGCACCACCAACAACACCGCCGTCATCCTCTGGCCCTGCACAACCGCCACCAACCAACAGTGGCGCATCGCCGCCGCCGACTACCAACCGCTGCTCGACGTCGGCTTCAGCGGCACCTTCACCTCCACCACCGGCTACACGCCGTCGACCGGTGAACTGGTCGACGGGCAGCTCACCCGGCTGGCCGGCAGCGAGACGATCAGCGGTCCGGCCGTCACGCTCACCGGAGGGGTCACCGGCATCGGGTTCACCCCACGAATCCCGGTGACCAGTACGAAGTACGTCAACAAGAGCCTGCTGGCCGAGGCTGTGGTACGCCGTCAGAGCGGCGCCACGATCACCTTCGACACGGTGCTCAGCCTCGCCGGTGGGGGCTACTACCGCTATGCCAGCGGCTCGCAGACCACCACGGAGTTCGGCATGTACGGGCCGGACGCCCCGTACTACGACACCCGGCAGAGCGGGCCGAACCTGTCCGACACGCAGGACATCCACGTGGCGTTGGCCTACGAGTACGTGAACGACTCGGCGGCCCGGCTGGTCGCGTACGTCAACGGCTGCCAGGTGGGCACCACCGTCACCGCTCCGGTCGCCGCGGCCAACGCGTCGCAGGGCCTGCTGACCTTCGGCAACGACGCCGGAACCCGCAACCGTGGCTGGCACGGCACCGTCGACGCCATCGCCCTCGCGACGATGACCGGCGCCGCCGGTCCGGTCGACTTCCAGCTCGACGCGCCGGTCTGCGGGGGCACGCCACCGCCGCCCGGCTGCGCCGGCAACCCCGGCAGCAGCGGCCCGGTCAGCCCGGCCACCGTCATCACCGTCGACCGGTGCGACACCCTCGACCGGATCCGGCAGAAGGCAGCCCACGTCACCCCGTCGGCCGCCCAGCTGGCGTGGCAGCAGCGGGAGCTGACGGCTTTCCTGCACTACGGCATGAACACCTTCACCGACGTCGAGTGGGGCAGCGGGAACGAGGACCCGGCCCAGTTCAACCCGACGACGGTCAACCCCGCTCAGTGGATCGACGTGCTCAAGCGCAACGGGTTCAAGCAGGTCATCCTCACCGTCAAGCACCACGACGGGTTCCTGCTCTACCCGTCGCGCTACAGCACCCACTCGGTGCGCAGCAGCCCCTGGTGGGGTCGGACCAACCAGAGCGACATCCTGCGCTCCACAGTCGACGCCGTCCGCGCGGCCGGTCTCGCCGTCGGTTTCTACCTCTCCCCCGCCGACGGCGCGGAGATCCCTGGCCGACGCGGCGGTGACCGGTTCGGCAACGGCAGCGCCAAGCGGGCGGTGACCATCCCGACGCTCGTCGCCGGCGACACCCGCACCCCGACCCAGACGTACGCGTACCAGGCCGACGACTACAACGCCTACTTCCTCAACCAGCTCTACGAGCTGCTCACGGAGTACGGGCCGATGGCCGAGGTGTGGTTCGACGGTGCCAACCCGTACACCGCTTACCCGCAGCCGTACCAGGTCGCCGACTGGTACCGGCTGATCCGGACCCTGCAACCGACCGCCACGATCGCGATCAACGGCCCGGACGTGCGCTGGGTCGGCTCCGAGTCCGGGGCGTTCCGCGCGGACGAGTGGAGCGCACTGCCGTTCCGGGGCACCGATCCCGGTGCGCTGAACCGCGACGACGACATGCTCGCCGTTGCCTCGTCGGGCGACCTGGGTTCCAGTGCGCTGATCGGCCGCAACCTGGGCACGATCACCTACCTGTCGTGGTACCCGGCCGAGGCGGACGTGTCCATCCGACCCGGCTGGTTCTGGCACTCCGGCCAGAACGGCTCGGTCAAGCAGCCGGCCGCGCTGATGCAGCTCTACGAGAACGCGGTGGGCCGCAACGCCAACCTGCTGCTCAACGTCCCACCAAACCGGGCCGGCGTGATCGACACGCCGGACGTCACAGCCCTCGACGGGTTCGGCACCGCGCAACGCTCACGGTACGGCCGGGAGCTGTTCGCCCGGGCGGGTGCGACCGGCACGCACGCCTCCCTCACCGACGCGGCACTGGGCACGTACTGGTCGCCCTCGGGTGGTGCCGTCACCGGCGCGGTCGAGCTGACCGCCTGCCGGGCCCGCACGTTCGACCGGATCCTGCTGCAGGAGTCGGTCGGCAACGGCCAGCGCATCGAGGCGTTCGCCGTGGACGCCTGGATCAACGGCGGCTGGCAGCAGGTCGCCGCCGCCGGAACTGTCGGCTACAAGCGGATCGTTCCGCTGTCCACCGCCGTGACGAGTGACCGGCTGCGGCTGCGGGTCACCGCCGCACGCGGCGTACCGCAGGTCGCGACGCTCACCGCGTACGCGACCGACAGCACCGCCAACCCGGCGTCCTACTGATTTCCCAACCCCTTCCCGAGAGGAACGGTTCATGCGTCTTCGGCGTATCAGCGTCACCGGAGCGGTGGGAGCACTTGCCGCAGCACTGTTGACCGTGCCCGCCACGCCGGCCTCGGCCGTACCGGGTGACCTACAGGTGATCCCGGCGCTGCGGCAGTGGACGGCGGGCACCGGCAGTTACACCTTCGGTGCCGCGACCCGCATCGTTGTCGACCCCGCGTACACCACCCAGCTCAACGACGACGCGGCCACCTTCGCGGCCGACCTGCGGGACCTGACCGGACGCACAGTGCCGGTCGCCACCGGGAGCGCCGCCGCCGGCGACATCCGGCTGACACTGGGCGGCAGCCAGCCCGCCGAGGGCTACACGATGACCGTCGGATCGAGCATCTCCATCCAGGGCTCGACCGACGCCGGCGCCTTCTACGGCACCCGGACGGTGCTGCAACTGCTCAAGCAGTCCACGAGCGTGCCCGCCGGCACCACCGCCGACGCTCCCACCAAGTCCGAACGCGGCCTGATGGTGGACGTGGGCCGCAAGTACTTCACAGTCGACTGGCTCCGCAGGCACGTCAAGGAACTCGCCTACCTGAAGATGAACCGGTTGCACCTGCACCTGTCCGACACGTTCGGCTTCCGGCTGGAGAGCACCACCCACCCGGAGGTGATGTCGCAGCAGTACTACACCAAGCAGGAGATCCGCGACCTGATCGCCCTCGCCGCCAGGTACCACATCGAGGTCATCCCCGAGATCGACATGCCGGGCCACATGAACGTCATCCTGGCCAACCATCCGGACCTTCAACTCACCGACACCAGCGGCAACCGCAACCCCTACTACCTCGACCTGTCCAAGCCGGGCGCGTACACCCTCACCCGGGACCTCATCACCGAGTTCCTGCCGCTTTTCCCCGGCCGGTACTGGCACATCGGCGCGGACGAGTACGTCGGCAACTACGCCGCCTACCCGCAACTGCTGACGTACGCCCGCGCCACGTACGGGCCGAACGCCATCGCGAAGGACGCCTACTACGGCTTCATCAACTGGGCCAACGACATCGTGCGCGCCGGTGGCAAGACGACGCGCATGTGGAACGACGGGATCGGCACCGACGGCACCATCCGGCCGGCATCGAACATCCACGTCGAGGTCTGGTACAACTACGGCATCACCCCGCAGGCCCTGGTGGACCGGGGGCACACCATCTCCAACCAGGCGTGGGATCCCACCTACTACGTCCCCGCCATCAGCAAGCCGAGCGTGACGTGGGCCTACGAGACCTGGACGCCGGAGCGGTTCCAAGGCAACAACACGGTGAACGATCCGTCGCGCAACCTGGGCACCGTGGTGCACGTCTGGTGCGACTACCCGGACGCGGAGACCGAGGACCAGATCGCCGCCGGGATCCGGACGATCCTGCGCGTCGTCGCCCAACAGACCTGGGGATCGCCAAAACCGGCGGCCACGTACACCGCCTTCAGCACCATCATCGACCGCATCGGACGGGCTCCCGGCGGCCCGGCCGTGGCGACAGGCAACCTGGCGCTCAACCGTCCGGCGACCGCGTCGTCCACCGAGACGGCGGCCTTCCCGGCGTCGGCGGCCGTGGACGGTGACCTGAGCACCCGCTGGTCGTCGGCCTACACCGACCCGAGCTGGATCCAGGTCGACCTCGGCAGCAGCCAGGAGTTGTCCCGGGTGGCACTGCGCTGGGAGGCCGCCTACGCGCGGGCGTACCAGATCCAGACCTCCACCAACGGCACCACCTGGACCACGGCGGTGACCGTCACCGCCGGTGACGGGGGCACGGACGAGCACATCCTCAACACCACCGCCAGGTACGTGCGCGTGCAGGGCACCCAGCGGGCCACCACCTACGGCTACTCGCTGCAGGAGTTCGAGGTGTACGGGCCGAAGCGGGGTGCCATCACCGGTATTTCCAGCGGGCGTTGCATCGACATTCCCGGCAGCAACACCACCGACGGCACGGCAGTGAACCTCTGGGACTGCAACAGCGGCGGCAACCAGACGTGGACCCACCGCAACGACGGCACCCTCACCGCCCTGGGTAAGTGCCTGGAGCCGGCGAACGGAAGCCTCACCGACGGCACCGCGATCGTGATCCGCACCTGTTCCACAGCCGCGTACCAGCGCTGGACCTACGACGCCGCTACCAGCAGCTACCGCACCGGTGGCAAGTGCCTCGACGCCAACGGCGGCGGGACCGCCAACGGCACCCGCGTCATCCTCTGGCCCTGCACCAACGGCGCCAACCAACGCTGGAGCACCCCCACCGCCTGAACCACCGATGGAGGCACGATGCAGCACGCCATGCCCCTGCCATCTTCGTCGACAGCACGGCCACGGCGGCTCGTCGTGCCCACCATCGTTCTGGGTCTGATCGCCGGTGCCGTCGCGACGGTCGGGGGCCATCCGGCCCCGGCCGGCGCGGCGGTCCCGGCGGACCCGACCTACACCGACGCCGCCGGACTGGTCTTCCCCGGTGTCCAGCCGGGCGCGGCGACGGCGTCGCTCTCCGGCGGCAGCTTCACCCTGGCCAACGCGGCGCTGTCGACCGCGTGGAGCGTGCAGGGCAGCACGGTGTCGCTGACCCGGTTCGACAACCGGGCGGCGAACGCCACAGTGCCGATGAGCCTGCGTGGGCTCTTCACCCTCACCCTGGCCGACGGCAGCACCATCACGACGGCGAACACGAGCGTCTCCGCCGGTCCGGTGGTCAGCGACCTGGCGGCGAACGCCGGGTCGGCACGGCTCGCGGAACGCTTCGCCGGCAAGGCGGTGACCACCACCTTCCGGTACGGCGGTGGCGCGCGGACCCTCGACGTGCAGTGGCAGGTGCGGCTGCGCGGCGGCGCCAACTCCGTGCAGCACAGCTTCACGGTGCGCTCGGTGGCCGGAACGTTCGACGTGACCTCGCTGCGCCTGGTGGAACTCAACCTGGCAAACGCACGGGTGCTCGGCAACGACGACGGCAGCCCGGTGGCGCACGGCACGACCGGCAGCGAGACGGTGTTCGTCGGCATCGAGAACCCGATGGCGAAGGCCACCGTGACCGGGTCGGCGGTCGACATTGCGGTGCCGCGCGCCGGGGACCTCACCGCCGGCTCGTCGTGGGTGTACACGGCATCCACCGGTGTCGCCCCGGTCGGGCAGCTACGCCGCTCGTTCCAGTACTACCTGCAACGCGAGCGGGCCCACGACCGCCGGACGTTCCTGCACTACCAGAGCTGGCTGGACCTCAAGCCACCGGGCGAGGTCATCAACAGCGCCGAGCTGACCCGGGCCATCAACCTGTTCGGCACCCAGCTGCGCAACCGCGGCGCCACCATCGACAGCTTCTGGGTCGACGACGGCTGGGACTATCTGCGTTCACCACGGGTCGACGAGGCGAACCTGAACGTGTGGTCGTTCGACCCGACACAGTTCCCCACCGGTTTCGCACCACAGAAGGCCGCAGCCGCGCAGTACGGCGCCTCGATGTCGGTGTGGATGTCGCCGTTCGGCGGTTACGGCACCAGCGCTGCCACCCGCCAGGCGATCAACGCGAGCAAACCGGCCGACCAACGGCTGGAGACCCACAGTGGCGGCCAGTTCAAGCTCGGCGGCGCCCGCTACTACGACCGGTTCCGGTCGGTCGCCTTCGACATGATGGACAACCAGGGGGTACGCGGCTTCAAGCTCGACGGCATCGGCGGTGGGCTCTACCAGTCCGGCCCGAACGCGAGTTACATCGCCGACTACGAGGCCCTGCTCGGGCTGACGGGGGATCTGCGCGCGCACCAGAAGGACGTGTTCGTCAACGCGACGGTCGGCACCTGGGGGTCACCATACTGGTTGTGGTTCACCGACTCGATCTGGCGTGACGGGCACGACGCGGGCCTGGTCGGCGCGGGCAGCGCACAGCAGCGCTACGTCAACTACCGCGACTCGGAGACGTTCCGCAACAACACCGTGCAGAACCCGCTGTTCCCGATCCCGAGCCTGATGAACCACGGGATCATCTTCTCCGACCGGACACCGCAGTTCACCGCCGACTACGACCTGACCAAGCCCAGCGTGCAGGCCGAGGTCTCGCAGGACATCCGCGCCTACTTCGCGCTCGGCCTGAGCCTTCAGGAGCTGTACGTCCGCAACACGCTCGTTGACGCGAACCGGCCGGGCGCTGCCTGGTTCTGGGACACCGTGGCGGCCAACGCCAGGTGGGCTCGCGCCAACCAAGGACTGCTCAGCGACGTGCACTGGGTCGGCGGTGACCCGGCGGCGGGCGCCGTCTACGGCACGGCCGCCTGGAACTCCTCGGCCGGGGCGTCGAAGGGGATGCTGATGCTACGCAACCCGTCGGCATCCGCGCAGAGCTTCACGGTCAACCCGCAGACGGTCTTCGAGCTGCCCGGCGGGACCCACCAGCGGTACAAGTTCACCGAGCGCGACGGGCACCGATCCGGCTTCGTGTCCGGTCCCGCAGCACCGGCGAGCATCACGCTGGCGCCGTTCGAGGTCGCCGTCTTCCAGGCCACGCCGACCGACGAGGCGATCGGCGGCGGAGACAGCCCCCAGCTGTCGCGCGCCCGCTGGACCGCGACGGCGGACAGCGTCGAGACGGTCGGCGAGAACGGCGCCGCCGCCAATGCCATCGACGGCAACCCCGCCACCATCTGGCACACCCGCTACGTCGGCGGTGTCGCCGCCATGCCGCACCAGATCACCATCGACCTCGGCGGCACCTTCCGCGTCGACAAACTCGATTACCTGCCCCGCCAGGACGGTGGCACCAACGGCACCATCGCCGACTACCAGATCCAGACCAGCACCGATGGCACAACCTGGACCCAGGTCACCGCCGGCACCTTCGGCTCCGGCAGCACCCTGAAGACAGCGGTCTTCGCGCCCACGACGGCCCGGCACGTACGCCTGCGCACCACCCGCGCCGCGAACGGGGCCGGCTACGCCTCCGCCGCCGAGATCAACCTGTACGGCTCGACGGCCTGACCGCCCTCACCGTCCCGGGGCGCCCCTATCGCCGCCCCGGGACGGCAGCACTCGTCGCCCTCAGCGGGCGAGGACGTGGGCGAGAATTGCCACACCGCCGACCGCCACCAAAGTCCCGGTAGCAGCCAGCAGTGCGGCACCGCCCGACTGACCCAGGTGGGTGGGCAGTCGGACGGTCCGGTACCGACGCCGAGCCAGGACGGCCACCGCCACGGCGAGCGGGGAGCAGGCCAGCACGAGCCCCGCCGCGAACGGATGACGCGGCACCAACTCCCGTCCGACGGCCACCAGCACGGTGGCCGTCGCCAACGCCGTACGAAGCCACGCCAGCAGGGTGCGTTCGGCCTGCGCTCCGCAGTCGGCGAGCACGGGTGGTTGCGTCACCTCAGCGCCACGACATCAGATCAGCACCACGACGACGATGGTCATGCAGGCCACGACCACCCCCACCGCCGACACGACCGCGACGGGGGTGGACGGCAACGGCAGCTGGAGCCGCAGCGCCCGTTCGTTGCGGCTCCAGCGGGGGAACGCCTCGACGGCCACCCCGACGGCGAGTACCGCCAGCACGGCTGCCGCCCACTGCGAGCCTTCCGTGCCGAATGCCTTGACCGCCGCGGCGGCCACCATGAGACCCAGCGCGGTCCGCAGCCACGCGAGGAACGTTCGCTCGTTGGCGAGGGTGAACCGCGGGTCCGGCTCCGTGCCCACCCCGTAGACCCGGCGTGGCCAGCGGCGGTCGGCTGGTCCGGTCGGCTCACTCGAGGTGACTGACTCGTCCGTCACCCGGTGACCGGCGTCGGGGGCTGCCACGGGGCGTCACCACACTCCTGCTGGACCCGGGCGAGCTCGTCGGTGAGCGTCGTCCGGATCCGCGCGTACGCCGGGTCGTCGTAGACGCTGCGCATCTCCCACGGGTCGGCGCGTAGGTCGAACAGCTCCCACTCCGGCTCCTGCGCCGTGGCGGAGGTGCCGGGCAGACCCAGCCCGTCGGCGTAGTAGTAGACCAGTTTGTGGTCGTGGGTGCGTACGCCGTAGTGCGCCCACACGTGGTGCTCGTCGTCGTCGTGCTCCCAGTAGCGGTAGTACACCGACTGCCGCCAGTCGTCGATGTCCTCGCCGCGCAGGAGTGGTCGCAGTGAGCGTCCCTGCATGCGAGGGTCGGCCGGCACGTCGGCGTAGTCGAGGAACGTCTGGGCGAAGTCGACGTTCATGGCGAGCTCGTTGGTGGTGGAGCCGGCCGGAATCTCCGCCGGGTAGCGGATCAGGAACGGCATCCGCAGCGACTCCTCGTACATGAACCGCTTGTCGTACCAGCCGTGGTCACCGAGGAAGAAGCCCTGGTCCGACGTGTAGACGACGATGGTGTCGTCGGTCAGCCCGTGCTCGTCGAGGTAGTCGAGCAGGCGGCCCACGTTGTCGTCGACGCTGGCGACGCAGCGCAGATAGTCCTTGATGTAGCGCTGGTAGGTCCAGAGCGCGGCCTCGTCGGGATCCAGGTGCGGTGGCAGCATCTCCTTGATGTCGTTGGCGGTGAGGTCCCGGTCCACGCGCATCCGGGCGGCCCGGGCGGCAGCGGCGTGGCCGGAGTGGTCGTCGTCGAACGAGCCCGGTACGGCCACGTCGTCGACGTACATGTCGCGATGTTTGTCGTCGGGCTCCCAGTTGCGGTGCGGCGCCTTGTGGTGCACGAGCAGGCAGAAAGGGCGCTGCTGGTCGCGCTGGTCGAGCCATTCGACGGCCAGGTCGGTGATGATGTTCGTGCAGTAGCCGGGGCGGACCTGCTCGGTGCCGTCCATGCCGATGAACACGGGATCGCGGTACCGGCCCTGGCCGGGCACGACCTCCCAGTAGTCGAACCCCCGGGGGTCGTGCTCCGGGCCGTGCCCGAGGTGCCACTTACCGACCAGGGCCGTCTGGTAACCGGCGCGGCGCAGCAGCTCCGGGAAGACGAGCTGCCGGTTGTCGAACTCGGTCGACAACGTCTGAACGCCGTTGACGTGGTTGTAGGTGCCGGTGAGGATGGTGGCCCGGCTGGGCGCGCAGAGCGAGTTGGTGCAGAAGCAGTTTTCCAGGAGTGCACCGCCGGCCGCGATACGGTCGATGTGTGGCGTCTCGTTGATCTTGCTTCCGTAGGCGCCCACCGCGTGCGCGGCGTGGTCGTCGGCCATGATGAAGACGATGTTGGGCCGCACGTGCTGATCCTTTCTCACGCGACTCGACTCAGGACGCGTACGCGGCGGCGTCGTAGTAGGTGCTCGGGTCGACCGCGTTCGGCAGCTTCCCGAGGTCCTTGAAGAGCCCGTTGAGACCGGTGAGCCAACCCGCGACGGTGCCGTCGGTGGACTTGGCGGCGAGCTCGGCGGACGGCAGGAACCGGGCGTTGGCGGCTTCGGCGCGCAACTGGTCGACCGGGGCCGACTTGAGGAACTTCGCGGTGACCTCGACCGCGCGATCCACGTTGGCCGCCCGCTCGTCGTTGGCGGCGCGCAGCACCGCGAGCACCTTCTTCACCAGGTCCGGCTTGCCGGTCACCACGTCGTTGCGGCCCACGTAGGCGGACGGGAAGCTGATGGCCGGGTAGAAGTCTTCGTTCTTGGCCAGCTCGGTCAGCTTCGGCACCCGCTTGCTGATGGTGCCGATGAGCGGGTACCAGATGCCGGCCGCGTCGATCTGACCCGACCCGAACGCGGTGACGACCGTGCTCGGGTCCATCGCGACCTTTTCGACGTCGTCGATGGAAAGGCCGGCGCGCTGCAGGGCCAGCCGCACGATCATGTCGCCGGAGGTGCCTTCCGGCACGCCGACCTTCTTACCCTTGAGCGCGGCCAGGGAGGTGATGCCCGGCTGGGCGATGACCCGGTCGGCGAAACCGAGCGAGTTGATGGCGATGACCCGGGCCTTGCCGGAGGCCGGCAACCACATCGCGCCAGGGCCCAGGTAGCCGAAGTCGAGATCGCCGGCGCCGAGTGCCTGCACCTGCAGGGGGCCGTTGGTGAAGACCTTCAGGTCCGGCTTGAGACCGTGTTCGGCCCACAGCTTCCTGTCGTCGGCGATCGCCATGAGGCTCGCGCCGGTGAAGTCGGCGATGTAGCCCAGCTTCACCGGCTCGGTGCCGGAGCCGCCGGATCCGGACTGGTCGTCGTCGCCGCAGGCGCTGAGGGCTGCGGCGGCGCCCAGGCCAGCGAGGCCGGTCAGCAGGGAGCGACGGGAGAGAGGGCTCATTGTGATGCACCTTCCTGAGGGGTCTGGTGGTAGACGGCGCGCCAGACCCGATTGCGGATCCGGGAGAACTCCGGTGACAGGCGAACCGCTTCGGTGCGGGGGTACGGCAGGTCGACGTCGATGACCTCGTGCACCCGGCCGGGCCGGGCAGCCATGACGACGACCCGGTTGGCGAGGTAGACGGCCTCGTCGACGTCGTGGGTGATGAACATGACGGTGCGTCGCTCGGAGCCCCAGGTGGCCAAAAGCTGATCCTGCATCTGCACCCGGGTGAGGGCGTCCAGGGCGCCGAAGGGTTCGTCCATGAGCAGGACACCGGGGTCGACGGCGTACGCGCGGGCGATGGCGCACCGCTGCCGCATGCCCCCGGACAGCATCCGGGGCAGCGCGTCCGCGAAGTCGGTGAGGCCCACCAGGTCGATGAAGTGCTGCGCCCGTCGCCGCCGCTCGGCCCGCCCGACCTTGGCGATCCGGAGACCGAACTCGACGTTCTCGCGCACGGTCAGCCAGGGGAACAGCGCGTACTGCTGGAAGATGACGCCCCGTTCCGGGCCGGGCCCCCGCACCGGACGCGCGTCGACGAGCACCTCACCGCCGGTGGGTTCGACCAGGCCGGCGGCGATGTTCATCAGTGTCGACTTGCCGCAGCCGGACGGCCCGACCACTGTGACGAACTCCCGGTCGGCGATGTCCAGGTCGACGTCGCGCAACGCGTGGAACGGCTTGCCCCCCACCTCGAACGTGCGGCTGGTGGAGCGGAAGGAGATTTTCTCGGTCATCGGCGTTCCTGCCATCCGGTGAGGCGCTTCTCCGCGGCGAGCAGGAGCCGATCCATGACCAGGCCGAGCACGCCGATGGTGATCAGGCCAACGAAGATGCTCGGCAGGTCGTAGTAGATCTGCGCCTGCTGCATCCGGTAGCCGAGGCCCTCCTGCGCGGCGATCAACTCGGCGGCGACCACTGTCGCCCAGGCCGCGCCGAGGCCGACGCGCATGCCGACCAGGATGAACGGGGTGGACGCGGGGACGATCACCCGGCGGAACACCACGGCGTCGTTGGCGCCGAGCACCCGGGCAGCGTTGATCATGGTTTTGTCGACGTTCACCACGCCCTGGAACGTCGACACGACGCAGGACAGGAACGCGGCGAGGAAGATGACGAAGATCTTCGGGGTCTCCCCGATGCCCATGAGCAGGATGGCCAGCGGGATGACGGCCAGGGGCGGGATCGTGCGGAAGAACTGCACGTAGGGCTCGATCAGCCCCCGCGCCGTCCCGTACCAGCCCATGAGGAAGCCGACCGGGATCGCGAGGGCACTGCCGAGCGCGAAGCCGATGAGCACCCGACGCAGGCTGGCGAGGCCGTCGTCGAGCAGGGTGCCGTCCCTGGCCAGCTCACCGGCGCGGACGGCGACCTCCTGCGGGCCGGGGAGGCCCGAGACCCCGATCTGTGCCAGCACGGTCCAGATGCCGATGCCCAGCACCACGGCGATCCCGTTCCAGACCAGCAGCGGCACGGCGCGGCGCGGCTGCGACGCCGCGGTGGGGGTTTCCGGCCCTCGGGGTGGGGACTGTCGTACGTCTATCGCCACGGTGGTGCTCCGTAGCCCAGCTCGGACATGGGGCCCCTCTCCGGTCGGCGGCACTGTAGGTAAGCGAATCTTTGGTGACCCGGCGAATCTTGTCAACCCTTCGGACTAAAAAGCCCGAGCTGGGGACGGTGCAATGTTTCATAAGATGTCAGACCTCTGACCCGCAGCCTAGGGCTGGCCGCGCCACGCGACAACGGCCGCCCGGCACGCCCGCTTATTGTCCGAGCCATTGACTAAATTGAACGGCTTGACCAGACTGCGGCTACCCGAGCCACCAGTCCCCCGGCGACCCGGGCGACGGACGAAGGAGTCCCATGTCGATTCCGCGCTCCCCCCACACCACTGGATCCCGACGCCGCCTCAGCGCGACGACGCTCGCCGTCGCGGTCGCCGCGTCGCTGCTCGCGCCGCTCACGTCCAGCACGCCCGCCACTGCCGCGCCGGTGAACCTGGCCCGCACCGGCACCGCCACCGCGTCGAGCGTCGAACTCGACCGCGCCGACTTCGTCGCCACACACGTCAACGACGGCGACAGCGGCACCCGGTGGTCGTCGAAGTACCAGGACGACAACTGGGTTCAGGTGCGGCTGGCGAGCGCCGCCCCGGTCGACCATGTGACGCTGACCTGGCCCAACGCGTGCGCCCGCGACTTCAGCCTGCTCACCTCGACCGACGGTGTCGCGTGGACCACGGTGACCCGCCTCCAGCGCGACACCTGCCCCCGCACCGACGTCGTAGCTGTCAACTCCGCCCAACCGGTGTCCTACGTACGGATGCAGGGCCACCAGCGGTGGGCGGGTTACGGCTACTCGATCTCCGAGTTCGAGATCTGGGACAGCACCGCGCCGGCACCGGCGCCCTCGCTGGGCCTGCTGCCCAAGCCGGTGTCGCTCACCGAGAACGGCGGCACGCCGTACACCCTGAGCCCCAACACCCCGATCGTCGCGGTCGGATCACCTGCCACCGCGCCCGCCACCTACCTCGCCGGCCTGCTCCGCCCCGCCACCGGGTACGCCCTGCCGGTGGTCACCCAGAGCACCGCGCCCGCACCCATCGTGGTCGAGGTGGGGGCCGGCAAGGGCCCGGTAGGGCACGCCGCCGAGGGGTACCGGCTCGTTGTCACCACCGGCACAGTCCGGATCAGCGCCGACACGGCCAGCGGCGCGCTCAACGGAGTGCAGACGCTGCGCCAACTTTTGCCCCAGTGGGTGGAGTCCGACTCCGTCGTGAGCACCGCGTGGACGGTGCCGGCGGTGACCATCACCGACTACCCCCGCTTCGCCCACCGCGCGATGATGCTCGACGTCGCCCGCAGCTTCTACCCGATGAACGAGATCAAGGCGTACATCGACAGCGCCGCGCAATACAAGATCAATCGCCTGCACCTGCACCTGACCGACGACCAGGGCTGGCGGATCGCCATCGACAACCCGGCGAGCAACCCGGCGGGCATCGACTACGGCCGGCTCACCTCAGTCAGCGGACGCACCGCCATGACCTACAACGACAGCGGCCAACTGATGGGCACCGAGCTCGGCGTCACCGGCTTCTACACCCGGGCCGACTACGCCGAGATCGTGCGCTACGCCGGTCTGAACGGCATGACTGTCATCCCGGAGATCGACATGCCGGGGCACACCAACGCGGCGCTGCACGCCATCCCCCAGCTGAACACGGCCGGCGCCCAGCCCAAGCCGGCGTCCGGCCAGCAGACCGCGCCGGCCAACGGCACCGGCAACGTCGGCTACTCGACGTTCGACTCGGCAAGCGCGACGACGTACGAGTTCGCCACGCAGGTGCTGACCCAGATCGCCGCCATGACGCCGGGGCCCTACCTGCACATCGGCGGCGACGAGGCGCACGTGACCAGCCACGCGAACTACACCACGATGGTCGACGCCTTCACCGCGACCGTCGCGTCGCTCGGCAAGACGGTTGTCGGCTGGAACGAGTACGCCGGCACGGCGCTACCCCGGAGCAACGCCGTGGTGCAGTACTGGAACGGCGACCGCACGGCGGTGGCCAACGCGGTGAACGGCCGCGGCGCGCGGGTCGTCCTCTCCCCCGCCGCCCACACGTACGTGCCGCAGAAGCAGGATCCCCGCCAACCGCTCGGCGGCACCTGGGCGTGCGGTGGACCGTGCGGGCTGGACCGGCACTACAACTGGGACCCGGGCACCTTCATCCCGAACATCGCCGAGACCAGCGTGCTCGGGGTCGAATCGGCGCTGTGGGGCGAGTTCATCCGCCGCGTCGGCCAGGCGCAGTACTACAGCTTCCCGCGCCTCGTCGCCACCGCCGAGGTGGGGTGGACGCCGCAGGCGCAGCGCGACTACGCCGACTTCACCACCCGCCTGTCCGTGGCCGGGGGGCGGTTGACAGTCGAGGGCGTCAACTTCTTCCCCACCGCCGACGTGGCGTGGCGCCAACAGGCGGTCGGCCGGTCCGCCGCGGCCGTCGTCGGCGCACCGGTCGGCGCCACCTGGACGGTCACCGCCCCCGGGTTCCGCGGCACTGACCTGGCCGCCACGGTCACCTGGAGCGACGGGCGGGTGGAGTCGTTGACGCCTACCGCGACGCGCGAGCCGAGCATCCCGGCGATGCAGATCAACAGCGCGTTCACCGTGGTGTCCCGGCGCACGTTCGGCACGGCGGGGACGTACACCGGGACGTTGTCGGTGCGCTCGGCCGGACTGGCCCCGGTCCACGCGGCGCTCAGCGTCACCGTTCGCGCCACCTGAGCGCCGGCCGGCGTCGCCACTGGGCGGCGCCGGCCACCGCGCCGTACGTTGCCGCGACGACACACGGGAGCAGGCGTCGGTCATGATGGTGCCGTGATCGAACGCCCGGATGCCATGCAACGCGTGCGGCTGGCGCACACGGAGGCCCTGCTGGCCCAGCTGCGCAGCGCCGGCCCGCTCAGTCGGGCCGACCTCATCCGGCTGACCGGGCTGTCGCGCACCACCCTGTTCGACATCATCGCCGATCTCATCGCCCGCGGTGTGGTCGTCGAGCGGGAACCCGCGCTGTCCGGCCACCGCGGCCGGGGGCGGCCGTCCACGACCGTCAGCCTCAACCCGTCCGCCGGCCGCATCGTCGGCATCGACCTCGGCCGGGCGACGATCACCGTCATCGTCGCCACCCTGGGGCACGACATCCTGGCCCGGGGCAGCCGCCCCGTCACGCTGGCGGCGGGGCCGGCCCGGCGGGCCAACGCCGCGATCAAGCTGATCGACGACCTCGTGCGGGAACACGACATCGACCTGCGCGCGCTGGAGGCGATAGGTCTCGGCCTGCCCGGCCTGGTGGCCGGCCGGGGTCGTCCGGCGGGCGGCGCCAGCCCTGCTCCGGCCGCCAAGCAGGTCCGCGCGCGGATCCAGGACCGGTACGGCGTCGCCGTCGTCACCGACAACAACTCGCGATTGGCGGCGCTCGCCGAGGGCACCTGGGGGGCGGCCCGCGACGTGCGGGACGCCATCTACGTGCGATGGAGTGACGGCGTCGGTGGCGGGCTCATCGTCGACAGCCGGCTCGCCCGCGGTGCGAACGGCGCGGCCGGCGAGATCGGCCACGTCAGCGTCGATCCCGACGGGGACCGGTGTCCGTGCGGTGGTCGCGGGTGCCTGGAACTGCTGATCCGTCCGTCGACGCTCATCGAGCGCTGCGCGGCCCGGGGCGTTACCGTCAGCGACCCGGCCGACCTGGTGGCGCGGGCCCGCGCAGGCGAGCCGACCGTCGAGGACGTGGTGCGGCACGCCGCGACGCTGCTCGGTCGCGTGCTGGCGGGCATGGTGGTGCAGGTGGACCCGGGCACGGTGGTCATCGGCGGCACCCTGGCCCACGCCGGCGAGGTGGTGCTCGGGCCGGTCCGGGCGGCGATCGCCGAGCTGGCGATGCCCCGACACATCCGCCACCCGGACGTAGTGCCGGCCCAGTTCGGCGACGAGGGCGGCGCCCTCGGCGCCGTCGCGGCCGCCCTGCGGCACAACCTGTCCGAACCCGCACCCGCTTTTCCGGCCTAGCGGCGGCGCCTACGCGGCCCCACGAAGAAGCGTGAGCAGCTGCTCGACACCGTCGGTCACCGCGTCCCGGCCGGCCGCTAGGTATCGGCGCGGGTCGCGGGAGTGGGGCACGGCGGCCCGGACCGCGTCGGTGAACGCCACGTTGAGGGCCGTACCGACGTTGATCTTCACCATGCCCCGGGCGACAGCGGCGCGGATCTGCTCCAGCGGCACCCCGGAGGAGCCGTGCAGGACCAGGGGCACCGGTACGGCGTCGCGGAGCGCGGCCACCAGGTCGAGATCCAGCGAGGCGGTCCGGTCGGCCATCGCGTGGGAGCTGCCCACCGCTACCGCCAGCGCGTCGACGCCGGTCTCGGCGACGTAGCGGGCGGCCTCGGCCGGGTCGGTGCGGACGCCGGCGGTGTGGGCGCTCGCCGGGGCGTCCGGTTTACCGCCGACGTAGCCGAGTTCGGCCTCCACCCACAGCCGGTGGTCGTGCGCCCACTCGGTCGCCTTGCGGGTGGTCGCCACGTTGGCGGCGTACGGCAGCGTGGACGCGTCGACCATCACCGAGCTGAATCCGGCGTCGGGCGCCTGCTCCAGCAGGGTGATGTCATCGACGTGGTCGAGGTGCAGCGACAGCGTGGCGCTGGACCGCCAGGCGACCTCGGCCGTCGCCGCCGCGATTGCCGACACGCCGCAGTGGTAGCGCGCGGCGTTCTGACTGATCTGCAGGATCGCGGGACGCCCGGCACGCTCCGCCGCGGCGGCGATCGCCTGGGCGTACTCGATCGTGATCACGTTGAACGCGAGCACGCCGGTACCGGCGGCCCGGGCCGCCGCTACCAGGTCGGCGGTGGGAACGAGGGCCATCGACGATCCTCAGGCAACCGGCGCGGTCAGGACGACGGCCCGGGTGAGCAGCCGGGGCTGGTCCGGGTGCAGGCCGCGACGCACGGCGAGTTCCACGGCGAGGCGCTGCGCGGTCGTGAGGTGCGCCATGGCGTCGATGTCCTCGTGCACCACGATCGCCCCGGTCGCGGCCAGGTCGTCGAGGAGGCCCGGCACCACCGGCCCGAAGATCCAGACCACCGACCGGTGGTCCACCACGCTGATCGGACCGTGCCGGAACTCCATCGCCGGGTACGACTCGGCCCACATCTGCGCCGCCTCGCGCACCTTGAGGGCCGCCTCGTGCGCCACCCCCACCGTCCAGCCGGTGCCGAGGAAGGTGAACTGGTCCCGACCGACCACTGTCGGGTCGAGCGGCGTGGCCAGCTGGGCCTGCGCCTGGTCGACGGCCGGGGTCAGGTCCTCGCCGAGACCGGCACGCCAGAGGGCGAGCGCGGTAGTGGCGAAGCGGGTCTGCACCACGGACCGCTCGTCGGCGAAGTCGAGGACGACGCAGTCGCTCACGAGCCGGGTCACCGGCCGGTCGGCGTCGGTGGTGAGCACCGTCGAGCGGCTGCCGGGCAGCAGCTGCTCGAGCAGTCGGATGACTTCGGTGGTGGTGCCGGAACGGGTGATGGCGACCACGCGGTCGTACCGTCGCCGGGTGGGGAACTCCGACGCGGCGAAGGCGTCGGTCTCGCCCTGGCCGGCCGACTCCCGCAGCGCCGCGAAACTCTGCGCCATGAAGTACGACGTGCCGCAGCCCACGACGGCGACCCGTTCGCCCGGCTGGGGCAGGGCCCGCGCCACGCCCGGTCGGTCGACCAGCTCCACGGCGCGACGCCATGTCTCGGGCTGGGAGGTTATCTCGGAGGCGACGTGCGACACGGTTCCTGCTCTCTGTCGGTGCGGTGCTCGTCCAGTTCGTCGACCGTGGTTCCGGGCAGCAGCCGGGAAGCCACGGCGTCGTCGTACTCGCCCGCCCACGGGCAGGCGACGGCAGCCGCCGAGACGGCCGCCCCTCGGGCGAGGATGTCCCGCCAGGGCGCACGAGTGAGGAGCCCGTACGCGAGCACCGCCGCGAGGGCGTCGCCGGCGCCGGTCGGGTTGCCGGCCACCCGTTCGGGCGCGCGGGCGTCGTAGGCGGCCCCGCCGCTGACCGCCACGAACCCGTCCGCGCCACGGGACACGACGCCCGCGTCGGCGCCGAGCCGGACGAGCCGGTGCGCCACCTCGACGGCGTCGTCGCGAGTACGCACCGGGCGGCCGAGCAGATCCGCCGCCTCGTGGGCGTTGGGTTTCACAAGCGTCGGTGCGGCGGTCAGCGCGTGGCGGAGCGCGGCGCCCTCGGTGTCCACGATGGTCTCGGCACCGCCGGCCCGCGCGATGGCGACGAGATCGCGGTACGCGGTCTCCGGCACGCCCGGTGGCCGGCTGCCGGACAGCACCACGACCCGGGCCGCCCGGACCCGCTGGGCGAACACGTCCCGGAACGACTCCCACTGGCCGGCGGTGACGTACGGGCCCGGTTCGTTGAGGACCGTCGCCGTGTCCCGCCCGAGAACGGTGACCGTGCGGCGGGTCTCCGCGTCGAGGCGGACGAACCGCGCCGGTACGCCGGCGGTCGCCAGTTCGGCCTCGATCTGCTCGCCGGCGGCACCGCCGGCCAGGCCGAGGACAATCGCCTCGGCGCCCAACTGCCGCAGCACCCGGGCGACGTTCAGGCCCTTGCCACCGGCGCGGGAGACCACGTCCGTCACCCGGTGGGAGGTGTCCGGCACCAGGTCGGGCACGGTGTAGGTGACGTCAAGTGCCGGATTGAGCGCCACCGAGATGATCAGGTCGCCGGGCGCCCCGGACTCCGGCGGACCGCCGCCGTCCAGGTCTCGTTTCATGTCCGCCTCTTCCGACGACGCCGGCCCATGAGTACGCATGATCTTTTATGACGCCTGAGCGCGAGAATCAATCAAGATGTTGCAGACCCTAGGATCTGGCACCGGCGACGTCAAGGTCGGTCCTGAGCGCTCGCGCGCCGTCACGGCCCCTGCTTGCACCCGCGTCGAGGAGGCGCGGCGTGTTTCGGCAGGCCCGAAGTGCCGCGTTCCGCTCCCGCCGAAAGTTGCACCAATTTGCACGGCCACCGTGACACCAATGGCCGGAGAGCCGGCGGGTGACCGTCGCGGAGAGCGAGGAAACGGGCTCTTGACGGGTGTCGATATCGCTCGTAAGTTCGTCCGACATCTGACGTAGGACAATCTCACGCTGTCCGAAGGACCACCCATGACCACACGACTCCCCCGCCGCGCGGTCGCGCTGGCGGGCGCCGCCGGTGCCCTCGCCGCCGTCGTTCCGCCCGGCCGCGCCGATGCTGCGATCGCCTCGACGTCCCTCCCGGTACTCGGCGTCTCCGACGACTGGAACGCCGTCCTCGCCCGTACGCCTCAGGTGCAGCTCGCACCCGGCGCCACGTACACCCTCACCGCGCCGGTCGCCCTGCCCGAGCACTGCCTCATCGTCGGCAACGGCGCGACTGTCACAGTCCCCGACGACCAGACCGGCGCTCTGTCCATCGTGGGCCGCAGCGGTGTCACCATCAGCGGCGTCCACTTCCTCGGACGCCAGGCCAGCCCGGTCGGCACCGCACCACAGTTCGCGCACGTCGCCGTCCGGATCAGCCGCAGCACCGGAGTACGCATCCTGGACTGCGACTTCACGAACTGGCGCGGTGCCGGCCTGGCGATCACCGGCTCGACGGCCGACGACTACTTCGGCTACCGGCTCAAGGTCGACGGCAACGCCTTTCACCGCTGCTACTTCGGCGTCTCGTTGGCCGACCGCAGTGAGTACTCGCAGGTGACAGCGAACAGCTTCACCTCGTGCCGACTCGCCATCTGGAACTCGTCGGGGAACTGGACGATCAACGGCAACGTCGTCGTCGGCTGCTACGGCGCCTACTACTCGTTCGCCCAGACCAGCCCGTACGGCGCGCTCGCCAGTGACAACTGGGGGCACGGCAGCCTGACCGGCAACACCGTCAACCACTCCAACGGCGGCGTCCCCGTGCGATGGAGCACCGCGCTGTCGTTCCCGATCGGCGCGACGGTCCGCGACCCGGGCCCCGGTGTGGTCGTCGACGGCGTCCTGCCGCCGACCTTCACCGGCAACACCCTCTGGTACAGCGACGTCCGCGCCACGAACCTGCTCGGCACCCGGTGGCTGCTGTCCGGGTGCACGCTCTCCAACCTCGCCGTCACCTGCGCCGGAAGCGTCCCGGTGCACCTGGTCGGCACGCAGTCCAACAGCGGCACCGCGCCCCTGTTGCAGGGCAACGTCAAGGATCTCCTACCGCTCTGAACGATCGGGGGTACACGACCGTGTTCTCGTCCCGCAAGCGGCTCCTTCCTCTCGTCCTCACCTCCCTGCTGGTCGGCGTGGGGCTCAGCGTCCCGTCGGCGGCCCGGGCGGCAAATCCGACACCCCAGGTCGCGCCGAGCGTCCGGGAGTGGGCCGGCGGCACCGGCGTCTGGACGCTCACCGCGTCATCCCGGATCCTGGTTGACCCCGCGTACGCCAGCCAGTTGTCGACGGCCGCGACGTCGCTGCGCGTCGACCTCGGCGCGATAAGCGGTGCCGACGTACCCGTCGTCTCGTCGGCGACACCGGGAACCGGTGATATCTTGCTCACCCTCAACGCTGGCGACCCCGGCATCGGCGACCAGGGTTACCTGCTGACCGCCGGGTCGGCCGTCGTGGTCCGCGCGAACGCGGCAGCCGGCGCGTACTACGGCACGCAGACCCTGCTGCAAGTGATCAAGCAGAGCGCGGCGAGGACGACGGTGCCGGCGGGGACCATCCGGGACTACCCGCAGTACCGGGACCGTGGGGTGATGCTCGACGTCGGCCGGCACTTCTACGAGATGGACTACCTGGAGAACCTGCTCCGTCGGATGGCGTGGCTACGCCTGAACACGCTGCGCCTGCACCTCACCGAGTGGAACGGCTTCCGGCTGCGCAGCGACAGGTATCCCGGGCTGGCGTCGGCGCAGTCCTACAGCAAGGCCGACCTGCGACGACTTCAGGACGTCGCCAAGCGGTACCACATCACGATCGTTCCCGAGATCGACCTGCCGGGCCACGCGACGGCCATGACGACGTACGACCCGACGATGCGGTTCTCCTGCTCGTCGATGGACTACGCGCCCTGGCCGGGCGGTGAGAGGGGCGGCTGGACGCTGAACCTCACCAAGGACAACGCCCGGACGTTCGTGATGAACCTGCTGTCGGAATTCGTGCCGCTGTTCGACGGTCAGTACTTCCACATCGGCGGCGACGAGTACCAGACCGACGCCGCCAAAAACTCGTGCCCCGAGCTGGTCAGCTACGCGCAGGCGCGGGCTTTCGCCTACCCCGGTGACGTCTTCACGGAGTTCATGAACCTGATGAACGACAAGGTGCGCTCGTACGGCAAGACGGCCCAGCTGTGGAACTGGTGGGAGACGAACGGTCAGCAGACCAGCATCAAGCCGGCGACGAACATCGTCCTCACGCCGTACACGGGGTCGCTGAACTACTTCTACAACCTGGGCCACACGGTGGTCGGCGTGCCGGAGAGCACCCTGTACGTGACACCCGGGCTCAACCTCTACGTGAACACCAAGAACGTCTACGAGAGCTGGGCGCCGGACCAGAACGCGAAGGTCAACGGCTACCAGATGGCCCGCTGGTCGGACGCCGTGGAGTACCAGACCGACGAGTGGTTCGACCAGTATGCGAAGCGGCCGACCGAGGTCGTGGCGGAGCGCCTGTGGGGCGGCCCGCGCTCGGGCACCGTGGAGGCGTTCTTCGCCCGCGTCGACGCGACCGGGGACGCCCCGGGCGTGCCGAGCGTGGTCCAGGTCAACGACACCCCCACGGGCACCGGTGACAACCAGTTCAGCTACTCGGGCACGTGGTCCTACGGCACCGGTGGCGCACAGCAGTTCCAGCGCGACGACCACTACAGCAGCACGCTCGACAGCGCCTACCAGGTGCGCTTCACCGGCAACGAGATCAAGCTCTTCGCCGCCCGCGCGGCGAACCACGGGCGGGCGGGCGTCTCGATCGACGGCGGCCCGGAGACTGTCGTCGACCTGTACTCCCCCACCCGGGTGGACCAGGCGATGGTCTTCACCAGCGGACCGCTCGCGCAGGGTTCGCACGTCCTGCGAGTGCGGGTGCTGAACAGCAAGAACGCCAGCTCCTCCGGTACGGCGGTCACGGCGGACAAGGTCGAGGTGTCCACCGC
The DNA here is from genome assembly GCF_040649115.1 of Micromonospora sp. NPDC049049. NCBI lineage: Bacteria > Bacillati > Actinomycetota > Actinomycetes > Micromonosporales > Micromonosporaceae > Micromonospora > Micromonospora sp. NPDC049049. The sequence goes on along the minus strand of NZ_JBEZEX010000021.1, from coordinate 709 downwards.
GGCGACGCCGGCGGCCGCCTTCGACCCGTCGACCGAGTACCGCGCGGTCAACCGCAACAGCGCCAAGGTGCTCGAGGTGCCGGCGGGCAGCGGGGACGGCGGCGGCGCCATCCAGTGGTCCAGCAACGGTGCGACGCACCAACGCTGGACGCTCGCCGACGCCGGCGGCGGCTACTACCGGATCGTCAACCGCAGCAGCGGCAAGGTGCTGGACGTGTCCGGCGGGTCCACCGCCGACGGGGCGAGCGTCGTGCAGTGGACGTCCCACGACGGCGCGAACCAACTGTGGAGCGTCATCCCGGTCGGCACGTACTTCACGATCATCAATCGGAACTCCGGCAAGGCGCTCACCGTCGCCAACGCCGCGACCAACGACGGCGCCGCAGTCGTCCAGTCGACCTACCGCGGAGGTACCGAACAGCAATGGACCCTCGCCCGATGACCCACCGACCGAGGTCACGATCCGCAGCAGCGGCCGCGTACTCGATCTCGCCGGAATGATCACCGACAACGACGTGGACGTCGTCCAGCGCACCGCGCCCGGCGCGACCCGCCAACAGTGGTCGCTGTCCTAGGACCGTCGTCGCAGGACGCCGCGGGGGGGGGCCGCCCCCCCCGGCGGGGCTTGCAAACGCGTAAGGGGGGAGGGCCCCGCCGCGGTAGGGCCAACTGTGGCGGGGTGCGGCACGTGGGCAGATAGGGAGAGGGG
>NZ_JBEZEX010000020.1:14769-134351 GCF_040649115.1 Micromonospora sp. NPDC049049 | reverse complement strand
GGTTGTTGCGCGGTGGGGGGGGGGGGGGGGGGGGGCGCGGGGCGCGGGGCGCGGGGCGCGGGGCGCGGGGCGCGGGGGTGTCCAGACAGAAAGAGCTGACCGGAGGCACCCTCGGGGTGCCTCCGGTCAGCTATGTCGGTTTGCGGATTTAGTTCGCCATCAGATCGGCGCCACGCCAGCTGAAATCGGGCTCCGTTGCAAACCGCTCGGTGATCTTCACGAGATCCTCCGCGTACTTGTTCGCGTGGTGCCCGCAGAACACCAACTCGCTCCCACCCGCCAGAGTGATCCGGAGCTTCCCGGCAGCATTGCAGCGGTCGCACCGTTCATCGGCGGCTGGGGGAGCCGCCGTGACGGGCGGCGGCGTGAGGGTCGGGGTCATCGCCTTCCTCCTCTGGTCGTCACCGATGAACAATCTCTTCGGTCGTTGCTCACCTATCGTGCAACACCCTTACTAGGCACTGCCTTCCCTGTGTGCCCGCGGGGGACCGAGGTCACACCTGGAAGGGACAGTGTGCCGTGCACCCAGGGTGCCACGTCAACGATCACATTCGTGCATCCGGACGATCACCATCTGGTGTTGCACACCAGGTGGTCAAAACGACACGTTCGGTTGACGAAACCCGCTCAGTCCAGGTAATCCCGGAGGACCTGCGACCGGGACGGGTGACGCAGCTTGGACATCGTCTTGGACTCGATCTGCCGGATCCGCTCCCGGGTCACCCCGTAGACCTGGCCGATCTCGTCGAGCGTCCGCGGCTGGCCGTCGGTCAGGCCGAAGCGCAGACGTACCACACCCGCCTCACGCTCGGAGAGCGTCTGCAGCACCTGCTGGAGCTGGTCCTGCAGGAGCGAGAACGAGACGGCGTCGACGGCGACGACGGCCTCGGAATCCTCGATGAAGTCGCCGAGCTGGCTGTCGCCCTCGTCGCCGATGGTCTGGTCCAGTGAGATGGGCTCCCGAGCGTACTGCTGGATCTCCAGCACCTTCTCGGGTGTGATGTCCATCTCCTTGGCCAGCTCCTCCGGAGTGGGCTCGCGGCCCAGGTCCTGGAGCAGCTCACGCTGTATGCGGCCGAGCTTGTTGATGACCTCGACCATGTGCACCGGGATGCGGATGGTGCGGGCCTGGTCGGCCATCGCGCGGGTGATGGCCTGCCGGATCCACCAGGTGGCGTACGTGGAGAACTTGTAGCCCTTGGTGTAGTCGAACTTCTCCACGGCCCGGATCAGACCGAGGTTGCCCTCCTGGATCAGGTCGAGGAAGGCCATGCCACGGCCCGTGTAGCGCTTGGCCAGCGACACCACCAGTCGGAGGTTCGCCTCCAGGAGGTGGTTCTTGGCCCGCTCGCCGTCGCGGGAGATCCAGCCCAGGTCACGGACCATCTCCCGGACGAGCTTCTCTTCGCCCTCGTCGGCGGCCCGCAGTCGCTCGGCGGCGTAGAGCCCGGCCTCGATCCGCTTGGCCAGCTCCACCTCCTGCTCGGCGTTGAGCAGCGGAACCTTGCCGATCTGCTTCAGGTACGCCCGGACGGAGTCGGCGGAGGCGGTCAGCTCGGCGTCGCGTCGCGCCTGCTTGAGGGCCTCGGACTCCTCGTCGTCCCACTCGAAGTCGTTGTCGGTCGCCGAGGCGGCGGCGTCGGTCTCGGCTGCCTGGGCCAGCTCGGCCGGCTCCTCGACCACCACGTCCTCGATCGCGGCGGCCAGCTCCTCCGGGTCGATCTCGCCCTCGGCGCCCTCGCCCTTGGCCTTGCCGCCAGCCTTGGTCGGCTTGGCCCCGGCAGCCGCTGCCACCGTCGCCTTGGTGGCTCGGGTCGACTTGGTCGCCTTCGTCGGCGTCGCCATTGCGGCCTCGGCGCCGGTCGCCTTGCGAGCGGCCACCTTGCGCGGGGCCGACGTCGCCGGGGCGTCGTCGCCGGCGGGTGCCTGCTTCGGAGCCGGCGCGGCGGCCTTCTTGGTGGTCTTGGCGGTGGTGGCCCGGGACGCGGGCGTGGTCGAGCGGGCCGCGGCGACGCGGCGACGGGTGCTCGCCGAGCCGTCCACCACGACGGTCACTCCCGCCTCGGAGAGCGCCCGCAGGATCTTCTTGGCCTGGGCCGGAGTCACCTCGGCGGACTCGACGGTGCGCGCGAGCTGAGCCGACGTGAGCTGACCACCGGCGCTCTGGGCGTGGGCGATCAGGGTGTCGGTGAGCGAGCGAACGTCGGCGCCGGGCTGGCGGGGTTCTGTCACGAATGACCTTCCGGAGGCGAAGAGCGGGCACGGCGGGTTCGTCCAGCGCAGCGAGGGTTACCGTGCCGGGCGATGTGGTTGAGGGACCCTCGTGTCACGGTCCGGCCGGTGGTCGGCGGTCCGTGCCGCGTGGGCAGGGGTGAATTGTAACGCCGTCTGCGGCGATCATCCTGCTCCGCACCGCGTACCGCCGGTGGGGACCGTCGGTGGGGTGGAGATATGGGCTTCGCGGTAATGATAGCCGCGCGGCCGGCGAAGGGCTTCCGTCGTCGCGCCGGGTGGCGCGCAGAACGTGTCCGAACTGCCGTTTGAGCAGGCAGTACGTGGTCGACGTGGCGGTTGCGAGGGCGCGCGTGTGGATCACCGGGGTCGTTGTCGGCCTGGCCGGTGGCGTCCTCACCAGGTCGCGGTTGGGCATCGGTTGTGAGCCGAGCGTGGACGGGGTGGTAAGCACTTAAGCGACATTACCAACCTAAAGGGGCATATTGCCGGAGGTCGGCCGGTCAAGCTGCGAGGACGGTGCGGTGCGCCCACTTCGCAGCGGATTCCGGCGCCGAAGATCCTGCTCTGGTGCCGTCGTACGGCGTCGGGAACGATGATCTTCCGAGGCTGGGTCGGTAGTTCACCCACCCACATGCACTCGGAGTGCGGAAAGAGGCGAATCATGACCAACTCGGCTACGACACCGTCGGAGCTGCTGACCATCGCGGTGAAGGTGGCTCGGGACGCGGCGGACACCGCGTACCGGATGCGTGCCGAGGGGGTCGTCGTCGCCGCCACCAAGAGCACCGTCACCGACGTGGTCACCGCCGCCGACCGCGCGGTGGAGCGGCAGATCCTCGCCGCGTTGGCCGCGCTACGCCCCGACGACTCGGTGCTGGGCGAGGAGTACGGGGAGGAAGCTGCCGGCGCGGCGCATAGCGGAGTGCGCTGGATCGTCGACCCGATCGACGGCACTGTGAACTACCTCTACGGGCTGCCGTACTCCGCTGTCTCGTTGGCCGCCGAGGTGAACGGGGTGGTGGTTGCCGGCGTCGTGCGTAACGTCAGCACCGGCGAGGAATGGACCGCCACGGCCGGAGGCGGGGCCTGGCGCGACGGTGCGCGCCTGCGCTGCTCCGGCGAGGCGGACCTGGGGCAGGCGCTGGTCGGCACCGGCTTCGGGTACGACGCCGGCCGTCGGGCGCACCAGGCGCAGGTGGTGGCCGGGCTGATCGCACACGTACGGGACATTCGGCGACTCGGCGCCGCGGCGCTGGACCTCTGCCTGGTCGCCGAGGGGCGGCTCGACGCGTACTTCGAGAAGGGTCTTGCGGCTTGGGACCTGGCGGCTGGCGGGCTGGTGGCCGCCGAGGCGGGGGTCCGGGTCGCTGGCCTGGCCGGTCGGCCGCCAGGGCCGGACCTGGTGGTCGCGGCCCCGCCCGCGCTCTTCGCGCCGCTGCACGACCGTTTGGCCGCGCTGGACGCCTCCGGCGGTCCCTGACCGGCGGACCAGGTCGGCCGGCTCCGAGCGGCCGGCTCCGGCCCTCCGACACCCGGTTCCGGGTGGTGGGCCCGGCTTTGACCGGCGGGCCCGGCTTTGACAGGCGGGCCCGGCTTTGACCGGTGGGCCGGGTCGCTACGGGTCGCCGGCCGGCGCTGCGGGGGACCGGTTACGCCGTCACTTGGCGGGTGGGGACGGGCAGGCGCCCTTGGGTGCCTCCGGGGGGCCCGAGTCGCCGAGCGACTGGTTGACCTCGGTCGTGGTGGCGAGCTGCTGGAAGCGGTTGCCCAGCACCACGTCCACGGTGTCGTCGGCGCGCTTCGGGTCGTAGCCCGGCACCGCGTTGTTGAGGAAGTACGCCTGGAGCAGGTGCGCGGAACCGACGCCCTTCGGGCCGTACCGCAGCACCGCGACGCTGTCGACCTTCTTCTCGTTCCCGGTCTTCTTGACCTGGAACTGTCGATTACTGAACTCGTCGGCGACGGTGTGGGCGAGGCCGGGCTGATCCGTGGCGTTGAAAACGTTGATCTTGACGTCCTTGCGCTCGCGCAGGGTCAGATCCGCCAGCGGCCAGCCCTCGGGGCAACCCGCCGCGGTGCCCACGTTGCCCTGGCTGTCGCGGACCACGGCCACGACGACGAAGACCAGGGCGATGATCGCCAGCAGGCCGACGACGACGAGTGCTCGCACGCGCGCAAAACTCATCAGGGCTCTCCCCGGAACCTCAGTGGGTGGTGGCGGCCGGGAACGATCGCTCAGGCCGCCGGCCGTCGAATACGCCGCTGAGGTTAACGGTTGTCCGGCCGTCGCGTGGAAACAGCCCGACATGCCGGCGCGCCGACCGCGAACCGGGTACTACTACCCCTATCTTCGTGTCGCCTGAATCACATTGGGAACAATCTCGCGTGCGGGGGCGTACATCTCAGCCGCAAGGGCGGTATACATGCCTCGCCCAAGGGGGGGTAAGGTTCCGCGCTCGCAGGGCAGTCGCCCCAGCGAGCTCGACCCGTTCGGTCCTCGGGTCGGGTGCCCGACACAAGTGATGGCCGGCCAGCGGAACCGAAACAGCGTCGTCCGGCGTTACAACCGGAAGCGACAACATCGATATGGGAGAGTGAAACCGATGGCCACCGACTACGACGCCCCGCGTCGCGACGAGGTCGACCTCGGCGAGGACAGCCTGGAAGAGCTCAAGGCACGGCGCGTCGACTCACAGTCGGGCGCGGTGGACGTCGACGAGGCCGAGGTCGCCGAGAGCTTTGAGCTGCCCGGTGCCGATCTGGCCGACGAGGAGCTCACGGTCAAGGTGCTTCCGATGCAGCAGGACGAGTTCCGGTGCGCCCGCTGCTTCCTGGTCCACCACCGTAGCCAGCTGGCGGTCGAGCGTAACGGCGAGCTGATCTGCCGCGAGTGCGTCTGAGAAGCACGACAACACCGGCGGCGGCCTCCTGAACGGGGTCGCCGCTGCCGGTGTAGGCATGCGGCCGCGGTGGGTACCTGCTTGACTCGTAGCGGGTAGCCACAGCACCGGGAGGTCCGATGAGCGATCGAGGCGGCACCACCGAAGGCGGCACGGACGGCCTGGGTGCCACCCGTGGCACGGACGACCTTGGTGCCACCCGTGGCACGGACGACCTCGGTGGCGACGGTGGCTCGGACGACCTCGGTGGCGACGGTGGCTCGGACGACCTCGGTGCCACCGTCGCGGCGTTGACCGCGGACGACATCGCGCCGGCCCGACGCCGCCAACTACTGACCCGAATGGTCGGGCAGGCCCGTGCACGGGGCATCTCCGACCTTTTCAAGCCCCGCGCCGCCGTGCGGTGGATGGTCGACGCCGTCGCCGAGATCGCCCCGCACGTGCCGGTACGGGACCTGGACACGTTGCGCCAGCACTTCCCCGGCCTGGACGACACCGCCCTGGCCGACCGGCTCATCCGTAACGCGTCGAGGACCACCGCCGCCATCGGCGCGGCCGGTGGGGGCGTCGCGGCCGTCGAGTGGACGGTGGCCCCGACTTTGCTCTCCGCGCCGGTGCTGCTGGCCGCCGAGACCGTGGCCGTGGTGGCGGTGGAGCTGAAACTCGTGGGAGAGCTGCACGAGATCCACGGCGTGGCGCTACCGGCCGCCGGGAGTCAACGGGCGGTCGCGCTGGTGCACTCCTGGGCCACTCAACGCGGCGTCAACCCGATGGTGCCCGGCGTGGGAGTGGGAGCGGTGCTCGGCACCGCCGCCCGCAAAGAGTTGCGGGACATGCTGCTGCGGCGCTTCGGTCGCAACCTCACCACGCTCGGGCCGTTCCTGACCGGGGCGGCGGTAGCCAGCTTCCTCAACCGTCGCGCCACCCAGCAGATGGCCGAGCAACTCCAGGTGGACCTGCGCCGGCGGGGTATCGCCCGGCCCGCGCCACCGGCGGCCCTCCCAGGCCCGCCGACCGGCACCTGAGCGGGCCCTTCGGCGTCAGACGGGCAATTGAGCGCCCTTCGGCGTCGGACCGCCAATTGAGCGCCCTTCGGCGTCGGGTCAGCCCGGCTCGCCCGCCGTCGGGTGGGAGGCCGACAGGGCGTCCCGTGCGGTCAGCACCGCCTCGGCCAGTTCGACCGGGTGGCGGGTGCTCACCACCCAGAACGGGGTCGGGTCCGCGGGATCGTCGAGGATCACCTGCACGGCGCCGCCGATCCACGGTCGCTGCACCACGAAGGCGAGCGGGTCCGCGCCGACGCCGAGCACCTCACGTCGGCCGGCCACGTCCAGCGGCACCACGTCGGCCACGAAACGGACCGGCAGGCGGGCGTCGTCCACCCGCAGCTCGGCGTCGGCAACCGCGACCCGGATCCGGCCCAGCCACCACAGCCCCACCGCGGTGAGCGGCACCAGCACGGCGAACGGCAGCCAGGCGCGGACGCCGGAGGCGCCCATCCAGATCTCGACGGCCAGCAACGCGGCGGCCACCAGCCCGGCCAGCCACAGCCACCAGGGCAGATCCAACCGCTCGGTGTACGCCGAGCGGGCGGTGACCGGCGGCTGATCGGCGGACGGGGAGGGCGACATGCTCACTCCTGCGAGGGTACGGCGCACGGCGGCTCGACGAACCGGCAGGATGGCAGGGTCACCCCGCGAACCGGACGGAAGAGGGGACCCGTGACCGACGTCGTACCCGTGCCTGTGCAGTTGCTCGACCCGGAGCTGCCGTTGCCCACGTACGCGCATCCCGGCGATGCCGGGGCCGACCTGGTGGCGGCCGCGGACGTGGAGCTGCCACCTGGCGGCCGTGCCCTGGTGCCCACCGGCGTGGCCATCGCGCTGCCGGAGGGGTACGTGGGCCTGGTCCATCCCCGCTCCGGTCTGGCGGCCAGGCTCGGCGTGACGGTGCTCAACGCGCCCGGTACGGTCGACGCCGGCTACCGGGGTGAGATCCTGGTCAACCTGATCAATCATGATCGGGATGTGCCGGCGAAGATCTCCCGCGGCGACCGGATCGCTCAGCTCGTCGTCCAGCAGGTCGCGCGGGCGCGGTTCGAGCCGGTGGTCGAGCTGCCCGCGTCCCGGCGCGGGGCTGGTGGGCACGGGTCCACCGGTGGGCACGCCGGGCTGGTGCCGTCGCCGACGGGCCAGGACCGGGTCGAGCGGCGGCCGAGCGAGCCGGGCCGCGGGCAGACGGAAGAGGTGGCAGGGTGAGTGTGAACAGCGGAGGGCAGGCGCAGTGATCTTCTCCCGAAAGCGGGCCGACGCGGAGCGGCAGACCCGTGACGAGCGGGCCACCCAGGGCCCGGACCAGGGCGATGCGACGCCGACGTTGGAGCGCGGCCCGTACGACATCTCCGAGAGCTACGACGACGTGCAGCGACTCGACCTGGGCAGCCTGCACATCCCGGCGATCGCCGACGTCGAGGTGCGGGTGCAGGCCGACCCGCAGGGTGTGGTCCAGCAGGTGGTGCTGGTGCACGGTGACAACGCGCTCCAGTTGGGCGTCTTCGCCGCCCCCCGGTCCGAGGGCATCTGGGACGAGGTGCGCGAGGAGATCCGGCAGTCGCTGCTCCGCGACGGCGCGAGCGCGCAGGAGGTCGCCGGCGAGTACGGCCCCGAGCTGCACGCACAGGTGAACACGCCGGACGGCGCGACGAACCTGCGGTTCGTCGGAATCGACGGGCCGCGTTGGATGGTCCGGGGCGTCTTCCAGGGCCCGGTGGCCACCGACCCGGCCATGGCCGGTCCGCTCGTCGAGTGCCTGGACGGCCTTGTGGTCGACCGTGGGCAGGAGGCGAAGCCGGTCCGCGAGCCCCTGCCGCTGCGGCTGCCTCGGGAGATCGCCGACCAGGCCGAGGCCGAGGCGGGCGACGCCGCCGCCGCGCCGCGTCAGGTCTGACCGGCGCGCACCGGCCCGCCGGAACCAGCCCCGTCGGCGTACGCTGGCGGCACGGTTCCGGCGCCGCCGGGGCCGGCCGGGGACGGCGAGCGTGGAGAGGGTGACGCGGAGGTCATGACGACCGACGAGGGCCGGGTGTCGCTGCGGCGCATCCTGCAGAGGTTCACCGCCAGCGAGGCCGAAATCGACGCGCAGGAGCTGCGTCGGGAGAGCGCCCAGTGCGGCGGGATCCCCGCCCAGCAGTGTTCCCGGGGTCAGCTGGTCTCGGTCGCCGGTCGGCTGCGCACCGTGGTCTACACGCCGCGCACCAATCTGCCGACCCTTGAGGCCGACCTGTACGACGGCAGTGACGTGGTCACCCTGGTCTGGCTGGGGCGACGGCACATCGCCGGGATCGAGCCGGGCCGGCATCTGACCGCCCGTGGCCGGGTGGCCGTGCGGGACGACCGCAAGGTCATCTACAACCCCTACTACGAGCTGGACACGCCCAAGTGACGGCACTGCGGACGGAAGGCCGGCGATGACGACGGGACAGGACCGGGCGGCACAGCCGGATACCGACCCTCAGGACGAGGAGCCGCTGCCGACGATCGCCGAGCAGATGGCCGACCAGCTCGGCGGCTGGCGCGGGCTGGTCGAGTCCAGCATCCCGGTCGTGGTGTTCGTCGTCGCCAACATCATCGGCGAGCTGCGCCCGGCGGTGATCGCGTCGATCGCGGTCGCCGTGCTGATCGCGGGGCTGCGGCTGGCCCAGCGTCGACCGATCCGACACGCCGTCAACGGGCTCTTCGGCGTCGGTGTCGGCGCGGCCATCGCGTGGCGCACCGGCGACGAGCGTGACTTCTACCTTCCCGGCATCCTCTACGGCATCGGCTACGGCATCGCCCTGCTGGTCTCGGCCGCGATCCGGCAGCCGTTGGTGGGCTGGATCTGGTCGGTGCTGGTGGCCAAGGGCCGTTCGGAGTGGCGGTCCGACCCGAAGCTGGTGCGCACGTTCACCCAGCTGACGGTGCTCTGGGGCGTGGTCTGGCTGGCCAAGGTGGGCGTGCAGGCCGGGCTCTACCTGGCCCACCAGGACACCGCGCTGGGCGTGGCCCGACTGGCGTTGGGCTACCCGCCGTACGCGCTGCTGTTGCTGATCACGGTCTGGACGGTGCGCCGGGTCACCCGGGAGACACCGCCGGCCCCGCTGCCCAGCGCCTGAGCGACGTCGGGCGGCCGGACCGCTCAGCCCCGTGGGGTCAGCGTGAGCCGCGGGTCCGTTCGACGCTGTCCGGTCCGAGGATCACCGCGCGGACGGCGTCCTCCACCTCGGCGGTGCAGACGAAGATCAGCTCGTCCCCGGCCTCGATCGGGTCGTCCGGGCTGGGCACCAGGACCCGCTTGCCGCGCAGGATCGCCACCAGGGCGGCGTCTCGGGGCAGTGGCACGGCGTGGATCGGCTCACCGACGTACGGGGCGGTCGGCGGCAGGGTGATCTCGACGAGGTTCGCCTCGCCCTGTCGGAAGGTCATCAGCCGGACCAGGTCGCCGACGGTGACCGCCTCCTCGACGAGCGCAGCCATCACCCGCGGCTTGCTCACCGCGACGTCCACGCCCCACTGCTCGGTGAACAGCCACTCGTTCTCGGCCCGGTTGACCCGGGCGACCACCCGGGGCACCGCGAACTCGGTCTTGGCCAGCAGCGACAGCACCAGGTTGGTCTTGTCGTCGCCGGTCGCCGCGACCACCACGTCGCAGCCGGCGACGTCGGCCTCCTCCAGGCTGCTCACCTCGCACGCGTCGGCCAGCACCCACTCGGCGGCCGGCACCCGGTCCGGGCGAAGCATCTTGGGTTGACGCTCGATCAGCATCACCTGGTGGCCGTTGTCGATCAACTCCTGGGCGATCGAGCGGCCCACGTTGCCCGCGCCCGCTATGGCGACCCGCATGGCTCAGTGCCCTCCTTCCGGCGGCGTCGCCGCCACCGACGTGACAGTCGCCACGATGTCATCGCTGACCAGCATGAACGCCTGGTCGCCCTCCTGAATGACGGTGGAGCCGGTGGGCAGCGTGCCGATGCCGAAGCGGATCAGGTAGGCCACCCGCGCCCCGGTCGCGTCCTCCAGCGTCCGCACCGGTCGGCCGATCCAGTCCTTGTGTACGGGCACCTCGACGATCGACACCGTGCTCGTGGGGTCGCGGAAAATCTCCACGTTGCCCTCCGGGACCAGGTGTCGCAGCATCCGGTCCGCCGTCCACCGCACGGTCGCAACGGTGGGGATGCCCAGCCGCTCGTAGACCTGCGCCCGGCGCTGGTCGTAGATGCGGGCGGCGACCCGGGACACGCCGAACGTCTCGCGGGCCAGCCGGGCCGAGATGATGTTGGAGTTGTCGCCGCTCGACACCGCCGCGAAGGCGTCCGCGCGTTCGATGCCGGCCTGCCGGAGCACCTCGCCGTCGAAGCCGGCCCCCGTCACGGTGATCCCGGCGAAGTCGGGGCCGAGCCGGCGGAAGGCGTCGGCGTCCTGGTCGATCACCGCCACCGAGTGCCCTCGGGACTCCAGGCTGTGGGCGAGCGTCGACCCGACCCGACCACATCCCATGATCACGACGTGCACGCTGTCCCTCCCAAGGTGCGTACCACTCCCGCTGCCGGTGGCCTTCGAGTGCGAGCCTGCCACGTCCCGGTCACGAGCGGGGACCGACCGTACCCCGCCGTCGCGAGCAGCGGTGATCGCCCACCCCCGCGCCCCCGCCGTGGTGGTCGTACTCTTGGCGTTCGTGGCCAGTCCCACCTCGCTGCTGAAGCGGCTTCTTCTCGGTCGACCGTTCCGGTCCGACCGGCTCCAGCACACCCTCCTGCCGAAGCGCATCGCGCTGCCCGTGTTCGCGTCCGACGCGCTGTCCAGCGTCGCGTACGCGCCCGACGAGATCCTGCTGACCCTCTCCATCGCCGGTGCCTCCGCGTACGTCTTCTCGCCGTGGATCGCGCTGGCCGTGGTCGTGGTCATGCTCACCGTGGTGGCGAGCTACCGGCAGAACGTGCACGCCTACCCGTCCGGTGGCGGCGACTACGAGGTGGCCACTGTCAACCTGGGGCCGAAGTTCGGCGTCGGGGTGGCCAGCGCGTTGCTGGTCGACTACGTGCTCACGGTGGCGGTGTCGGTCTCCTCCGGGGTGGCCAACCTGGGCTCGGTGGTGCCGTTCGTGGCCACCCACAAGGTCCTGATCGCGGTGAGCGCTGTCGTCCTGCTGAGCGCGGTCAACCTGCGTGGTCTGCGCGAGTCGGGCACGGCGTTCGCCATCCCCACCTACGGCTTCGTGATCGTGATGGGCGGCATGCTGCTCACCGGTCTGTTCCGGGTCTTCGTGCTGGGTGACGAGCTGCGCGCGCCGAGCGCCGACCTGGTGATCCAGGCCGAGCACAGTGTGACCGGTTTCGCGCTCATCTTCCTGCTGCTGCGGACGTTCAGCTCGGGCGCCGCCGCGCTCACCGGTGTCGAGGCGATCTCCAACGGGGTGCCGGCGTTCAAGGCGCCGAAGAGCCGCAACGCCGCCACCACCCTGCTGCTGCTCGGCACCATCTCGGTGAGCATGCTGGTCGGGATCATCTGGTTGTCCCGGCTGACCCACCTCCAGTTCGTGGAGGACCCGGGCCTCCAGATCATCTCCGGCCCCGAGGGGTACGTGCAGAAGACGGTCACCACCCAGCTCGGCGAGACGGTCTTCGGCTCCGGGTCGATCCTGCTCTACGTGGTGGCCGGGATGACCGCCCTGATCCTCTTCCTGGCCGCGAACACCGCGTTCAACGGTTTCCCGGTGCTCGGCTCGATCCTCGCCCAGGACCGCTACCTGCCCCGCCAGTTCCACACCCGGGGCGACCGGCTGGCCTTCTCCAACGGCATCGTCTTCCTGGCTCTCTTCGCGATCGTGCTGATCGTCGGTTTCCAGGCCGAGGTGACCCGACTCATCCAGCTCTACATCGTCGGGGTCTTCGTCTCGTTCACCGTCTCCCAGGCCGGCATGATCCGGCACTGGAACCGGCACCTGCGCACCGAGCGGGACCCGGAGGCGCGCCGCCGGATGTACCGCTCGCGTGCCATCAACACCTTCGGCGCGGGCCTGACCGGCGCGGTGCTGGTGATCGTCCTGATCACGAAGTTCCTGCTCGGTGCCTGGATCGCCATCGCCGCGATGGCGGTGATCTATGTGCTGATGCTGGCGATCCGCCGGCACTACGACCGGATCGCCGTCGAGCTGACCCCGCCGGACGAGGGCCGGGCCGTGCTGCCCGCCCGCAACCACGCCATCGTGCTGGTCAGCAAGCTGCACCAGCCGACGCTGCGGGCCATCGCCTACGCCCGCGCCACCCGGCCGGACACGCTCACCGCGGTGACGGTCAACGTGGACGAGAAGGACACCCGGGACCTCCAGGCCGACTGGGAGCGACGGGAGATGGCCATTCCGCTCACCGTGATCGACTCGCCGTACCGGGAGATCACCCGCCCGATCCTCGACTTCGTCGCCTCCACCCGCCGCAAGTCGCCCCGGGACGTGGTCACCGTGTTCATCCCCGAGTACGTGGTCGGCCGTTGGTGGGAGAACCTGCTGCACAACCAGAGCGCCCTGCGCCTCAAGGGCCGGCTGCTCTTCGAACCGGGGGTCATGGTGGTCAGCGTGCCGTGGCAGCTCGCGTCGACAGCGAGCAAGAACCTGGACCGGCTGGACGCCACACTGTCCCGGACACCGGCGCGTGGGCCACGGAGCGCCGTGCCAGCGCCGGTCGCCGCACCGCCGGTGGCCGCCGCGCCGCCCGGCGAGGGCGGTCCTGAGAGCAGCGCAACGATGGGGAACACTCGTGACTGAGCCAGGCGGTCAGCGGACCGCGACACCCGGGACGCCGTCGGCGTCGGCCTCACCGGCGTTCGAGCGGGGCCTGGCCGAGACGGACCGGGTCGAGCTGACCGTCGACGCGGTCGCGCCCGGCGGGCACTGTGTCGCCCGGGTGGACGGGCAGGTGGTCTTCGTCCGGCACGCGCTGCCGGGTGAGCGGGTCGTCGCCGAGGTCACCGAGGTGCACCGGGGGTTCGTCCGGGCCGACGCGGTGACAGTGCTGGAGCCCTCACCGGACCGGGTCGAGCCGCCCTGCCCGTACGCGAAGCCGGGTGCCTGCGGGGGCTGCGACCTCCAGCACGTCGCACCGGCCGCCCAGCTGGCCTGGAAGACCGCAGTGGTCCGCGAGCAGTTGGTCCGCCTCGGTGGGCTGACCGACGTCGAGCTGGACCGGCTCGGCGTGCGCGTCGAGGCGTTGCCCGGTGGGCTGCTCGGCTGGCGCTCCCGGGTCCGTTACGCGGTCGACGCCGCCGACCGTGCCGGCCTGCTCAAGCACCGCTCGCACGAGGTGGTGCCGATCGACCGCTGCCGGATCGCCCACCCGGCCATCCAGCAGCTTCCGGTGCTCACCCCCACCGGTGCGCGCTGGCCGGCCGCCGAGGCGGTGGAGACCGTCGCCAGCACCGGCGGAGACGTCACCGTCACGGAGATCCGCGACGGGGCGCCCGCCCCGGTCAGTGGCCCGACCGAGGTCCGCGAGGTCGCCGCCGGACGGGACTGGACGCTGCCCGCTTCCGCGTTCTGGCAGGTGCACCCGGCCGCCGCGGACGCCCTCTCCGCAGCCGTGCTGGAGTTGCTGGACCCGCAGCCGGGCGAGGTCGCCTGGGACCTCTACGGCGGCGCTGGGCTGTTCGCCGCCGGGCTGGCCGCACGGGTCGGCGCCACCGGCCGGGTGACAGTTGTCGAAGCGGCGGCGCAGGGTGTCGCCGCCGCCCGAAAGAACCTCGCCGACCAGCCCAGCGTCGAGGTGGTGTCGGCACGGGTGGAGACCGCGCTGGCCCGCCGACGGATCACCGGCCCGGTCGACGTGGTGGTGCTCGACCCGCCGCGCTCCGGGGCCGGAGCCCAGGTGGTCCGCGCGCTGGTCGCCGCGGGCCCGCGGGCGGTCGCGTACGTGGCCTGCGACCCGGCCGCCTTCGCCCGGGACGTGCGTACCTTCGCCGGGCTGGGCTGGCGGTTGGCGGCGCTGCGCGGATTCGACCTCTTCCCGATGACGCAGCACGTCGAGCAGGTCGGGCTGCTGCTTCCCCCGGACGTGCGGTAGAACACCCGCGTCGGCGCCTGACCGGGTGCTCAGCTGCCCACTTCCGGCCCGGCCCGGGTGCGTGCGGCTCGGGCCGGGCTGCGGAGTACCGGGGGGCCGATAGACTCTCCGGTCATGAGTGTTGAAGAGGACACGGCCAACCACGGCCGGCTGCTGGGGACGGTTCGCGGTCCGCAGGACGTCAAGCGGATGTCCGGCGAGGAACTGGACGTCCTCGCCGCCGAGATCCGGGACTTCCTGATCACCAAGGTCTCCCGCACCGGCGGGCACGTCGGGCCCAACCTCGGTGTGGTCGAGCTGACGCTCGCCATGCATCGCGTCTTCGACTCACCCCGGGACCGGCTCCTGTTCGACACCGGCCACCAGGCGTACGTACACAAGATCCTTACCGGGCGTCAGGCCGGCTTCGACAAGCTCCGCCAGCGCGGTGGCCTCTCCGGCTACCCCAGCCAGGCGGAGAGCGAGCACGACCTCATCGAGAACTCGCACGCTTCCACCGCGCTGTCCTACGCCGACGGCCTCGCCAAGGCGTACGCCCTCCGGGGCGAGGCGCGCAGCGTCGTGGCCGTGGTCGGCGACGGCGCGCTGACCGGCGGCATGTGCTGGGAGGCGCTGAACAACATCGCCACCGCCGGCAACTCCCTCGTGATCGTGGTCAACGACAACGGCCGGTCCTACTCGCCGACCATCGGCGGGCTGGCCGACCACCTCTCCTCGCTGCGGCTCAACCCCGGCTACGAGAAGGTCCTCGACACCGTCAAGGACGCCCTCGGCTCCACGCCGCTCGTCGGCAAGCCGATGTACGAGGTGCTGCACGCGGTCAAGAAGGGCATCAAGGACGCGGTCGCCCCGCAGGCCATGTTCGAGGACCTGGGCATCAAGTACGTGGGCCCGGTGGACGGGCACGACGTGACGGCGGTCGAGGCGGCGCTGCGCGCGGCCAAGAACTTCGGCGGCCCGGTCATCGTGCACGCCGTCACCCGCAAGGGCTACGGCTACCGTCCCGCCGAGGAGGACGAGGCCGACTGCCTGCACGGCCCCGGCAGCGCCTTCGACGTGGAGACCGGCGCGCTGCTCGCCGCCCCGTCGGTGAAGTGGACGCACGTCTTCGCCGACGAGCTGCTGGCCATCGCTGACGAGCGCCCGGACGTGGTGGGCATCACCGCCGCCATGGCCGAGCCCACCGGCATCGCCAAGCTGGCCCGCAAGTACCCCGAGCGGGTGTACGACGTGGGCATCGCCGAGCAGCACGCGGCCACCTCGGCGGCCGGTCTGGCGCTCGGTGGCCTGCACCCGGTGGTGGCGGTCTACGCCACCTTCCTCAACCGTGCCTTCGACCAGGTCCTGCTGGACGTGGCGATGCACAAGCTGCCGGTGACCTTCGTACTGGACCGGGCGGGCATCACCGGCCCGGACGGGCCCAGCCACTACGGCATCTGGGACATGTCGGTCTTCGGTGTGGTGCCGGGGCTGCGGATCGCCGCTCCCCGCGACGCCGCCACCCTGCGCGAGGAACTGCGCGAGGCGATGGCCGTCGACAACGGTCCGACAGTGGTGCGGTTCCCAACCGGTGCGGTCGCCGCGGACCTGCCGGCGCTGCGCCGGGTCGGCACTGTCGACGTGCTGGCCGAGTCCGCCCGTACCGACGTGCTGCTCGTCGCCGTCGGCTCCTTCGGCCAGTTGGGCATGGAGGTGGCCGCCCGGGTCGCCGAGCAGGGCTACGGCGTCACCGTCGTCGACCCCCGCTGGGTGCGCCCGGTCCCGGCGGAACTGGTCGACCTGGCCGCCCGCCACCGGCTCGTGGTCAGCGTCGAGGACGGCGTCCGGGTCGGCGGGGTGGGCGACGCGCTCGCCCAGGCGATGCGCGACGCCGACGTCCGGGTGCCGCTCAAGGACCTGGGTGTACCGGCCGACTGGCACCCGCACGGCACCCGCGCGCAGATCCTCGCCGACCTGGGCCTGACCGCTCAGGACGTGGCCCGCAACGTCACCGGTTGGATCTCCGGCCTGGACGCCACCCCGGACCGCCTCACCCCCAGCGACGCAGCCGCACAGAACTGACGAGAACAAACAACGGCGGGCGTCCCTCGGGACGCCCGCCGTCGCATATCCACCCCCAGCCCCCAGCCCCCAGCCCCCAGCCCCCAGCCCGCAGTCCGCAGCCCCCAGCCCGCAGTCCGCAGTCCGCAGTCCCCAGCCCGCAGCGCCCAAGCCCTCCGACTGACTGCCCCGCCCCGCCCCGCCCCAGCTCCGCCTCGGCTGCGTCGATCAAGGACTTGTGGTGCCCCGCAAAAGGTGCGTATGGCCAGTAGTTGCCCACCACAACTCCATGATCGACTTTGCGGAGGGGTGGCGGGGGTGGCGGGGGTGGCGGGGGCGGCGGAGCGGCGGGGTGCGGCGTGGCGGGGTGCGGTGCGGCGTGGCCGGGTGCAGCGTGGCGTGGCGGGGTGCGGCGGGACGCCCGACGTCTCCATATCCGCCCCACCGCCACCGCCCAACCCTTCCCACCCCCACCGCGCCGCCCGCGCCCTTCCCGCGCCGATCTTGCACTTTCGGTCGACGTAATGCGCCTTGAGCCCGTTTTGTCGGCACAGAAAGTGCAAGATCGACGCGGCTGAGCGGGCTGAGCGGGCTGAGCGGGCTGGGCGGGCTGAGCGGGGTGAGCGGGGTGAGGCCGGCTGAGGGCCTGCTCCGGCCCGGCCCGGCCCGGCCCGGCCCGGCCCGGCCCGGCCCGGCCCGGCCCGGTCTGGCGGGGTGAGGGGGCGGGGCGGGTGGGTTAGCGGGGGGAGATTGAGCGGTAGTGGGTTTTGTCGGTGTTGGCGAGGCTGTAGGTCTGGGAGCGGGACGGGGTGGGGACGACCACCAGGCCGGGGCGCTCGACCAGCAGGGGAGTGCCCGGCGGAACGGACAGGGAGCTGTCCCGGGTGGCCCGCCAGCTCAGCACCACCAGCGGCTGACCGGGCACCGGCAGTTGGTACGCCTGCAACGGGGTGGCCCGGTCGGCGGGTGAGACGACGGGCGCGCTCCCGTCGGCAGGTCGATAGATCACCGCCGTCATCGCGCCGGCGTCGGTGTCCCAGCTGAGCTGCTGCAACTCGGCCGGCTCGCCGCCGCCGAGGGCAACTTCGCCGAGCGAGCGTACGGTGAGTTTCGCCATCGGCCAGGACGTCGGCACCGAGCGTGGGGCGTCCCGGTCCCCGATCCGGCGCGGGATGCTGCCGAAGGGGCCCCGGTCGCCGGACAGCACGCAGGTGTCCAGACCGGTGAGCGCACGCCGGCCCGTGCCGGACTCGTCGCGGACCAACGGGTAGCGCGGGTCAACGGTGCCGGTGCCCAGGTCGAGCAGCCGGTCGGCGGCCCGACCACGGGGGAGCGACTCCGTGGTTCGCAGGGTCGCGGTCACGCCGACGGCGGTGCAGGACGGCACGTCGACCGGTGCGCTGAGACCGTCCGCGATGGTCAACGTCCGGTCCTTGGGCCCGAGGAGGCTCTGCACCCGGGCCGAGACCAGGTAACGCCGGCCGCCGGCCGTCTGCACCGGCAGCACGTCGGAGTAGACGAGGTAACCCGGATCGGTGTATTCGGTGGCGCGGGTCACCGTGTACCGGTCGCCCTCGCGAGTCAGTTGCAGAAGCCAGGATGCGCTTTCGCCGGGCACGTCGGCGGCCACCAGCGCCACCGGGGCGCCGTCGACCCGACCGGAGAAGAGGATGCCCGACGAGGGCAGGTGCGCGCGGTCGTCGGCCGGCGACCGCCAGCTCCGGACCGCCGCGGTGACCGCCGACGTCGCCGTGGCGTCGCTGGAGAGGTCGCCCCGGGGCGGCCACACGGCGAGGGTGCCGTCCAGGCTGTCGTACCCGACCCGGAGGTCCTGCGGCTTCCGCTCGGCAACCGGACCGCAGGCGGTGCCGGCCAGCAGCGCGCTCAGCAGGACGGGAAGCGCCCTGCCGTACCGACGGCCTGGAATCATCTGGACCGCCCCCGATCGCCTCGCCGTCGCTGTCGGAAAGCGCCATAGTACGAGATGTCCGATGCGGCGCCTCAGTTGGCCGGCACCCGAAGCACCACAATGGACACCACCGGGGGTTTAGGGCGTTTTGGTTACTCCGGTAGACTCCGCCGACTGTGACGCCTGCCGAGTCCCGCGCCCTGCCCGCGCCGCACCCGGAGGCGGTAGCCGACTCCGCCGAGCTGGTGAGCTACCGCACACCGGCCGGTCTCTTCGCCGGCCCGCCCGCGCTGGCCGCCCCCACCACAGCGCCGGCCGATCCCGAAGCGCCGGCCGACCCGGCCACAGCGCCAGCCGATCCCGAAGCGCCGGCCGCCCCAGGAGCGCCCGCCGAACCCGGAGCGCCGGCCGAGAGCGCGGTGCCGACGCGAGCACGGTGGCGGCGGTGGACCCGGCGGCGGCAGCATCTGGCGGTGGGCGGGCTGTTCCTGCTCGCCGCACTCTGGGTGACCAGCCGGATCTGGTTGGACCCCTCCGGTCGGGTGGCCTCGCTCTACACCGGTGACCCGGCGCAGGTGCAGTTCTTCCTCGCCCACTCGGTACGCGTGGTGCTGCACGGCGAGTACCCGTTCTACACCGAGCAGTTCAACTACCCGGACGGCGTCAACCTGATGGCCAACACTGCCGTGTTGGCGCTGGGCATTCCGATGGTCCCGGTGACGCTGCTCTTCGGGCCGGCGGTCTCCTTCGTGGTGCTGGTCACGCTCGGTCTCGCCGGCACCGCCATGGCCTGGTACCTGATGCTCTCCCGCCACCTGGTGCGTACCCCGCTCGCGGCGGCGGTCGGCGGCTGGTTCTGCGGTTTCTCGCCCGCGATGCTCTCGCACGCCAGTTGGCACCCGAACATCATCAGCCAGTTCCTGCTGCCGTTCATCGTGTGGCGGGTGCTGGTGCTCACCCGCTCCGGAAAACCGGTTCGGGACGGGGCGCTGCTCGCCCTGCTGGTCACCGCGCAGGCGTTCATCAACGAGGAGATCCTGCTCTTCACGGCGCTGGCCTGCGGCGTCTTCCTGCTGGCGGTGCTGGCTCAGGAGCCGGCCCGGTGGCGAGCGGCCTGGCGGCCTCTGGGCGTCGGCGTGGTGACCTGCGCGCTGCTGGCGGGGGCGCTGCTGGCGTACCCGCTCTACGTGCAGTTCGCCGGGCCGATGGCCTACCACGGGCTCAGCGACGCGGTGAAGGACTACGGCAACGACATCGCCGCCTTCTTCGCCCCCGGCTCGCCCACCCTCGGCGGCAACCAGCGAGCCAACATCAACCTGGCGCCGAACTACTCCGAGGAGAACGCCTTCTTCGGCTGGAGCCTGTCGATGCTGGCCATCGGCATCGTGGTCTGGCTGCGCCGGGAGTTGATCGTTCGGGCGCTCGCGGCGACCGGCGTGTTCTTCGCCGTGCTGTCCCTTGGCGAGCGGGTGTCCTGGTGGGACCGCGAGCTGATCACCGGACCGTGGCAGTGGTTGGTCCACCTTCCGCTGCTGGACGCGGTGGTGCCGACCCGGTTCGGGCTCATCACCAGCGTGGTGATCGGCCTGCTGCTGGCGCTCGCCGTCGAGCGGGCCTGGGCGCTACGCCCGGCCGACCGCCGTACCGTCCGGGTGCTGACCGCCGCGGGCCTGGCCTTCGCGTTGCTGCCGATCGCACCGATGCCGCTGCGGATGGTCTCCCGGCCGCCGGTGCCGGACTTCATCACGGCGGACCGGTGGCGGGCGTACGTCGGGCCGGACCAGACGCTGGTGCCGATCCCGGTGCCCAGCATGGGCAACACGCACGGCATGCGCTGGGCGGCGGCCACCAACCTCGACTTCAAGATCCCAGGCGGTTACTTCCTCGCGCCCCGCAACGGCAACACCGGTGACGCGGGCCGGTTCGGCGGTCGTCCCAGCGGCGTGGGTCAGATGTTGGAGGAGGTGGCGACCACCGGGCGTACGCCCAAGCTTGACGACCGGCAGCGTCGGCGCTTCGCCGACGAGCTGCGGCACTGGCGGGCGGCGATCCTGGTGCTGCCGGTGCGGCAGCAGAACGTCGAGCCACTGCGTCGTACTGTCGAGGAGCTTGTCGGTCCGGGCCGCCAGGAGTTGGACGTCTGGGTCTGGGACGTCCGGACGCTCACCGACCGTTCGGTCTGATGACCACCGGGACGACGTCCCCGAACATCTCGCCCCCGGCGACGGTCGGCGCGTCCCGCTCGGCCTGGCTGCGGGACGCGCTGGTGGTGGCCGGCTATCTGGGCCTCGCGGTGCTGGTGACCAGCGGGCAGTGGAGTCACCCGTGGCGGCTGTTCCACCAGGCGGGTGACCAGATCCTCTTCGAGTGGATGCTGGCTCACGCCGCGCATGCGGTGGTCGAGGGGGAGAACCCGCTCTTCAGCACCGCGTTGAACGCGCCCGACGGGGTCAACCTGATGGCGAACACGTCGGTGCTCGGTCTGGGTGTTCCGCTCACTCCGGTCACAGTGCTCTTCGGCTCGCAGGTGGCGTTCTGCGTGGCGGTCGTCTGCTGCCTCGCCGGGTCCGCCGTCGCCTGGTACGTGCTGCTGCGCCGCCGGCTGGTCGGCACCCGGGCCCCTGCCGCGGTGGGTGGGCTGATCTGTGGCTTCGCCCCGGGCATGATCGCCCAGGCGGGGGCCCACCTGCACATCGCCGCCCAGTTCCTGGTGCCCGCGATCCTCGCCCTGGTGTTCCGGCCGGCCTCGAAGACGACACGAGACGGCGTGTGGCGGCCCGGCGTCGGCCTGGGGCTGCTGCTCGTCTGGCAGGTCTTCATCGGCGAGGAGGTGCTGGTCTTCCTGGTGCTCGCGGCCGGCGTCTTCGCGTTGGGTTACGCGCTCGCCGACCGGGTGGCCGCACGGCGGCTGGCGCCGGCCCTCTGCGGTCGGCTCGCGGTGGCCGCCGGCGTGGCGGGGGTGCCGCTGGCGTACCCGTTGTGGTTCCAGTTCTACGGCCCGCAGCACTACTCCGGGATGGCGTTCGCCACGCAGGGCTTCCAACTGGACGTCGCCTCGTTCACCGCGTCGGCCCGGCAGACAGTGCTGGGTGACGACTGGCTGCCAGGGCTGCTCTCGCCGAATCCGACCGAGGAGAACTCGTTCTTCGGCCCGGGCCTGCTGGTGCTCGCCGTGGTGATCGTGATCTGGCAGTGGCGACGACCGCTGGTCCGGGCACTGGCCGCCTGCGGCGTGGTCTTCGCCCTGCTCTCGCTCGGCGACGAGTTGCGGGTGGACGGTGCGGCCACCGGCATTCCGGGGCTGTACCGGCTGGTCGGTGGGTTGCCGTTGCTCGATCTCGCGGTGCCGGCCCGGTTCGCGCTGGTCTGCGTACCGGTGCTGGGGGTGCTGGTGGCGCTGTCAGTGGACCGGGTCCGGGCCGCGCGGGGGCCGAACGTGGCACCGGGCCTACCGGTGCGGCTGCTGTGGGCCGGCGCGGTCGCCGCCGCGTTGCTGCCCCTGTTTCCGACGCCGATCCGCGTCGTGCCGGTCGCGCCGGTGCCGGAGTTTCTCGCCGCCGGTGGCTGGCGTCCGCTGGTGCCGCCCGGTCGGACGGTGGTCGCGGTGCCCCCGGTCACCGGTGCCGGGCGCAGCCCGGTGATGCTCTGGTCCGCCCGTACCGGTTTGGAGTTCGCCGCGCCGGGCGGTTACTTCATCGGCCCCAGCGCCCCGGACGACCCGGCGGCCCGCTGGGGCGCGCCGGACCGGCCCACGTCGGTGCTGCTGCGGCAGGTGGCCGAGACCGGCGTGGTGCCGGCGCTCGACGACGCCGCCCGCCGCCAGGCGGTCGAGGACCTGCGGCACTGGCGTGCCGCCGTGGTCGTACTCGGGCACCTGGAGCACGGTGACCCGGTCCGCCGAACCGTCGACGACCTGCTCGGCCCGGGCCGACCGGTCGACGGCGGATGGTTGTGGGACGTCCGGGACCGGGTCGGCTGACTAACCCACCAGGGCGCGCACGTCCCAGACCCAGACGTCGTCCACCCGCTGCGGTGGCCCGATCAGGGCGGTGACCAGCTCACGGAGCACCGCCTCGCGGGGGTGCGCCCCGAGCACCACCACCGACGCCCGCCAGAACCGTAGATCCTCGACGGCCTGCCGGCGGTTCTCGTCGGTCAGCGCCGGAACCGTGCCACTGTCCATTGTCGAGTAGATGAGGGTGCTGGTTGGTCGGTTCGGCGCGCCGAAGACCCCCTCATCCAGCTCGTTCGGGCCGATGAAGTAGCCGCCCGGAACGGGGAACTCCTGCCCGGTCAGCGCACTCCACCGCAGCGTCGGCAGACCGTGCACGTTGCTCGGGATCGGCACCGGCACCAGGGTGCGACCCGCCGGCACATACGGCCGCCAGCCGCCCGCGGTGATGAAGTGCGGCGGCGGGTCGATCTGCTGAGCGGGCAGCGGGCGGGGGAAGAGCGGCAGCACGGCGAGGGCGACCGCCGCGTACCCCACCGGGCGCAGCCACCGGCGGCGGGAGGCGGCCGGCGCGGCCGGCGCGTCGTCGGTCGTCGCCGGAGTCGCGTCGTCGACGCGCTGGGCCGGCACCCGCGGCCGGTCGGCCACCGCGCGCCCCTGGCGGTGCGCGGCGTCCCAGGTCAACGCGAGCAGTACGCCCACCGCGGCCGCGACCACCAGCGTCAACCGGGTCGGCATCATCATCTCGACCAGCGGCAGGTCGTCCGACACGTACGACCACGGGCCGCGCACGCCGGTCTCCACACCGTTGAAGCGCACGAACGGCCCGATCGCGGCCACGCTGAACACCACGATGAGCACCGCGGCGATCCGGGCGGCCAGCGAGCGGCGTACGAGCAGCACCAGAGCCACCACCGAGAGCAGCACCAGCGGCCAACCGAACCAGGTGTTCTGCTCGGTCAGACCGATCGTCTTCTCCACTGCCGGGTCACCGGCCCAGGTGTCCCTGGCGAACGTGACGAAGGCGACCAGGTCCTCGCCCCAGTTGTGGAACACGCCACCCTGCAGGCCCCGGTAGGACTGCGGGCCGTTGAACTGGAACCAGATCGGGTACGCGGTGAGCACCAGCGCCAGCCCGCCGGCGACGCCGAGTCCGGCCAGGAAGGTGCCGGCGGCGGCCCGGGTGGCCCGCGGCCGCTGCACGGCGTACGCCAGCACGATGACCAGGCAGGCCAGCGCGGTGAGCAGCAGCATCTCCTCGTTGATGAAGATCTGGTACGCCACCAGCGCACCGAGCACGAGGCCGTTGCGGCGCCACCGGCCCGGCTCACCCAGGGTCAGCACCCGCACCACGATCAGCGGGAGCAGGAAGTTCGAGACGAAGTTCGGTTGGCCGTTGGCGTGGTGGATGATTCCCGGCGCGAAGCCGAGGAAGGCGCCGCCGACGAACGCCGCCGCCCGGGAGCGCACCAGGTGGCGGGAGAGCATCCAGTACCCGGTGCCGGCGGTGGCCGCCAGCGCCGCGCCCAGGTAGACGGCGTACATCACCTGGGGGCCGAGCAGCATGGTCAGCGGGGCCAGCGGCAGGGTCACCCCGAGCAGCGAGGTGTTGGCCATCATGTTCACCCCGTCCGGGGCGTTCTGACGGGCCGTGAACAGCGGGTTCTCCAGGTGCCGCACCGAGTACTCGCCGTGCGCGAACAGCCACTCGAACCAACTGTGGTCGGTGGGCAGGTGCGAGGAGACCCGGCCGTTGACGTCACCCCAGTAGTTGAGGCAGACGAAGACGCCGAGCAGCACATAGGCTCCGAGGGCCAACAGGTCGGCTCGGGCCGGACGGCGTCGAGGCCGCCGTGTCGACTCGGCCTCGACCGGGTCGGCGTCGGTCACGGGAATCAGCGAAGGGTCTACCACCGGCACAGCCACGACGCGCCATCGTACAGGCGGGGTTCCGTCACTTTTGCCGGGCCGGTGCGCTGACGGTCGGTTTGCCGGACGGTGACTCGTCGGCCAGCCTTACCTGGTGACGGAAGGACGGTCGTTGTCGATCATCGAGCTGGGCGAGATCAGCGACGAGCCCACGTCGGCACCTCCGGTTCGCCGCCCGCGCGCCGTCGGTCGCCCGCTGCGCAGCGCGACTGTGTTGCTTCTCAGCCTGGTGATGCTGGCCGGTGCCGCGCCGCCGACGCAGCGCACGGTGAGCGTGGTGCCGGGGTCGCGGATGGCCACCGCGTATCTGGCCGGGGACGGGGTCTACGTGGTCGATCCGCCGGCACCCGACGGGGAGCGGTACCTGACCGCGTACGCCCAGCCGGCACCGACCGGCGTCGGGGTGCGGCGGCGGTGGCAGGCGCCGCTGGCCCGCACGGCCAACTACCTCGAGGTCCGGGTCGAACGGGGTCTGGTGCTGGCGCTGGCGGTCACCGCCCCGAATCGGCGGTTCCAGACCACCGCCTTCGACAGCGCGACGGGCCAGCAACGCTGGCAGCATCCCGGTGCTCCCCAGCCGACCCCTCGCGGTGGCCTGCTGGTGACCAATGGCCGAGAGGACGGGTCGGGCGCGATGAGCGGGGTGGAGCCCGACACCGGCCTGGTGCTCTGGTCGGTGCCGCTCCCGCCGGCCGCCAGCCCCACCTACCACCTCACGTCAGAGGGGCAGGTCGACCGGTTCGTGCTCCTGCAACCGACCGGCGAGGTGCAGGTGCACGACGCCGACACCGGCCAGCTGCTGCGCAGCATCGACACGCTGCCCGGTGACCGGTCGGCGTACCAGCGGGTGCAGATCGTCGCCGACCTGCTGCTGCTCGTTCCGCCGGGCAGCACCCGGCTGGTGAGCTTCGGGCTGGCCGAGTTGGAGCCACGGTGGACGGCGGAGGTGACGTTGGTGTCGCATGCGCTCGAATGCGGCGGTCTGCTCTGCGCGGTGCCGCAGACCGGCGGCCTCCAGGTGCTCGACCCGGCCACCGGCTCGGTGCGGTGGTCGGAACCGGGCCAGGACGTCCTGGCCGACGTCCGCTACGGTCGGCTGCTGATGGCCAGGCCCGGCCAGGGGTACGCGGTGCGGGACGCGGCCACCGGGCAGGTACGAACCGAACTGGGCGTGTGGAGTCTGATGCCGGTGCTGGGACCGGACGATCCGTTGGTCGGTGTGCGGCGAAGTGACGACGGTCGGATGGTCGTCGCCGAACTGGACCTGGTGGCCGGTCGGACGCGGATCGTCGACGTGCTGCCGGGTATCGCCGGCAGCTGCCAGGCGTCCCTGCCGGTCCTGCTCTGCCAGCGCCTCGACGGCACCACCGCGCTGTGGCGGTTGACGCGATGACCGGGCCGGTGATCGACCTCGGTGAGCTGCGGCACGACCCGGACCCGGACCCGGTGCCCCGCCCGCCCCGCGCTCATGGTCGTCCGCTGCGCGTGGCGCTGGTCGTGGTGCTCGCGCTCGTCACGCTCGCCGGTTCCGTCGTCACACCATCCCGGCCGGCCCCGGTGACGCTGCCGGTCCGGTCCGGGTCCGACGTCATGGTCGACGGTGACCTCCTCCTGGTCCTGGAGCCGACCAACACCACGACCCGACGGGCGCGGGTGTCCGCCTACCGGTTACCCGGCGGCGAGCCGGTCTGGCAGGCGCCGCTGTCGGCGGAGGCCAGGTACTGGGGGATGACTCCACTGGCCGGGATGCTGCTGGCCACCGGCTACGAGATCGGCCCGGAGGGTCGGGACACGATCACCGTCGCGCTGGACCGGGCGACCGGGGCGTACCGGTGGCAGCAGCCAGGCACCGTCTCCAAGCTGACCGACGGCAACGTGCTGCTGCGTAGCGGCGGCGAGACCTTACCGTCCACTCTGCGCGCGGTCGATCCGTGCTGCGGCACCGTGCGTTGGCAGCTCTCCGGCGCCAGCGCCGAGACGACTGTGCGGGGCACCGAGCGCGGGGTGGACCGGGTGGTGCTCAGCGAGGCGGACGGGCCGGTCGAGGTACGCGACGCGATCACCGGCGCGGTGCTGGCCCGCGCCGACCTGCGCCCGCCCGACGGTGGTCGGATCGGCCTGGACCTGACGAAGGACCTGCTTCTGGCCATCGACAGAGGCTCGGGCACTGTCACCGCGTACGGGCTGGACCAGCTTGAGGCCCGCTGGACCCGCGCCCGGCTCCACATCGACTTCGCGCTGGACTGCGGCCCCGTCCTGTGTGTGCGTACCGGCAACAACGAGCTACAGGCGCTCGACCCGGCAACCGGCGAGGTGCGCTGGAGCAGCACCCAGTGGGGGTGGGCCTGGCCGACCGGCGGCCGGCTGATGGCCAACATCAGCGGAATCGGTCCGCTGGAGCAGTACATCGTGCTCGATGCGCTGACCGGCCAGCAGGTGGCCGACCTGGGCCGGTGGGAGCTGTACCAACTCGGCCCCGGCGGCCGGTTGGTCGGCATACGGCGGCACCCCGACGCAGGGGTGCTCGTCGGTGAGTTGGACGTCGACGCCGGAGAGGTGCGCATCGTGGACGTGCTGCCCGACGCCACCGGGGAGTGTCAGGCGATCACCGGCTACCTGGTGTGCAGTGCGGCCGGCGGGTACCAGCTCTGGAAACTGACCGACTGATCACCAGTTGGCCTGGGCGGGTGGCGGGGGCAGCGGCACCGACGCGGGTCGCAACACGTACGCCACCCCGCCGCTGCCCCGTTGCCAGACCGCCTCGAACGCCTGCCGGGGCACTGTGCGACGGACCGCGTCGTCGTCCGGGGCGTACGGGTCGTTGAGCACCGGGTCGCCGTCGGCGCTGAAACCGACCAGGGCCATCAGGTGCCCACCGGTGTCGTACCCGAGCCCCGGCACCTCATGGGCCCGAAACGCGGCGGAGACGATCAGGGGGATGCCGGCGGCGACGAACTCCTCCGCCTCGACCAGCGACCGCAGCCGGGTGACGAACGCGTCCACCCCGTGCAGACCGGCGTACGCGGTGTTGAACGGCCAGTTGCCGGCCCCGGCGTACGCGTGGTCGTAGCAGTGCCGGGCGGCGTGGACCACCACCGGACGCGGGCCGGACGGCTCCACCCAGGCGTAGCGGTCCGGCGTCGGCTCGGCGCCCCAGTAGGCGAGCACCATCGAGGTGCAGGTGGGGCTGCACCAGGAGTCCCCGCCACCACCCCACTGCGGGTACTGGCCGGCGTGCAGCCGCTGCGAGTAGCGGGGCACGTCCAGCACCCGGCCCCAGGCGGCGGACGAGACGGGTTCCCCCGTGTACCCCTGGTCGACCGTCGCGGGGCCGGTGGCGACAGCGCCGATGCTGCGCAGCACCGGGCCGGTCGGGTTGCCGGCGGGCCGGCACAAGGTCACCCGCGTCTGCCAACCGGTGACCGTCGCTCCGGTCACGATCAGGGTGTCGGTGTCGACCCGGGCGGCAGTGTCGCGCTGTCCGGGCAGCGAGGTGCGCCGTACGGTGTCGTCGCCGGCGGCCCAGCGGGCCAGCCGGTACCAGTCGGTGCTGGGCGCGTCGTCGTGCCAGCCGCGCAGGTCCACCTCGATCCAGCAGCCGTCGGGGGTGTCCGCCGTCCAGGACGGCACCACCTCGGCGACGGCGAAGCCGACCGGTACCGGCGGCGACGTCCAGGTGCCCCGTTCGGCGACGCCGTCGAGGACGAGCCCTCGACCGTCGGCGAGCAGGTCTTCGCCGCTGCCGCTGCTCAGGTCGGCCGGCAGGTGGAAACCCCGGTAGGCGATGTCCCGCCGGGTGGGTGGTGCCGCAGTGGTCATGCCAGTCCGTCCGTCGCTCGATACCGCCGGCCAGCATCGCGTACGCCGCGGTGGCCCGCAACGCCGGCCGGCGCGGACGGCGAGGGACGATGGTTGCCCGCCGGCACTAGGTTGTCGGTGGTCAGCAGCGAGGAGGCCGGGATGCGGGTACTGGTGGTCGAGGACGAGCGCAACCTCGCCGACGCGATCGCGCGGGGGTTGCGCAAGCGGGGCATGGCTGTCGACGTGGCGTACGACGGCGACGCCGGCCACGAGGCGGCGTTCGTCACCCGGTACGACGTGGTGGTGCTCGACCGCGACCTGCCGGGTGTGCACGGCGACCAGATCTGCGCCGACCTGGCGTCCTCCGGAGCGTTGACCCGGGTGCTGATGCTCACCGCCAGCGGCACGGTGGCCGACCGGGTGGAGGGCTTGCAGCTCGGCGCTGACGACTACCTGCCCAAACCGTTCGCCTTCGACGAGCTGGTCGCCCGGGTGCAGGCGCTGGGCCGGCGGGCCACCCCGGCCGCGCCTCCGGTGCTCGAACTGGCCGACCTGGTGCTCGACCCGGCCCGTCGGGTGGCCACGCGCGCCGGGGTGCCGGTGGACCTCACCAACAAGGAGTTCGGGGTGCTCAGCGAACTTCTCAGGGCGCGTGGCGCGGTGGTCTCCAGCGAGGAGCTGCTGGAACGGGTCTGGGACGCGAACACCGACCCGTTCACCACCATCGTCCGGGTCACCGTGATGACGCTACGCAAGAAGCTCGGCGACCCGCCGTTGATCGAGACGGTGGTCGGTGCGGGCTACCGCACCGCCGAGGTGAGCGCGTGAGCCGCCGGCTGCGACCCACTCTGCGGTTGCGGCTGACCCTGCTCAACGGGGTGCTGCTGGTCGGGGCCGGAGCGATCCTGGTGTTGCTGGCCTGGCTGCTGGTCCGCGACGCGTTGCGACCCACCGACGAGTTGGTGCCCGGCACGATCGTGCTGCTCTCCGACGGCCGGCGGATGGACGCCGCCGAGTGGCAGCGGCAGTTGGTCGATGCCGCCTCCGGGGAGCTGCTGGCCAAGGGCCTGGTCGCGCTGCTGGCGATCAGCGTGGTCGGGGTGGCCGGCGCGTACGCGGTGGCCGGTCGGGCGCTGCGCCCACTGCACCAGGTCACGGCGACCGCTCAGCGGCTGGGTGAGGCGACCCTGGACCAGCGGATCGGCTACTCGGGCGCCGACGACGAGGTGGCCGAGCTGGCCAAGACGTTCGACGCCATGCTGGACCGGATCGCGTCCGCCTTCGAGGCCCAGAAGCGTTTCGTGGCGAACGCCTCGCACGAGCTACGTACCCCGCTCGCGGTGATGCGCACGGAGATCGACGTTACGCTCAGCGACGACGACGCGGATGCCGCCGAGTATCGACGGATGGCGACAGTGGTCCGCGACGCCTCCGAGCGGGCCAACGGCCTGGTGGACGCGCTGCTGGTGCTGGCCCGCAGCGAGGCGCAGGCCGGACGGCAGCTCGGCCGGCGTACCGAGTGTGACCTCGCCGCGGGCACCGCCAACGCGCTGTCGGCGATGCGCCGCGAGGTGGAACGGATCGGCCTGCGGGTGCAGACGTCGCTGGAGTCCGCGCCGGTCGTCGGCGATCCGGGGCTGCTCGACCGGTTGGCCGGAAACCTGATCGAGAACGCGGTCCGCTACAACCACCTGCACGGTCGGCTCTGGGTGCGTACCGGCACCGACGGTGACCGGTCCTGGCTGGTGGTGGGGAACACCGGTTTCGAGGTGGACCAGGCCGACGTGCCGGGGCTGTTCGAGCCGTTCCGCCGTGGTGGCCGGGAACGCACCGGTGCCCGTGGCTCAGGTCTGGGGCTGTCCATCGTCCGGGCGGTCTGCACCGCGCACGGCGGCACCGTACGGGTGGTCGCGCAGCCCGGCGGTGGCTTGGAGGTCACTGTCACCCTCCCGTCGTCGGACGCCCCGGCGGCGTCCGCGACGGTGTCCGCCGCCAGCTGATCGGGGTTGCGCACCTCGCTCGGCCGATGGCAAGATCACGTCGTCAGCTCGACAGGGAAGGGGGTGCGTCGATGTCCACCAGTCTCGGCTCCGCGCCCCGGGTCAGCGTCGGCTGACGTCCTGGAGGCGGAGCGCCCCCGCACGGGTCGGGCGCTGATCGCCCACTCGAAGGGGAACCAGTTCCTGCGTGGTGCGCCGGGTACACGGGCCGCACCACGTCACCACCGTGGAGGACCACTGTGAGTTCGACGATCCACAACATCAGCATCGACTGTCACGACACGTACGCCCTTGCCGGCTTCTGGTCGCAGGTCTTCGACTGCCCCCGGCAGCCCGACGACTTCCCGGGTGACCCGGAAGCGATGCTTCTGCCGCCGGGTGGCCCGGAGGTGCTGTTCATCGCGGTGCCCGAGGGCAAGACGGTGAAGAACCGGCTGCACCTGGACCTGCAACCCGCCGACCGGACCCGGGCCGAGGAGGTCGAGCGACTGCTCGGCATCGGCGCGACGCTGGTCGCCGACCACGTCGGCCCGACCGGTGGAGGTTGGGTGGTGCTCGCCGACCCCGAGGGCAACGAGTTCTGTGTGCTCGGAAACGCCGACGAGCGGGCGGCAGCGGCGGCGGCGCGGGCAGCGGCAGCGGCGCTCGCCACGTCGGAGGTTGCCGAACCGGCCTGATGGTCGACGTACGGCACCGGGGCACCGGCCACCTTCGCGTGGCCGGTGCCCCGGTTTCCCGCTGTCGGGGCGGGGCCTGATCGCGAGATTCCGGCGGTGGCCGGGCCGTGTCTAGACGAAGGCCGTCGCGCCTTCGTACTGCGCCGTCGGGGCGGCGCCGACATGCTCGTACTCGAGCAGGAGCAAGCCCTTCGCCGTCGCTTCGTGGTGAACCAGTCGGAGGCCGACGGATGCGTTCGGGTGGTCGAGCAGCCGCCGCCCGGAGCCGGCCACGGTGGGGGCCACGACGAGTCGGAGTGTGTCGACGAGGCCAGCTGACAACAGAGCCTTGCCAAGTCGTGCGCTTCCGTGAATCTGGAGCTCCCGTCCTGGCTGCGCCCTGAGCGCCCCGACGCTGTGGATCGGGTCGCCGTGGAGCACTGTCGTCGGGCGCCAACCACCCTCCGCCAGGGTGTTGGTCACGACGTACTTCGGTAGTGAGTTCATCATTTCGGTGAACGGATCGTTCGGGTCGGTGATCTGCGGCCAGTCGCGAGCGAACGCCTCGTAGGTCCGCCGTCCGAGTAGCAGACCGTCGGCGAGACCCAACCACTCCGAGGTACGGCGGACGAAGACCTCGTCCAGGTAGGGCACGAGCCAGCCGCCCAGGGTGAAGCCGCCGCTCGTGTCCTCGGTCGGCGAGCCGGGCCCCTGGCTGACGCCGTCGAGAGTGACGAACTCGGTAAGGACGATCTTCACAGCGCCTCCTGGCTCTCGGCGAGCCCGGCGAGTTGTTCGGTGACCGAGCCCCAGCCGTCCGCGAAGCCGATCTTCTCGTGAAGGTCACGAGCGGCGGGATCACCGTGGCGGACGATGATCCGGTAGTCCGTGCCGTCCGGATGGTCCTTCATGGTGATCTCCGCCGTCATCGGGACCGGGGTGGGGTTCGCGGGCCGCCAGGCGCTGTCGATCACGTTGGTGAACACGATCCGTTCGAGGTCGTCGACGACGAGGAAGCACGCGTCGAGGTGCGGGACGAACTCCACCCCGTCCTCGCTCAGTCGGGTCACGAGTGCGCCACCGGGCCGGACCTCCAAGCGGTCGACGCGGCACAGAGCCGGCGCCGGTATCCACCACTTCTCGAAGCGGGACGGGTCGGTCCAGGCGGCCCACACGGTGGCGCGAGGGGCGCGGATGACCCGTGTCATGGTCAGGTCCAGGTCGGGATTCATTGTTGGTTCTCCTGCTGATCGGTGACGAGGCGTTCCAGGCGATCCGTGCGCTCTTCCCAGACCCTGCGCTGCTCCGCGAGCCAGTCGTCGACGACAGCGAGGCGCTCGCGGTTGAGCACGCAGGTGCGCACCCGGCCGGACTTGGTCGTGTGGATCAGCCCGTTCGACTCGAGCGTCCGCACGTGCTTCATGAACGAGGGAAGGGTCATCGGAAGCTCGCGGGCGAGGTCGCCGACGCTCGTCGGACCGTGGCCGAGGCGTCGGATGACCCAGCGCCGGGTCGGGTCAGCGAGGGCGACGAACACGCCGTCGAGCTGCGCCGAATACTGTGCCATGCGGCTAAGTATTTCGGGAGATGATACTTAGCGCAAGGGCAAAGTATTGGCGGCCGCAGGAGAAGCAATGGGGGCCCCGGCCACCCGAAGGTGGCCGGGGCCCCGGTCGCGTACGGATCAGGACTGCTGCTCGACCTGGCCCCGGATCGCGGTGAACTCGGCCTTCGCCTGGTCGGCGGACTTGAAGTACATCACCACCATGCCCAGGCTGCCCCGGTCGGCCCAGACGCAGATGCCCAGCGGCACGGTCTCGGCCTTGCCGTCGCCGCAACGCGCCTCACCGCCGAGCGGGCCGGCGTCGACGGCCGTCATCGTGTCCACCGTCAGCTGCTTGGACAGGCCGTCCACATAGGCGTCCAGCTCCTTCTTCGGGTCCGACAGCAGCCCGGACACGCCCGCGATCATGACGAGGTCCTGCTTGGTCGGGTCGCCGTAGAAGGCGGCGACCGTGCTCGTCTCGTTCCCCGCCGCCGTCTTCATCCCGGCGACCGCCTGCTCGGCGGCCGTCAGGAGCTCCGGGTTGGTGAGCTTCGGCCGGCCGGCGAGGGTGGTCGGCGCGACGACCCGGGTCTTGCTCGCGTCCAGCGCTTCGTTCACCGGCCCCTTGGCGACGGCCCAGATGATCGCCGCGCCGCCGACGCAGAGCACCAGCACCACCGCCAACACGATCAGCACGATCTTGCCGACGTTCGACTTCTTCGCCGGGGGAGGACCGCCGGCCAGGTTCGGGTCACCGTACGGCTGACCCGGCTGCGCGTGTGGGAAGCCAGGCTGGGCCGGCGGGAAACCGGGCTGCGCGGGCGGGAAGCCCTGCTGCGCGTACGGCTGACCCGGCTGCGCGGGCGGGAAACCACCGGGCTGCTGCGGCTGTCCCTGCTGCTGCGGCGGCGGCCACCCGCCAGGCTGCTGGCCCGGCTGCTGCGACGGGTCGGGGGAATCGTGCGGCGGGCCGTAGGGATTGGCCGGCGGCTGAGACATCAGTCAGCTCCAAGATGGGGTTGCAAAACGCGTGATCCTAACCCGGCGCGATGCCCGCCGCCGTCCCCGCGAAAACCCGCATCCCGCAATCGTCTGATCACAAACGGTCGCGGTGGCCGGTCCGTCCGATAGGGACGGTCCGACCACCGCGACGGTGGTGCTGCGATCTGTCAGGCGGGCAGGCTCGCCGCGCCGGGCGGCAGGAACCGCTGGCCGGTGACCCGCTCGGAGGTGCCGGTCCGGTCCAGGTACGGCGTGACACCGCCCAGGTGGAACGGCCAGCCGGCGCCCAGGATCATGCACAGGTCGATGTCCTGCGCCTCGGCGACCACGCCCTCGTCCAGCATCAGCCGGATCTCCTGCGCGAGCGCGTCGAGGGCGTTCTGGCGTACCTGCTCGGCGGTCAACGGCTGATCACCCACCACGAGCAGCTTGGCCACCTCCTCGTTGACCTCGTCGTCGACCACGATCGGCTGACCGGAGTCGGCGATCCGCTTGAGGTTCTCGCTGACCCCGAACCGGTCCGGGTACGCGGCGTGCAGGGTGCCGCCCACGTGGTACGCGACGGCCGGCCCGACCAACTGGAGCAGAGCGAGCGGACGCATCGGCAGGCCCAGCGGGTCCAGTGCGCTGTTCGCCACGTCCAGCGGGGTGCCAGCGTCGACGGCGGCGAAGACGGTGCCCAGGAA
Source organism: Micromonospora sp. NPDC049049 (assembly GCF_040649115.1). Classification (NCBI taxonomy): domain Bacteria; kingdom Bacillati; phylum Actinomycetota; class Actinomycetes; order Micromonosporales; family Micromonosporaceae; genus Micromonospora; species Micromonospora sp. NPDC049049. Next base: position 100,610 of record NZ_JBEZEX010000020.1, on the reverse strand, counting down.
GCGGGTGAGCAGCCGGTTCACCACGAACGCCGGAGCGTCCTTGACCAGCACGCTCGACTTCTTGAGTTGCTTACCCACGGCGAACGCGGTGGCCAGGGTGACGTCGTCGGTGCGCTCGCCCCGGACGATCTCCAGCAGCGGCAGCACCGCCACCGGGTTGAAGAAGTGGAAGCCGACCACCCGCTCCGGATGCTCCAACTCGGCGGCCATCTCGGTGATCGACAGCGAGCTGGTGTTGGTGGCGAGCACCGCCTCCGGAGAGACGACCTTCTCCAACTCGGCCCAGACCTGCTTCTTGACGCCCAGGTCCTCGAAGACGGCCTCAATGACGAAGTCGGCGTCGGCGAACGCGCTCTTGTCGACAGTGCCGCTGACCAAGCCGTACAGCTTGGCGGCGGTGCCCTTGTCCATCCGGCCCTTGGTGACGGCCTTCTCGATCTGGGTGTGCACGTAACCGACGCCCTTGTCCACCCGGGACTGGTCGAGGTCGGTCATCACCACCGGCACCTGGAGGCGGCGGGCGAACAGCAGCGCCAGCTGGCTGGCCATCAGACCCGCGCCGACGATGCCGACCTTGGTGATCGTGCGAGCCAGGCCCTTGTCCGGTGCGCCGGCCGGGCGCTTGGCCCGCCGCTGCACCAGGTCGAACGCGTACAGGCCGCTGCGCAGCTCCTCGGAGAAGACCAGGTCCGCGAGGGCCTCGTCCTCGGCGGCGGTGCCGGCGGCGAAGTCGCCGTCCTTCGCCGTCTCCAGCAGGTCGAGCGCCTTGTACGCGGCCGGGACCGCGCCGTGCAGCCGCTGGTTCAGCGTCTCCCGGGCGAAGTAGAGCACGCCCGCCCACATGTCCTTGTCGACCTCGGGTCGGGTCACTGTGACCTGACCCCGGACCACGCCGGCAGCCCACTCCAGGGACCGCTCCAGGAAGTCCGCCGGCTCCAACAGGACGTCCGCGATGCCCAGCTCGGCGGCCTGCTTGGGCTTGAGCATCTTGTTCTGCATCAGCGGGTTCTGGATGATCACCTGGGTCGCGGCGGGGATGCCGATCAGGTTCGGCAGCAGCTGGGTGCCGCCCCAGCCCGGCACCAGACCGAGGGACACCTCGGGCAGCGCGAGGGCCGCCGCGCCTCCGGAGAGCGTCCGGTAGTGGCAGTGCAGCGCCAGCTCCAGGCCACCGCCCATCGCCGCGCCGTTGACGAACGCGAAGGTGGGAACGGTGCTGTCCTTGAGCCGGGCGAAGACCCGGTGGCCGAGCCGGCCGATCTCCAGCGCCTGCGCGCGGTCGGCGAGCTGCGGCAGGCCGACGATGTCCGCGCCCACGCAGAAGATGTACGGCTTGCCGGTGACCGCGATGAACGCCGGGTCGGCGGCGAGCGCGGCGGTGATCGCCTCGTCCAGGCTGGCCAACCCACCCGGGCCGAAGGTGTTCGGCTTGGTGTGGTCGAAGCCGTTGTCCAGCGTGATCAGGGCGGCGGGCCGGTCCAGCCCCGGCACGTTCACCTGGCGCAGCAGCGCCTTGGTGACGACCTCGTTCGGTGCGGCGAGCGTGCTCACTTGTTGCCCTCCGTCCAGTGCGGGTTCTCCCAGATGACCGTGCCGCCCATGCCGATGCCGATGCACATCGCCGTGAGGCCGTAGCGGACCTCCGGGTGCTCGGCGAACTGGCGGGCCAGCTGCGTCATCAGCCGTACGCCGGAGGACGCGAGGGGGTGACCAATGGCGATCGCACCACCCCACGGGTTGACCCGCGCGTCGTCGTCGGCGATGCCGAAGTGGTCGAGGAAGGCGAGCACCTGCACGGCGAAGGCCTCGTTCAGCTCGAACAGGCCGATGTCGTCGATGCTGAGCCCGGCGAGGCGCAGCGCCTTCTCCGTCGACGGGATCGGGCCGACGCCCATCACCTCCGGCTCGACACCGACGAAGCCGAACGACACCAGCCGCATGGCGACCGGCAGACCCAGCTCGCGGGCGGTGGCCTCGTCGGCCAGCAGACTCGCGGTGGCGCCGTCGTTCAGGCCGGCCGCGTTGCCCGCGGTGACCTTGCCGTGCGGGCGGAACGGGGTCTTCAGGGTGGCCAACTTCTCCAGCGAGGTGTCCCGCGGGGCCTCGTCCACGGTGGCCAGGCCCCAGCCGCCCTCCGCGTCGCGGATCGACATCGGCACCAGGTCGTCCTGGAGCTTGCCGTTGGCGTACGCCTTGGCGGTCTTCTGCTGCGAGGCGAGCGCGAACGCGTCGGTGCGTGCCTTGGTGATGTGCGGGACCAGGTCGTGCAGGTTCTCCGCGGTGGAGCCCATCACCAGCGCGGACGGGTCGACCAGCTTCTCCGCGATGATGCGCGGGTTGGGGTCGACGCCCTCACCCATCGGGTGGCGGCCCATGTGCTCGACCCCACCGGCGATGGCGATGTCGTACGCGCCCATGGCGATGCCGCTGGCCACTGTGGTGACCGCTGTCATCGCCCCCGCGCACATCCGGTCGATGGCGAAGCCGGGAACGGTCTTGGGCAGCCCGGCCAGCAGGGCGGCGGTGCGGCCGATGGTGAGGCCCTGGTCGCCGATCTGGGTGGTGGCCGCGATGGCGACCTCCTCGACCCGCTCCGGGGGCAGCTGCGGGTTACGACGCAGCAGTTCCCGGATGCAGCGGATCACCAGGTCGTCGGCGCGGGTGTTGGCGTACATGCCACCCGCCTTGCCGAACGGGGTACGGACGCCGTCGACGAAGACGACGTCGCGAACTTCACGGGGCACTTGAGCCTCCTAGCCGAGGGGCACGTTGCCCCGAATGCTACTCGTCAGTAACCAACCCCGTCCCCCACCCCCCGCTGTGGCCCACCCCACACCGGCGCGCGCCAACGCCCCGTTGATCATGAAGTTGTTGCCATCGGCATCGGCGTGTCCTGGCAATAACTTCATGATCAACGGGCGGGCGGGCGGGGCGGGCGGGCGGGCGGGCGGGTGGGGGGGCGGGGCGGCAGGTCGGGGTGGGGGGTTAGGGGATTGGGGTTTTTGGGGCCAGGGCTTCGGTCAGGTCGGGGACGAGGAGGCCGATCTGCCACTCGCGGGCGTTGAGGCCGCGCAGGGTCTCCGCCACCGACTCCTCGGTGATCTCCTCCGGCGGGGTCCAGGCCAGCCGGCGGACCGAATCCGGAGTGATCAGGTTTTCCGGCGGCAGGTTGTGCTCGCCGGCGATGCGGATCACGACCTCCCGGCAGCGGGCCAGCCGACCGGCCGCCACCGGGTCCCGCTCGGCCCACCGGTGCGGTGGGGGCGGGCCCTCCACGGCCGGCGAGACCGGCAGGGAATCCTCCGGTAGTTGCCGGGCGTCGTCGAGCGCGGCGAGCCAGGTGCGGGCCAGCCGACGGACCGACCGACCGCCGAAGCCGGGCAGGGTCAGCAGGGTCTTCTCGTCCTTCGGGTCCAGCTCGGCCGCGGCGATGATCGCCGAGTCGGGCAGCACCCGACCGGGAGCGGCGTCGCGCCGGGACGCGATCTGGTCCCGGGCGTACCACATCGAGCGGACCCGGGCCTGCGCCCGCGCCCCCCGCAGCCGGTGGATGCCCGAGGTGCGCCGCCACGGCTCCGCCCGAACCCGGGGCGGGCGTGCCCCGGTGCGGACCAGCGCCGCGAACTCCTCCGCGGCCCAGGCCGACTTGCCCTGCCGGGTCAACTCGGCGTCCAGCGCGTCGCGCAGGTCGGTGAGCAGCTCCACGTCGAGGGCGGCGTACGTCAACCACGACTCGGGCAGCGGTCGACTCGACCAGTCGGCCGCCGAGTGGTGCTTCTCCAGGGTGAACCCGAGCAGCTGCTCGGTGAGCGCGGCCAGCCCGACGCGTTCGAACCCGGCCAGCCGAGCCGCCAGCTCGGTGTCGAACAGTCGGCGTGGACGCAACCCCACCTCGGCCAGGCAGGGCAGATCCTGGCTGGCCGCGTGGAGGACCCACTCGGCCTCACCGATCACCGCGTCCAGCGCGCTGAGGTCGGGCAGTGGCAGCGGGTCGATCAGCGCCGTGCCCGCACCGGCCCGGCGAAGTTGAACGAGGTAGGCCCGTTGGCTGTAGCGGTAGCCGGAAGCCCGTTCGGCGTCCAGCGCGACCGGGCCGGTGCCCGCCGCGAAGCGGGCCACGACCTCGGCAAGCTCGGCCGGGGCGGCCACCGGATCGGGGGTGCCGTCACGCGGGGCGATCAGCGGAACGGGCCCACCGTCGGCCGGGTCAGCCCCCTCGCCCGCCGGCTGCGGCTGGGCCGACGGCGGGTGCTGGGGTGCGTTTCCCGGAAGTGCTTCGGTGGGCCGACGGCGCAGGGGTGGTTCGTCGGTCACCTGCCAACCCTAGTGCGCGCGGAGATCCGGCGGGTGCAGCCGGTCCGGCGTGTGTCGATCAGGTGTCCGCAAGATGTCCTCCCGAGGGCCGAACGTCAGGCTGCGCCAGCCGGGCGGCGGTCGGCGAGGGCGGTGACGCCCGGTGGGGGGAGACCGGCGGTGGAGGCGAGCAGGGCGCACCAGCCGAGCAGGTGCGGGGTCAGGTCGTCGTCGACCGGCGTCCAGGACGCGCGAATCTCGATGTCACCGATGGTCGGTGGCCCGGCGAGATCGCCGAACCGGGTCGACATGGTCTGCGTCACCGTTCCGCCGATCGCCCGGTGGCCGGCGTCCTGGGCGTCCAACGCGTCGGTCAGCCACGTCCAGCCGACCCCGGGCAGCAGCGGGTCGGCGGCCAGATCGACCTCCAACTCGGCTGTCACGTAGGTGACCAGCCGCAGGGTGCCCTGCCACGCCTCGTGCCCGACCGGGTTGTGCAGCAGGATCAGCCGACCGGTCGCCACCTCGTCGTCGTCGCGCAGCACTGTCGCGGCGAGCGCGAACGCGTACGGGGCCAACCGCTGGGGAGCGCCGACCTCCTCCAGGGTGATCTCCGGCCGGGGGGCGGCCGACCGCAGCCCGGCGACCGCGCGGGCGAACGTCTCCGGGAGCGCGATCGGGGGGGCCATGTCGGCAGCCTATGCCGCCGTCCGTCGCCCGCTTCGACGGCGCGCCGACGCTCGTGAAGGGCACCGGGCGTAAGGAACGGTGCCCTTCCTCTCACCCCCACCCGGTTTCCGGTGGTGGGCGTGGCACGATTGCGGCGATGACCACGGACACCACGGGCACTGTCGCCCGAGACGGAGAATCCCGCCCCGGCGGACCAGCCGACTCGCCCTTCATTCGGGCCTGCCGACGTCGGCCCGTCCCGCACACCCCGGTCTGGTTCATGCGCCAGGCCGGCCGCTCCCTCCCGGAGTACCGGGAGATCCGGGCGAGCGTGCCGATGCTGGAGTCCTGCCGGCGCCCGGAGCTGGTCACCGAGATCACCCTCCAGCCGGTGCGCCGACACGGCGTGGACGCGGCGATCCTGTTCAGCGACATCGTGGTGCCCGTCGCCGCCGCCGGGATCGACCTGGACATCGTGCCGGGCACCGGCCCGGTGGTCGCCGAGCCGATCCGCACCGCCGCCGACGTGGAGCGCATCCGCCGGATCACCCGCGACGACGTCTCGTACGTCGACGAGGCCGTCCGGCAGTTGGTGGTCGAGCTCGGCGACACCCCGCTGATCGGTTTCGCCGGTGCGCCGTTCACGCTGGCCAGCTATCTGGTCGAGGGCGGACCGTCGCGCACCCACGCGAAGACCAAGGCCCTGATGTACGGCGACCCGGAGCTGTGGCACGCGCTGTGCGCCCGGCTGGCCGAGGTGACGCTTGCCTTCCTGCGGGTGCAGATCGAGGCCGGCGTCTCCGCCGTGCAGCTGTTCGACTCGTGGGCCGGCGCGCTCTCCGAGGCCGACTACCGCCGTTTCGTGCTGCCGCACTCGACCACCGTGCTGAGCGGGCTGGCTGACGCCGGGGTGCCCCGGATCCACTTCGGGGTGGGCACCGCCGAGCTGCTCGGCGCGATGGGCGAGGCCGGGGCCGACGTGGTCGGCGTCGACTGGCGTACGCCCCTGGACGTGGCCACCGGCCGGATCGGCGCGGACAAGGCGGTGCAGGGCAACCTGGACCCGTGCGTGCTGCTCGCGCCGTGGCCGGTGGTGGAGGCCGAGGTGCGCCGCATCCTGGAGCAGGGCCGGGCGGCCCCCGGGCACGTGTTCAACCTCGGCCACGGGGTCATGCCGGAAACCGACCCGGAGGTGCTGACCCGGGTGGTCGCGCTGGTGCACGAGCTGTCCAGCCGCCGAGCCGACCAGGGCTGACCGGAATGCGGCGGCCCTGGCGGGTGGCGGTGGTCGGCGGCGGGATCGCCGGGCTGGCCGCCGCGGTCCGCCTGCGCGACCGCGCACCCGCCGGCACCGAGATCACTGTGTACGAGCAGTCCGGCGCGCTGGGCGGGAAGCTGCGCACCGGGGAGCTGGCCGGTCAGCCGGTGGAGTTCGGCGCGGAGTCGTTCCTGATGCGCGACCCGACCGGCGCCGAGAGCGCGGCGGTGGCCCTCGCCCGCCGGCTCGGGCTGGCCGAGAAGATCGTGCACCCCACTGTGGGGCAGGCCGCGCTGGTCATCGACGGAGGGCTGCGCCCCATCCCGGGCGGCACCCTGGTGGGCGTACCCGGGGATCTGGATCGGGTGGCCACTGTCGCCCGCCCGGCCGCGGACGCCGACACCGACGGCGGGCGGCCGCTTGTCGGGCCGGACGCTGACGTTTCGGTGGGCGCGCTGGTCCGGTCCCGTTTCGGCGACGAGGTGGTCGAGCGGCTGGTCGACCCGATGCTGGGCGGCGTGTACGCGGGCCGTGCCGACGATCTTTCCCTGGTCACGACGATGCCGGCGCTGGCCCGCACGGCCCGGGTGGAGCACACCCTGGTCGGTGCGGTCCGGGCCGCGCAGGCCGCCGCGCCGCGCGCGCCCGGTGCCCCGGTCTTCGGCACCCTCGCCGGTGGGCTCAGCACCCTGGTCGAGGCCGCCGTGACGGCCAGCGGCGCGACGGTACGGCGGGACGCCGCCGTGCGCGAGCTGACAGCGACCGACACGGGTTGGCGGCTCACCGTCGGCCCGACCCGCGACAGTGAGCTGGTCGACGTGGACGCCGTGGTGCTGGCCGTGCCGGCGCGACCGGCGGCGCGGCTGCTCGCCGGCCCCGCGCCGGCGGTGGCGGCGGGCGTCGGTGCGCTGGACTACGCGAGCGTCGCGCTGGTCACCATGGCGTTGCCGCAGCCGCGACTACCCGAGCTGTCCGGCTTCCTGGTGCCGAGCACCGAGGGCCTGCTGATCAAGGCGGCGACCTTCTTCACCACCAAGTGGGGGCACCTGCGCCAGCCGGACGGGTTGGCACTGGTACGCGCCTCGGTGGGCCGGTACGGCGAGGAGGCGCACCTGCAGCGCCCCGACGCGGACCTGGCGGCGACCGTGCACCGGGAGTTGTCGGCGGTGCTCGGCACCTCGCTGCCCGCCCCGGTCGACGGGCACGTGCAGCGGTGGGGCGGTGCGTTGCCGCAGTACGCGCCGGGGCACGCCGACCGGCTCGGCGCCGCGCGGACGGCGCTGCGGGCCGCGCACCCCACACTGGTCCTCGCCGGCGCCGGCTACGACGGCGTCGGCATCCCGGTCTGCGTCCGCTCCGGCGAGACGGCGGCCGAAGAGATCATCACAGCACTGGGAGGATCGGCGAGATGACCGAGCAGACCAACGCGGCCCGGTTGCGGGAGCTGAACGACAGCATCCGCTACACCATGTGGTCGGTGTTCCGGGCCAGCTCCCCGCTGCCGTCGCTGCGGGACAACGTCACCGGCGAGGTGGTGTCCCTCTTCGACGAGCTGGCCGGTAAGGACGTGGTGGTCCGGGGCGTGTACGACGTCTCCGGGCTGCGCGCCGACGCGGACGTGATGATCTGGTGGCACTCCGCGTCCCCCGACGCGCTCCAGGACGCCTACCTGCGGTTCCGTCGCACCACGCTGGGCCGGGCGCTGACCCCGGTGTGGTCGCAGATGGCGCTGCACCGGCCGGCGGAGTTCAACAAGAGCCACATTCCGGCGTTCCTGGCCGGTGAGGAGGCTCGCCCCTACATCTGCGTGTACCCGTTCGTCCGCTCCTACGAGTGGTACCTGCTGCCCGACGCCGAGCGGCGCGAGATGCTGGCCGAGCACGGCAAGATGGCCCGCGGCTACCCGGACGTGCGGGCCAACACCGTCGCCTCGTTCGCGCTCGGCGACTACGAGTGGATGCTCGCCTTCGAGGCCGACGAACTCCACCGGATCGTCGACCTCATGCGGGACCTACGCGCCTCCGGCGCCCGCCGGCACGTCCGCGAAGAGGTCCCGTTCTACACCGGCCGCCGCCGCTCAGTAGCCGAAATCGTCAACTGCCTGGTCTGACGGGCGCGCCCCTCGCGCCCGCGCCTCCGCGATCTTGCACTTTCTGCTCCGGCGAAAGGGGCGTAAGCCGCGATCTGGCAACCGAAAGTGCAAGATCGGCGCACCGGCTGCCCCGACCTGGTCGATCATGGAGTTGTGGTGCCGGTTTTGGGAACCCACGGGTCCTTTGTCGACCACCACAACTCCTTGATCGACGAGGGGCAGGTGGATCGGCGAGGGGCACGGGGCTGGCTCGGCGGCATGGAGGGTTACGGGTCGTCTCGCTCAGCGTGACGGGGTGAGGTGTGGTGGTTGGAGGGGGCGGAGCATGATCTGTTCTCGGCGTACGCCGTCGGGCATCAGGTCGCCTGGCTCGTCGGTCAGGCGGAAGCCAGCGCGGTGGTAGAGGGCCTTCGCGCGCGCGTTGTCCGTCCTGACGGAGAGCCGTAGCAGCTCGGCGCCGCGCTCCTGGGCCCAGCGCGCCACCTCGTCCACCAGGCGGTCGCCGACACCGCTGCGCGAGCGTCGGGGTGCACCCACATCGAGATCAGGTCCACCATGAGCGGGTCCGTCGTGGGTACGCCGCTCGACATCCCAACCGGACGCCGGTCCAGGACGGCCACCAGGTTGAGTGAGCCGGGGATGTTCAGCCGGTCGCGCCAGCGCTGTTCGCGGTCGCCGTCGCCCTGCCAGTCGGCGAGCCGTGAGCCGAACGCTTCCGGTGCCTCGGCGAGGGCGGCCAGCCGCAGCTCCCGCCAGGTGGGCCAGTCGTCGGGGGTGAGCACCAAGATGTCGATCATGCGGCGATGGTGCCCGGACGGATCGCCGGGCACCACCGCATTTCCGCCGTCCGGCGCCGCACCCCCGCCCGGGTGCGGCGCCGGCCGGGGATCAACTGGTCGTCGTACAGGAGACCAGCGGAACCGGGTTGCTGCCGTTCCACGAGCCGAGGAATCCGAACGTGGTGCTCGCGCCGGCGGCGAGGGTGCCGTTGTGGTTGACGTTACGTGCGGTGACGAGCGTGCCGTTGGTGCTGACCGTCGCGTTCCACGACGACGTGACCTGCTGACCGTTGCCGTAGTTCCAGCTCACGGACCAGCCCCGGGTCGGTGAACCGCCGGCGGTCACCTTGACGTCGGCCTGGAAGCCACCGGACCACTGGCCGGTTACCTGGTACGTCGCCGTGCAGGCACCGGCCGGCGGCGGGGTGCTCGGCGGCGGCGTGGTTGGCGGCGGCGTGGTTGGCGGGGGAGTGGTTGGCGGGGGAGTGGTGGGCGGCGGGGTCGTCGGCGGGGGCGTGGTGGGTGGCGGGGTGGTCGACCCGCCGCCGAAGTCGACGTCGCTGCACAGGTAGTACGACTGGTCCAGGTGGCTGGCCTGCCAGACGGTGTAGACGATGTGCCGTCCGGTGCGTCCCGGCGCGCTCACCGGGATCTGGATCGAGACACCACCGGTGTCCGGGTTCCACTGGGAGGCCGGGGTGTTGCCGATCTGGCCGGCCAATTCCAGGTTGCCCCAGCCGAGCGGTTGGGTGGCGGAGTTGAAGCCCTGCTTGGTCACGTACACCCGGATGTAGTCGGCGCCGTGGCTGGCCTGGTCGAAGAAGCGGAGCCGGAAGTTGTTCGACACCGATGTGGTCTTCCAGGCGCCGACGGTGTCCAGCGCGTTGTAGCGGGGGCTCTGGGTGCGTCCGCCGCTGCACAGTTGGCCGTCGGGTACGGCGGCCTGGTGGTTACCGCCCACGCCCTCGCGGAACAGGCCGTTCCAGTTCCACATGGCGGCCGGGTCGGACTGCCAGGCCTGCCAGCACATCGGGTCCTCGGTGGCCATCCGAGGGTTCTGGAAGTCGGCGCCCCAACGTTGCCAACAGCTGTAGTTGCGCGACGCCGGGTCGACCACCGAACCGTGCGCCGAGGCGGGCTTGGTCAGGATGGTGGTCAGTGCGGCCGTCAACAGGAGCGCGGTGGCCGCCACGATGGCGAACAGCCAGAGCACGCGTCGTGATCGGGTGAGTGTGGACATGGAGCCCCCGGGGGGATGAGGTGGGACGTCGACACCCGGATCGCCGGGAGTTGCCCACTCCCGTGCCTGTCGCTGGCTCCCGCGACGGCTCTACCCGGCACCATGCCAGCTCGATAGTCAGCCGTCAATGGCATCGCGCCGCATCGGGGTGTGCGGGATGCCGTCCTCGACGTACTCGGGGCCGCTGACCGCGAAACCGTGCCGGGCGTAGAACGCGACCAGGTGCGACTGGGCCTCCAGCACGCAGGTCCGGTTGCCCACCACCTCCAGCGCCGCCGTCATCAGCCGGCCGGCGTGCCCACCGCCGCGCGCCGCCGGGGCCACCACGACCCGACCGATCCGGGCGACACCGTCCGGGTCGGCCAGAATCCGCAGGTACGCCAGCGGCGCGCCGCCGTCGGTGAGCCAGACGTGCCGGGTGCCCGGCTCGACGTCCCGCCCGTCCAGCTCCGGGTACGGGCAGTTCTGCTCCACAACGAACACGTCGATGCGCAGTTTGAGCAGGTCGTGAAGGGTGCGGGCGTTCAGGTCGGCGAAGGAGGCCGTCCGGAGTTCGGTCGTCTGCTGGGGCATCCACCGATGGTAGGTCGGACGGGTTCGCCGGGAATCCGCCCGGTCCGGTGCGAGGTGGGTGGCGGCGGTCGGGCGGGCGCGGTCAGGCCGGGCGGGCGCCCACGGCGTCGCGGACCTCTGCGCCCACCGCTCCCTCGACGGCGCGGGCGCAGTGTGCGCAGCAGAAAAAGCGGCCGTTGACCTCGACGCCGTGCCCGGAGATCTTGACCTGGCAGTGCTCGCAGATCGGTGCCATGCGGTGGATCGCGCACTCGAACGAGTCGAAGGTGTGCACGTCGCCGCTGACGGTGTGCACCTCGAACGCCATCCAGTAGTCGTTGCCGCAGACCTCGCAGGTTGCCACCGAAAACCTCCGTTAAATGGACAAGTGCCTACAGAATCCTCCAGATGGCACCGACGTAGGGGCGGAACGTCGACGCCCGACCGCGGCGGCGGCGTGTCGGCGTCGGCGTGTTGCCCGTTGTGCCTGGTGAACCGCCGCAACCCCCGGAGGATCACCGTGATCAAGCGCAACAGGCTCTTCGGCAACCAGACCCGGGTCACCTTCTGCCTGCCCCGCGATGTCCCGCCCGGCCCGGTGAGCGTCGTCGGCTCGTTCAACGGCTGGCAGCCCGGTCGACACGAGTTGGTGACCCGCCGCGACGGCACTCGGACGGTGACGGTGAAGCTTCCGCCGGGGGAGTACCGGTTCCGCTACCTCGGCACCGGTGGCGTCTGGTTGGACGACGAGTCGGCCGACGGGGTCGACGGCGGGGGCAGCCTGCTCCGGCTCTGAGAAGAAAACTGCCGTCATCGATGGATTTATCGATGAGAGTCTTTACTGTTAACAATGTTTAAATTACTTTGAGGGGCACCTCACCGCACCTGGAGAAGGAGCTGCCCCGATGCGTCGAAGAATTACCGTCCCGCTGGTGGCGGCGGGCGCTGTCGCCGCCACCCTCACCGTCGCCGCCCCCGCGCAGGCGCACGGCTACGTCTCCGCCCCACCGAGCCGGCAGGCGCTCTGCGCGCAGGGCCGGGTGCCCGACTGCGGGCAGATCAGGTACGAGCCGCAGAGCGTCGAAGGGCCCAAGGGCCTGCGCAGCTGCAACGCCGGAATCTCCCAGTTCGCCGTCCTCAACGACGACAGCCGGGGCTGGCCGGCCACCTCGGTGGGCACCTCGCTGACCTTCACCTGGGTGAACACCGCCCGGCACGCCACCAGCAACTGGGAGTACTGGATCGGCAACACCCGCGTCGGCGTGGTCAACGGCAACAACCAGCAGCCGGGCGCCACGGTGTCGCACAACGTCAACCTCGGCGGCTTCTCCGGCCGCCAGAAGATCCTCGCGGTGTGGAACATCTCCGACACGGCGAACGCCTTCTACTCCTGCATCGACGTGCAGATCGGTGGCGGCGGATCGAACCCGACCCCGACCCCGACCCCGACACCGACCCCGACCGCCACCCCACGGCCCACCCCGACCCCCACCCCGACCACTCCGCCCACCCAGGGCGGCACGTGGGCGACAGGCCGGGCGTACCAGGTCGGCGACCAGGTCACCTACGGCGGAGCCACGTACCGCTGCCGGCAGGCGCACACCGCGATCCCGGGCTGGGAGCCGCCGAACGTACCGGCGCTCTGGCTCCAGGTCTGACCGCACGGGTGCGGCCCCTGGTCGCACCCGTGTCGCCACTCTCGCGCGAACGGAGGCAACCGGCATGCCCCGCCGTACCCCGCTGGTCTTCCTCGTCGCGGCCCTGCTGCTCATCGGAGCCTGCGCCGGACCGCCCACGTCGAGCCCGTCGACCCTGCCGCAGCCGACACCCACGTCCCCGGCCGGCTCGGCGGCGGCCGGGTCCGCGGGTGCTGGGTCCCCGATCGGGGCGGACTCGATGAGCGGGATCGACGTGGTGTTCCTGAGCACCATGGTCGGACACAGCGAACGCACCCTGCAGATCGTCCGGCTGGCCCGGGACCGGGTACGCGACGACGCGCTGCGCACCCTGGCCGCCGCCGTCGAGGCGACCGAGGCCGACGAGCTGGCCGCCATGCGCGGCTGGTTGCCCACGGCCGGGCCGGGCGCCAGCGCGGCCGCACACCACCACGACGGGCACGGCGACGACGCCGCGCTCGACCGGCTGCGGACCGCGCCGGACGCGGACGTCGACCGCGTGCTGCGCGAGGTGCTCGCCGACCACCAGCGATCGGCTGCCGACCTGGCCAGATCCCAGGTCGGTGTCGGCCGCAACGAGCAGGTCCGCGACCTGGCCCGCCGGATCGAGCAGTCCCGGACCGCCGAGGTCGAACTGCTCAGGGGTACGCCCTGAGCGGCTCCTCGCTCAGCGGGGTTCCAGCTTGATGGAGACCGAGTTGACGCAGTGCCGGGTGTCCTTCGGGGTGAAGCCCTCGCCGTGGAAGACGTGCCCGAGGTGACTGTCGCAGCGGGCGCAGCGGATCTCCGTACGGGCCATGCCGAGGCTGCGGTCCTCGATCTCCTTGACCCGGCCCGGGATGGCGTCGTCGAAGCTCGGCCAGCCGCAGTGCGAGTCGAACTTCGTGTCGCTGGAGAACAGCTCCAGCCCGCAGGCGCGGCAGTGGTAGACCCCCTGGGTCTTCGTGTCCACGTACTCGCCCGTCCACGGGCGTTCGGTGCCGGCCTCCCGGAGAACGTGGAACTCCTCGGGGGTCAGTCGGACCCGCCACTCTTCGTCGGTACGGGGCAGCTCGTTGTCGTCAAGACTCACCCGTCAACGGTACGTCGAACGTCGGGGGCGTGGCATAAGGTCGCGGGATGGGTGGCACCAAGGCTGCGGCCGCCGAGGTCGAAGTAGCCGGGCACACCGTCCGGTTGAGCAGTCCGGATCGGGTGATCTTCCCGCAGCGGGGGTTCACCAAGGCGGACGTCTTCCACTACTACCTCGCGGTCGGCGACGGGATCATGCGCGCCCTGCGGGACCGCCCGACCACCCTGCAACGTTTCCCCGAGGGCGTCGAGGGCGAGGCCTTCTTTCAGAAGCGGGTGCCCACCCGGGGGGTGCCGCCCTGGGTGACGACCGCCCAGATCACCTTCCCGAGCGGTCGGAGCGCCGCGGAGCTCTGCCCGGCCGACCTGGCGCACGTGGCCTGGGCGGCGCAGATGGGCACCATCGTTTTCCACCCGTGGCCCGTTCGAGCCGCCGACGTCGACCGCCCCGACGAGCTGCGCATCGACCTGGACCCGCAGCCCGGCACCGACTTCGCCGACGCCGCGCGGGCCGCCGGCGAGGTCCGCGCGCTCCTCGACGAGCTGGGCGCGACCGGCTGGCCGAAAACCTCCGGCGGTCGGGGCGTGCACGTCTACCTGCGCATCCAACCCCGCTGGACGTTCACCGAGGTGCGCCGGGCCACCATCGCGCTGGCCCGGGAGGTGGAACGCCGCAACCCCGACCTGGTCACCACCGCCTGGTGGAAGGAGGAGCGCGGCACCCGGGTCTTCGTCGACTTCAACCAGATGGCGCGCGACCGCACGATCGCCTGCGCGTACTCGCTGCGGGCCAACGCGCGGGCCACCGTCTCCACCCCGGTCACCTGGGACGAGCTACCCGACGTCGACCCGGACGACTTCGACCTGCGCACCGTGCCGGCCCGGTTGGCCGAGCGAGGTGACCCGCACGCCGGGATCGACGACGCACCGTGGGACATCACCCCGCTGCTGGAGTGGGCCGAGCGCGACGCCGCCGCCGGCCAGGGCGACCTGCCGTACCCGCCGGACCACCCGAAGATGCCCGGCGAACCCAAGCGGGTCCAGCCCAGCCGCGCCAAGCGCACCCCCGACGAGAGCTGACCAGCCGCTGTTGTCGCAGCTACGACTTGGCCGTCCACGCCAGGAACCTGTCGAACAGCTCCCGTGGGTCGGGTCCCGGCTCGGGGTTAAGCGTGAACAGGTCGGCCGTCGCGTCGAAGAGCTGGCTCGCCATGTAGATCGACAGTGCCACCTGGTCGGTGCCGTACTCCACCCGTAGCAACATCCGGGCAAGCGCACACGGCCAGGCGGCGGCGCACACCCGACAGAGCCACGACGGCCGGCGTGGTAGGTGCTGGTGCACCGGATGCAGAGCTTCAAGTGGGTGAGGGCAGTGACGGCTATTCGGCGTGGTCATACGTCAATCGTGGCGTCAGCTATTGTCTCTGTCAACAGTCTGCGTAGTTGTCGCCGTATAGCGACTGCGCCACTGTCATCGTCAATGTGTGGACCTTGTTGGCGTGTCGGAGATTCGGGAGATGCTGGGAAATGTGTCCCGGCAGCGCGCGTCCGTGATCGCCAACCAACGGAACTTCCCCGAGCCGGTCGCCGTGCTCGCCATGGGCAAGGTCTGGCGGAGGTCGGACGTGGTGGCCTGGATCCGGGAGCACCGGCCGGAGTTGGCCGAGGGTTGACCCGGGCCTGATTGGGTCGCCCAGGGCGCTTCGCGCGGCCGTTTTTGTCGTACACCTGTTCTAGAGTTTGCCTGTGATCGATGAGTTGGCGCGGGCGGAGGGTGCGGTGGCGGCCTGCGCCGACGCCCCGGCCTGGGCCCTCTCTGAGCACGATCTGATCGCGGTGCTCGATGCCACGCACCGGTTGCAGCAGCGGCTGGCGGCGGTGCAGCTGGCGGCGGTCCGCGAGTTGGACGGTCGGGGCACCGCTGTCGCGCAGGGCGCGTCCTCGACGACGGTCTGGTTGCGCCATCGCCTGCGGCTCGATGTCTCGGCCGCGCGCCGGCAGGTCAGTCTCGCCGCCACGCTCGACGTGGCCCCGCCCGCCGTGCGCGACGCCCTGGCGAGCGCGGCGGTCACCGTCGAGCAGGCCCGGGTCATCGCCGACACGGCCGCCACGGTGTCTGCGGCGGCCGGCGCCGAGGTGACCGACAAGGCCGTCGGTGTGCTGGTGGAGTGGGCCGGGCAGTTCGAGCCGGCAGTGCTGCGCCGGTTGGGTGCCCGGATTCTCGACCATGTGGCGCCCGACCTCGCCGAGGCCGCCGCCGCGGCGGCCCTGGCCGCCGAGGCCGCCCGCGCGGCCCGCGACCGGCACGTCACGATTTCCGAGCAGACCGGCGGGTGCCTGCGACTCAGTGGCATCCTCGACGCCGAGACCGCCGGCCTGCTGCGCGCCGCCATCGACCCGCTGAGCGCACCCGCCGGCCCCGACGACGCTCGCGGAGCCGGTCAGCGCCGCCACGACGCCTTCGCCGACGTGTGCCGCCTCGCGCTGGGCACCGGCGAGGTACCTGACAGCGGCGGCGACCCCGCCCAG
Organism: Micromonospora sp. NPDC049049; assembly: GCF_040649115.1. Taxonomy (NCBI): domain Bacteria; kingdom Bacillati; phylum Actinomycetota; class Actinomycetes; order Micromonosporales; family Micromonosporaceae; genus Micromonospora; species Micromonospora sp. NPDC049049. Next base: position 84,451 of record NZ_JBEZEX010000020.1, on the reverse strand, counting down.
GTCGTTATTACCGCCAGTTATGACGCGTTGGCTGCTCAGGTGGGCGCCGGGACGCTCGACATCGGCCTTCAGCTCACCCCCGACACCGTGCGCCGGCTCGCCTGCGACGCGGCCGTGCTGCCCGCCGTGCTCGGCGGCGCGGGCCAGGTCCTCGACGTGGGCCGGCAACGCCGCCTGATCGCGGGGCCGCTGCGGCGGGCACTGGTGTTGCGCGACGGCGGCTGCGCCTTCCCCGGCTGCGACCGGCCGGCGCGCTGGTGCGCCGCGCACCACATCCGGCACTGGGCCGACGGTGGCCCGACCAGCCTCGACAACGCGGTGCTGCTCTGCGGCCACCATCACCGGCACATCCACCAGGCCGACTGGGTGGTTCGGCTGGGTGACGACGGCCACCCGGAGTTCATCCCGCCGGCCTGGCTCGACCCCGACCAACTCCCGCGCCGCAATCACTACCACCGACGGACGTAGGCCGATCCGTGCCGGCCGAGACAGTTGACGTTGTCGATATTCTGCAGAGGCTCGTCGGGGGAGGGTCGCTGATGCTCAAGGACGTCACGTCGATACGCGTGATCGCCTACTTCCCGTGTCAGATGTCCGCCGAAACCGGGTCCCGGCGCGACGTGCCGGCGGGATGGCACGTCACCGACGGCCTCGACGACCTCGCCCTGCAGCCTTACGGTCAACGGCTGCTCGACGAGCTGCTGGGCAGCATGCCCCGGCCCACCGTGGAGATCAGTGGTGGCTCGGAGGTCCTGCGGATGGCCGGCGAGGAGGTCGACGCCTCCCTGCTGCCCACCACGAGCGCTGGCGCGTGGCAGGTGGTCTCGGCCCGGATCAGCCTCTGGAACGTCGACTGTGGTCTGTTGTGCGTCACCTACGAGCTGCCGGACGGCATCCTCGGTGTCACCGACGACGTGGTCGCCGACGTTGCCCCGCCGGTGCAGCGGATGGTGCCCGCGGTGACCCGGCTGCTGCGAGCCGTCCTGCCGGCGCCGGTCGGGGCGGACGAGGTGTTCGTCCTCTGGGCCAACACCACTTTCGCCATCCGGGTGGACCCGGGCTGCGATCCGGCGCGGCGGCGGGCCATCGCCGAGGAGCTGACCCCGGACGGCGTGGACTGCACGCCCGACGGGGCGAGGGACGGCGTGTTGCGGGTCGGTTCGCACACCACGGCGGTGGTCAGTGACTTCGGGTCCCGTACGGGCCTGCTGTTGTCGCGGTTGACCGGTGTTCATCACGTCTGCTGGGCGGCGGCCCTGCGCTACGACGCGGTGCTGTCGGCGGAGCTGTCCCAGATCGACCCGGGGCGTGCCGACGTCTCGATGAGCGTTCTCGAAGAGCAGGCCAAGCGCATCCTCACCGGTTACCACCGCATCCGCCTGTTCCGGCTCGGATATTCGTCGGTGGAGGCGCACCTCGACGCGGCCGGTGGCACGGTGTGGAACGCCCTGGAGCAGCAGTGGAAGTTTCGTTTTGTCCTCGCCACGCTGGATGAGCGGCTCGACTTCGTCCGAACGTTGCACCAGCAACTGGTCGGCCGGCTCCAGGACCGCCGTTCCCGCCTGCTCAACGAGCTGGTTCTGGCTTTCACCTTCCTCAACATCTTCGCCATCGTGCTCGCCGCCCTGACCTTCGTGGCGTTGCCGAGCCTCGACGCGGGGCTCCTGGCCTCGATGATCGGGCTGGTGATGCTCCTCGTGAACCTGAGCGCGTACCTCGCCTTCCGGCGGAAGATCAACGACCCGGGGCGGAACCTGCGCGCCTGAGCCGGACAGCGCCGCCGGCTGTCGGACCCGGGGTTTAGCCTGCCGGCATGACGAGCGCCGAGCTGGATGAGCTGATCGTCGCGGACGCCGACGCCCTGCGCGTGTGGTTGTCGGCCCACCACGCCACGTCGCCCGGCGTCTGGCTCGCGCTGACCAGGAAGGGTGGCACGGTCACGACGCTGACCTGGCAGCAGACGGTCGACGAGGGCCTGTGCTTCGGCTGGATCGACGGGCAGGCCAGGAAACGCGACGAGGAGTCGTCCTGGATCCGGTTCACCCCGCGCCGGGCGCGCAGTTCCTGGTCCCAACGCAACGTGGCGAACGTGGCCCGGCTGGAGGAGCAGGGGCGGATGCAACCGTCGGGCCGCGCGGCGGTGGACGCAGCGAAGGCGGACGGACGGTGGGCCGCCGCCTACGCCCCGCCGTCCGAGGCCGAGGTGCCGGCCGACCTGCTCGCTGCCATCGCCGCCGAGCCCGCCGCCCAGGCGATGCTCGACGTCCTCACCAAGGCCAACCGGTTCGCTCTCATCCATCGGCTCAATGCCGTCAAGCGCATCGAGACCCGCGAACGCAAGATCGGCGAGTTCGTCGCCATGCTGGCCCGGCACGAGACCTTCTACCCCCAGAAGGCCAGGCCGGCCGCCGGGCCGACGCTGCCGTCAGTCGGCGCGGGCCTCAAGGAAACCGATTGACTTTCGATAGGTAACGAGCGAAACTCGGTGCATGGTTACTGAGCATCGAGCGGTTGCCGCTCTCCGAGTCTTCCTCGTGGTGCTGTTCGGGGTCCTGGTGGTGTTCCAGACCCTCTCGCTGCCCGGGCAGTTCAGGTACATGGCCGAGCAGTCGCCGCAGGACGCCCACCTCAGGTGGCCGGCGACCGCCGTGACGGTCTTCTGGGTGCTCTGCGTCCAGGTGGTCATCGTCGCGACCTGGCAGCTGCTCAGCCTGGTCAAGAACGACCGCATCTTCACCGAGGCGTCCCTCAAGTGGGTGGACGCGATCGTCTGGGCCATCGCCGCCGCCTGGGTGGTGCTGGTGGCGGTCTTCCTCTGGGTCGGGTTCAACGCGGACGACCCCGGGGTGCCACTGCTGCTGTTCCTGCTGACGGTGGGCGTCACCGTGCTGGGGCTCCTCATGGTGGTCATGCGGGCGCTGTTGCGGCAGGCCACCACCCTGCGGACCGACCTGGAAGCGGTGATCTGATGCCCATCGTCGTCCGCATCGACGTGGAGTTGGCCAAGCGCAAGATGAGCGTCGGAGAGTTCGCCGAGCGCGTCGGGCTCACCCCCGCCAACGTGGCGGTGCTGAAGAACGGCCGCGCCAAGGCGGTCCGCTTCAGCACCCTCGAAGCAATGTGCCGAGTGCTCGACTGCCAACCGGGTGATCTGCTGGAGTGGGTCGAGGAAGAAACCCCATGAGGTACGTCCTGGTCGTCGGCGTCGTCCTCTCGGTAGCGCTCGGCATCACCGTCGTGGTGCTCGGCGGGGCCGACGACTCCCCGGGACTGCAGCTCATCGGCGTCGTGCTGGTGCTCTGCGCGGTGGTCTTCGGCATCCGCAACCGTCGAGGCCGCAACTAACCGTCCCGCCCCGACCAACTCTCTCCGTAGTAACGATCATGTAACGGGCGCGAACCTTTCCCGGTAGGTGGCCTGTCTTGATGGTCGTCGGCCCGCCAGGGCCAGGGGAGGCGTCGGATGAAGCTGGTGTGGAGGCGGGCCCGCGAGGCGCGAGGGTTGCTGGTCGCGGCGGTGATCGCTGCCCTCGTCGCCGTCGCGTTGGTCACTGGGCTGTCCGACTACAACCGTCGGGCGGTGGACGCCGGGCAGCGGGCACTGGTCGCCGCCTCACCCGCCGAGGAGCGCGGCCTTCTGGTCAGCGGCTCGGGTGGGCGGGACGCGGCCGAGTTCGCCACCCGTGACAAGGCGGTCCGAGCCGAGTTCGCCACCGGGCTCGGCGGCGTCCCGGTCAGTGTCACCGCCGCCCGTTACGGCACCGGCCGGGAACTGACCGGCGATCTCGGGCAGATCCCGCGTACGGCCGACGAACCGGTCTTCGCGAACCTGGCCACGTTCGCCGACCTCGCCAGTCACGCGGAGCTGACCAGCGGAGCCTGGCCCAGCCCCGGAGCGAACCCCGTCCAGGTGAGCCTGCCCGAGCGGGTCGCCGGCGCCCTCGGCCTGACCGTCGGCGAACGCGTCCCGGTGCGCGACCGGGCCACGGAACGACGCGGGGAGTTGGTGCTCGCCGGCACCTGGCGGCCCCGCGACCCGGCGGACGCGTACTGGCTGCTGGCCCCCGGCGTGGGGGCGGGCAGCGCCGGTTCCGGCACCTCGTACGGGCCGTTCACGCTCGACCCGGCCGACTTCGCGGCCACCTTCCCGGGCTCGGTGTCGGCGTCCTGGCTGGCCCAACCGGACCTCGGTGCCGTCGACACCGCCGACCTGCCCGCCGTTCGGAAAGCCCTCACCGAGGCGGTCACCGCAGTGCCCGAGGCCGCCCAACTGGGCAGCTCCGGGCAGACGGTGACCAAGATGGCGCAGCTGCTGGACCGGATCGGCCGCGCCGACCTGGTGGGTCGCTCGTCGCTGGCCACCCCGCTGCTGCTCATCCTGGTGCTCGCCGGGTACGCGCTGGTGCTGGTCGCCGCGCTGCTGCACGAGGACCGCCGCCCACAGACCGCGCTGCTGCGCGCCCGCGGCGCCGCCCGTCGGCAGTTGGCCGGCCTGGCCGCCCGCGAGGCGACCCTGGTGGTCGCCCCGGCCGCCGTGCTCGGTCCGCTGATCGCCGGTGAGGCGTTGCGGTACATCCGACCCGGCGGGTCGGGTGACCTCTACACCGCCGGCGGCAACACCACACTGGTCTGGGCGGCGGCAGCGGCCACCGCGGCCGGCTGCCTCGTCGCCATGGTCCTTCCGACGCTGCGCGGCGCCGGGACGTACGTCGCTGACATGGCGGCCCGATCCCGGCCGAACCGGGCCGCGAGCGTCCAACGCGCCAGCGTCGACCTGGTGCTCGTGGCGCTCGCCGTGCTCGCCTGGGTGCAGCTACGCCGGTACGCCTCCCCGCTGGCCGGCTCGGGTGGACAGCTCGGGCTCGACCCGCTGCTGGTCGCCGCCCCGACGCTCGGCGTGCTGGCCGGTGCCGTGCTGGCGTTGCGGGTGCTCCCGCCGCTCACCCGGTTCGCGGAGCGGTTCGTCGACCGACGTCCCTGGACCGCCACCATGTTCGGCATGTGGCAGGCCGGCCGGCGTCCGCACGCCGGCCCGGTGCTGCTGCTCGCCCTCGCCGTCGGCGGCAGCACTCTGGCCTGGTCGCTGATCAGCACCGGCGAGCGGTCCCAGGTCGAACAGGCCGGCCACACGGTCGGCGCCGACCTCCGGGTGACCGAACGGACCGGGGGCGCCCCACCGACCCGGGCCGGTGAACTCGCCGCGCTGCCGAGCGTGGACCGGGTACTGCCGGCGTGGCGCGACGAGATCCGGGTCGGGCGGGAGAACCTGCCGGCGACAGTGATCGGTGTCGACCCGGCCAGCGCCCCGGGCGTCGTCCGGCTCGCCGACCGCCTCGGCGACGGATCGGCGGCGGAGCAGTACCGGAAGATGGTCGACGCGCGGGGAGAGCGCGCCGGCGTCGAACTGCCCGCCGGCGCGCGTGAGATCGCCGGCACGATCCGTACCCCGGTGAGCGACGCCGCCCGGTCGGTGAAGGTCGCGGTGACGCTGCTGTTGACCACCCCCGACGGGCTCGCTTTGCGGCTGCCGGTGGCCAACGCCGACGGCGACGGCCGGGCCACCCCGTTCACCGCGCGACTGCCCGACATGGGCGGGGCGCGGCTGCGGCTGGCCGGCTTCGAAGCCGACGGCGGACTGGCGGCCGGCAACGCCTACCGGCTCCAGGTGGACGGGTTGGCGGTGGTCGACGCCGACGGCACGACCCGACCCGCCGACCTGACCGGCGACTGGATGCTGACGGCCCCCGGCGTGGAGTCCACGCCGGTCCGGACCACCGCTGCCGGCTTCGCCGCCGTCCACCCCGTGGAGGTGATTCCCGGCGGGCAGTTCGCGTACCAGCCGCCCACCCGGTTCTCCGTCGTGGCGGGCGGGGAGAGCAAGCCCGCACCGGTGCTGATGACCCCCCAGGTACGTGAAGCCCTGAGCCTGAACGTCGGCGACACCGTCGACCTCACGCTCCCCGGGGTGACGATGCCGGTGCACCTGGTCGGCGAGCTGAGCGCCGTGCCGACGACCAGCACCGCCGCCGGCGTGCTGTTGGACCTGCCGGCTGCGGTCGACGCGATGATCCGGAGCAGCGGCGCGGTGCGACCCGTACCGGAATGGTGGGTCGGCGCCGCCGACGCGAACGCCGCCGCCCAGGCGGTCAGCGCGCTCCCGGGCGTCACAGTGCTCAACCGGGAGGCGGTCATCGAGGCGGCCGCCGACGACCCGTACTGGCGCGGCTCGCGTACCGGCATGCTCGCCGCCGCGCTCGGCGCGGTGCTCCTCGCCCTCGTCGGCCTGGTGGTGGACGTGTGGGCCACCGCCCGGCGTCGGCTCGGCGAGTTCGCGGTCCTGCACACCCTCGGCGCCACGCCCCGGCTGATGGCCCGGGCGCTGCTCGCCGAACAGACGTTCCTCGCCGGCATCGGCGTGGGCGTCGGGCTGTTACTCGGCACTGCGGTCGGCGCGACGATGGCCCCACTGGTCATCCTCACCCCGGCCGCCGGTCGGCCGACACCCCCGGCGGCGTTCGTGCTGCCCTGGGTGCCGATCGGCCTGACCGCTGTCGGTCTGCTGCTGGCGGCGCTCGCCTTCAGCGCGTTCATCGCCGCAGGCATCCGTCAGCGGGTGGCGGCGGTTCAGCTGCGAATCGGGGGAGAACGATGAGCGTCGGGGCGGCCGTCCGGCGGGTCCGGGCGTACGGGGGGCAGTTCCTGCTGCTGGCGGTGCTGACCCTGGTGGTCACGCTGCTGATCAGCGGAGTGCCCCGGCTGGTCAACCGGCTCGCCGAACAGGGGCTGCGAGCACAGCTCACCAGCGAGCCGGCCGCGCGCCGGGACATCTCGTACACCACCAGCCTTGAGCCCGCGACGTCGCGGCGGACGGCGATGGGCGACGCCGCCGAGCGGTTCGACGCCCTGGCCGCGGAGATGCCGCCGCCGGTGCGTTCGGCAGTGACCGAGCGGTGGTACAGCGTCGAGACCGCCCAGGCCCGCGTGGTCGGGCCGGACCTGGCGGCCCGCAACCTGCTGGTCGACATGGGCCTGCGGGCCATGCCCGACATTCAGGGAGCGAGCACCCTCGTCGAGGGGACCTGGCCGAGCGAGACCTACGTTCCTGACCGGCCGATCGAGGTGGCGCTCGACGTCGACGTGGCCGGCAAGCTCAACCTGCGCGCCGGCAGCCAACTGCGCATCGGCGGAACCGACGAAAAGGGCAGACTCGTCGACGGTGTCCCGTTGACGGTGTCCGGGCTGTTCCGCCCCGTCGACCGCGCGAACGGCATCTGGGACGGGCTCCCACAACTACTGCGGATCATCGAACCGCAGGGTGATGGCCAGCCGTTCGTCATCGTCGGCGTCGTCGCGCAGTCGCCCTTCAACAAGCGGGCCGCGGAGGGCTGGGCGATCCAGTCCACCTGGCGGTACCGACTGGGGGTCGACCGGATCGACGCACGTGAGCTGGACCAGATGATCGACGGCCTGCAGGTGATGCAGCGCAACAAGCCGCCGGGGCTCAGCCTGACCCAGGGCGTCGACGTCCCGTTGCGCGCGTTCGCCGCCCAGATCAACGCCGTCCGGACACTGCTCGCGGTGATCGCGGCCGGCGTCCTGGCCACCCTGGCGGGGCTCATCGTGCTCGCGGCCAGTCTCGCCACCAGACGGCGTCGCTCGGAGTTCGCGTTGCTGCGTGCCCGTGGCGGCGGGGCCACCGCCGGCGCCCGGCGTAGCCTCGCCGAATCGGTGCTGGTGGTCCCGATCGCCGCCGTGCTGGGCTGGTGGCTGGGCACGCTGTTCCCCGGCGACCCCGACCCGACCACGCCGTACCTTGTCGCGGCGACCGTGCTGGTGACACTCGCGCTGCCGGTGGCGACGCTGGCCGTACCGGCCGGCGCAGCGGCTCGTCGGGACCTGATCCGGGTGCGCCCGTCGGCCCGTCGACTCACCGCCGAGGTCTCCCTGCTGCTCCTGGCCGGGCTCGCGGCGGTGCTGCTGCGTCGGCGTGGCCTGACCCTCGGAGAGGTGGACCCGCTCCTGGTGTCGGTGCCGGTGCTCCTGGCGGTCGCGGCGGCGGTGCTGGCGCTGCGCGCGTACCCCTGGCCGTTGTTGCTGGTCAGCCGGCTTGCCGCGCGGACCCGGGGCAGCGTGGCCTTCCTCGGCACGGCCCGCGCCGGACGCTCGGCGGTCGCCGCCCCGCTGGTCGTGGTGGTGTTGGCCATCGGCACCGCGGCGTTCTGCGCGGTCGTCGCCGCCGGCGTCGACGCCAGCCGGGAACGGGCCGCCGCGCAGATCGTGCCCGCCGACGCGGTGATCCGCGGGGAGCGCTTCGCACCCGACACCATCGACGAGCTGGGCCGCCTGCCGGGGGTCCGGGCCGTCACCCGGGTGCTGTACGAGGACGACGAGCGGTTCGCGTCCGACGAGGCCGGCACCGACGCCTTCATCGAGCAGACGGACGTGCTGCTGGTCGACGGCTCGGGGTTGGACAAGGTGGCCCGCGAATCGCAGGTGGACGTGTCGGTTCCGGCCGCGCTGCGCACCGCCGCGCCCGGCCCGGGACCGCTGCCGGCGATCGTCTCACCGGCGGTCGCCGCCGACCTGGCCAAGGCCGGGCTGGCCGACTCGGCCTTCATCTCGGTGCAGGGCCAGAGGTACGGGTTCCGGGTGGCCGGCACCGCCGACGGTTTCCCGATGCTGGCGGCGAACGCCAGCCGGTTCGTGATCCTGCCCTGGCAGGCCCTGCCGACGCGGAACACCACACCCGTGCCGACCAGCCTGCTGATCGCCGGGAACTCGCTGGACGCCGAGGCGCTACGCGTCGCCGGCGACCAGGGGCAGGAGCGCTACCAGCGGGACGGCACGGTCACCGGTCGGGAACGGCTGATCGGGGTCACCGTCGACACCCGGGCTGACGTACGCCGGGACCTTGGCGAGGGCGGCGCGAACGGGGTGCTGGCCTTCGGCTTCGTGGCCGGGGCCGTCGGCGGCACCGTGCTCGGGCTGTTGGCCATCGCGTTCACAGTGCTGGCCGGAGCGCGCGCCCGAGGTCAGGTGCTGTCCCGACTTCGTACCCTCGGCCTGTCCCGCCGGCAGTGGCGAGGGCTGCTGCTTGTCGAGTTGACCCCGCTGGTAGCGGTGTCGGTGCTGACCGGCGCGCTGGTCGGTGCGGTACTGCCCCTGCTGCTCAACCCGGTGCTCGGCCTGTCCGCGTTCACCAGTGGTGTGCCGGTCCAGGTGGCTTTCGAGCCCAGCCTGGTCGCCGCGGTGCTCGCGCTCGGGGCGGTCGCCCTCGGCTTCGCGGTCGCCGTCGAGGCCCTGAACAACCGCCGGTTGCGCCTCGGAGAGGTGCTTCGGCTCGGAGAGGAGAGCTGAGATGACCGCTACCGCCCAAACTCCACTGGTGCCTGACCTGGCCGCCCTGCAACAGCGGGCAGCGCAACGCGCCGCCGAGCGGGCCGGCGGGCAGGACCGCCTTCGCGGGCACATCGTCTGCGACGGCCTGGTGCGCATCTTCAAGACCGAGGGGGTGGAGGTGGTCGCCCTACAGGGGCTCGACCTGGTCATCGACCGGGGCGAGCTGGTGGCGATCGTCGGTGCCTCCGGTTCGGGCAAGTCGACCCTGCTCAACATCCTCTCCGGCCTGGACACCCCGACCGCCGGCATCGCCCGGGTGGCCGACTACGACCTGCTCTCGCTCTCGGCGAAGCGACGGCTGAGCTACCGCCGGCAACTGGTCGGGTTCGTCTGGCAGCAGACCGGCCGCAACCTGCTGCCGTACCTCAACGCGCTGGAGAACGTCGAGCTGCCGATGCAGTTGGCCGGCAAGCGCAGCAGCAAGGCCCGCCGAAAGCGGGCCCGGGAACTGCTCGACCTGGTCGGTGTGGGCTACTGCGCCGACCGGCGCCCCGGGCAGCTCAGCGGTGGCGAGCAGCAGCGGGTCGCGGTGGCGGTGGCGGTGGCCAACGACCCGGAGGTGCTCTTCGCCGACGAGCCGACCGGTGAGCTGGACGAGGCGACCGGGGCGGAGGTCTTCGCGGCGCTGCGCACCATCAACGCGGAACTGGGCGTGACCATCGTGGTCGTCACCCACGACCACGCCGTGGCCACGCAGGTCCGTCGGACCGTCGCGATCCGCGACGGCCGGACCGCCTCCGAGGTACGCCGGACCGCGCGGATCGACGCGGACGGCAACACCGAGCTGGTCAGCGAGGAGTACGCGGTGCTGGACCGCAACGGTCGGATGCAGTTGCCGGCGGCGTTCGTCGACGCGCTCTCGCTGAAGGAGCGGGTCCGGCTCGACCTGGAACCGGACCATGTGCAGGTACGGCCCGGCGACCGGGCCTCGGACGAGCGGGGGGCACGGGCATGAGCCGGCAGAACATGGTGGTGACCGGCGCGGCCGGGTTCGGCGGTGCGCCCGGTGTGCACCCCGACGAGGTGGTCCGAGTCAGTGGGGTGAGCCGGACCTTCGGTCGGGGCGAGCACGCCGTGCACGCCGTGCGGGACGTGTCGTTCAGCGCCGACCGGGGCGAGCTGGTCGCCATCCGGGGTCGGTCCGGGGCCGGCAAAACCACGTTGCTGAACCTGATCGGCGGGCTGGACCGACCGGACGGCGGCCAGGTCGTGGTGGCCGGGCACGAGGTGACCTCCGCCGGGGAGGCAGAGCTGCTGCGGCTGCGCCGGGGGACCGTCGGTTTCGTGTTCCAGACCTTCGGACTGGTGCCGATCCTCTCCGCCGCCGAGAACGTGGGAGTGCCGTTGCGGCTGGCCCAGGTGCCGGCCGCGGAGCGGGAGGAGCGCGTCGCGGTGCTGCTGGAGCTGGTCGGCCTGGGCGGGCACGCCGCGCAGCGCCCGTACGAACTCTCCGGCGGGCAGCAGCAGCGGGTCGCGGTGGCCCGCGCGTTGGCCAACGAGCCGGACCTGCTCATCGCCGACGAGCCCACCGGTCAGCTCGACTCGGAGACCGGCCGGTCCATCATGGACCTGCTGCGTGCGGTGGTGCACGCCCGCGGCATGACGGCCCTGGTGGCCACGCACGACCCGGCCCTGATCGACCTCGCCGACCGGGTGCTGGTCCTGCGCGACGGCCGCCTGGTCGACGGCTGACCCTGCCGGGCAGTGGCCTGCGCGGCTCGCTGTGGAGCTGATGTCGTAAACGAATCGCCAGGGGTGACTCGTCTACGACATCAGCTCCACAGCGTTTGTACTGACGAGGGAGTTCCCCTACCGCGTCTGGCCATGGCCGGGCGGGCGCGACGCCGGGTCAGAGCGCGAGCTTCATGCCCTCGTGGCTGGCGACGAAGCCGAGGCCCAGGTAGAAGCGGTGCGCGTCCTCGCGGGTCTTGTCGGTGGTGAGCTGCACCAGCGCGCAGCCACGCTCGCGAGCCTGGTCGACGGCCCAGGTCATCAACTGTCGGCCCAGGCCCTGACCACGCCGGTCGGAACGGACCCGGACCGACTCGATCAGCGACCGCTCGGCGCCGTGCCGGCCGAGGCCGGGGATGTAGGTGATCTGGAGGCAGCCGACGAGATCACCGCCCTGCTCGGCGACGATCAGCGCGTTGCGCGGGTCGGCGGTGATGTCCGCGAACGCTCGCTCGTACGCCTCGTCCACCTCGGTGAAGTCGCGGGCCTTACCCAGCACGTCGTCGGCGAGCAGGGCGATGACGGCGGGCAGGTCGGCCCGGACCGCCACTCGGAAGATCACGTCACTCATCCGGCGAGAATCTCACAGCGCCGGGAATGCGAATCGGCCTGTGGGTGGGGGCGCCGCTCAATTTCGGTCGATTCGCCATCCTTCGATCCATCGCATCGCACATATTTTCACCGTTCTTGGATGACTTTCGATGCATCCGACGTCCACACGGTGAAGCCAATTGATGGACCATATTGATGATTCTTACCCATGGTGTTGGGGTCGAACCCTCTGTAGCGTGTGCCGAACATTCGTTGATCACTTTGCCTCACGGGGGTTTGGCAGTGCCGTCGACTCGTTCTGTTTGGCGTGCGTCCACTGTGGTCGGCGCACTGTTGGCGTCAGTCCTTCATGTGGTCGGGCAGCCTGATCGCGCCGCCGCCGAGCAGCCGGATTCCTGTGCGGTCAGGGTGTCGCCGACAGCCGAGTCGGAGCGCGCCGCCCAAGCCTTGGCGGAGTCGTGTGACACGTCCGTCGAGGTGCTCGCGGCGGCAACGGAGACGACCAAGGTCTTCGCCCAGCCGTCCGGTGACTTCACCTTCGAGGCGTGGGCCGAGCCGCGTTGGACCAAGCGAAACGGGTCCTGGCGGCAGATCGACACGATGCTGGCGGTGGGCGCCGACGGCCTCGTGCGCCCCGTCGCGTCGACGGCCGACGTGGTGTTCTCGACCGGTGGGGTGGGCCCGTTCGCCACCATGACCGGCGCCGGCACCACCTTCTCGCTCGGCTGGCCGAGCCCGCTTCCGGCGGGCGTCATCGACCGGGACACGATCACGTACCCCAACGTCCTGCCCGACGTCGATCTGGTCGTCCGCGCCGAGAAGTCGGGGTTCTCCCACCTGCTCGTGGTGAAGACCGCAGCCGCGGCCAAGAAGCCGGCGGTTCGTGAGACGCGCTACGTCGTGGGCGGCTCCGCTGACGTGGCAGCCGGGCGTGGGGGAGTCGTCATCTCCGGTCCCGACGGAGTGCTCGCCGCGGCACCGCCAGCGCTGGCCTGGGATTCGGCTCCGTCGCCCGTGTCGTCAGGGGCTCGGCGGGCGGGGCTCGGTTCGTCGAGCGATGCGCGTTCGCCGGGTGCGCGCTCCAGCGTCCGCGGCCCGGCCGAGACCGCTGCTGTCACTCCGGTCTCGGTACGAGTCGACGACACGACCATGACGGTGGCCGCAGCTCCGGAACTGCTGGCCAGTGACCACTTTCCGATCTTCATCGACCCTGCCTACGACAAGAAGCCGTCTCGATGGGCACCGGTGAACGACTCGAACCCCGGCACGGCGTGGACCTCCGGATCGGCCTGGCCCCGGGAGATCGTGCGGGTTGGGTCCAACTGGGACGACTACGGCGACATCTGGCGGTCACACTTCCAGTTCGACACCACGGCTCTCGCCGGCAAGCGAATCACCGGTACGCCGAGCGTCGACGCGTACGCCGTGCACTCGGGTGACTGCGCCGGCGAGTCGGTCGGCCTCTGGCAGACGGGAAACCTGTCCAGCTACACCAACAGTTGGGACGGGATGGCGGGCCGTTGGATGCACGGCGGCGCCCTGCAGACGAAGTCGGTCAAGGCCAACGGCAGCAGTTGCGGCCAGTCGGCCAACTGGGTGGCGTTCAACGCGGCGGCGATCAGGGAGAAGATCCAGGACAACGCCGACGACGGACTGTCGGCGATGACGTTCGGTCTGCGGATGGGCACCGAGAGCGGCGGCCGCTGGGCGAAGTTCGACCCGAGCAACGTGAAGATGGTCGCGAGCTATCAGCACAAGCCGACATCTCCGGTTGCGATTCGAACGGCTCCGGGCGGCAACTGCAGCAAGACCTCACCGGGTCCGTGGGTCAACGTCGCCACCCCGACGCTGTACGGGAAGGCCAGCGACGGCGACGGCTCGGTGAAGGTCGTCTTCGACCTGAACGGGCCGACGAGCCCGGCGGAGCACTTCTCCGCGTGGACCACGTCGGGCGCGGAGCGCGGCTGGGCCACCCCCACACTTGCCGAGGGTGACTACAACTGGCGGGTACGCGGGACGGACGAAACCGACCCCACCGGCTGGACCGGCCTGTGTTACTTCCGGGTGGACCGTACCGGCCCCACCACCCCGATCGTCACGCGCACCTCGGGGACCCCGACCGTCGGGCAACCGGTGACGCTCAGCTTCACCTCGTCCGACGCGCGGTCCGGGATGAAGCAGTTCGCCTACGGCATCGGCGTCGACGCAAAGCAGACGTTCGTGGCTTCGACGGGCACGACGTCCATCACGTTCACCCCGGAGGCCGGCCGCACCGTCGTGTACGTGTGGGCGCAGGACAACGCCGGCAACTACTCCGCGAGGGCCGCCTTCAACTTCTTCACCGGCCGCATCACCGAGGCGCAGAGCCAGGGCGCCTGGCGGCTCGACGGGGACGGCCTCGACGACTCTGGTGAGGGCCGTGACCTGCTACTCGGCAGCGGGGTCGGCTACGGACCAGACCGGAAGGGGAGCGCGAACGCCGCGTTGACCTTCAACAGCGCGGGCTGCGCGCAGGCGTCGCCGGCGGTCCGCACCGACGCCGAGTACACCGTCGCCGGTTGGGTGAACCTGGCCTCGAAGAATGGCAACAAGGCCATCGTCGCTCAGACCGGTTCCATCGCTTCCGCCTTCGTCCTCAGCTACAACGCCGACGTCGATCGGTGGCGTGTCTCGCTGACCAACGCCGACAGCTCCACCGTCACGTACGCGACGGCCGATGGGGCGGCTGCCGCCGTTGGCGTGTGGCAGCACGTCGCCGCCACCGTCGACCCCGTGGCGAAGGTCGTCCGCCTCTACGTCGGCGGCGCGCTCGCGGCGGAGAACGCCATCCCCTTCACGCCGTGGAACGCCAAGTCGCGGCTCCTGCTCGGTTGTGCCGGCGGCGCGTCCACGTCGTGGCACCACATGACCGGTTCGGTCGATCACGTCGGAGTCTGGCAAGGCCTGCTCTCCGAGGCGCAGATCGCCCGGGCGGCCACCGAGCTGCCCGCCGGTCAGGTCGGTAGGTGGCAGCTGCGTGGTGACGGTGTCGACTCGACCGGCTTCGCCCGGGACGCCACTGTCCCAGCGGACCTGACCTGGGTGGACGACCCATTCGGCCGGGTGGAGTCGGCGGCGCAGATGAACGGCAACCAGTGCCTCGGCACGGCCGGACCGGTGGTACGAACCGACGAATCGTTCACCGTCGCGACGTGGGTCAAACTGACCGATGTATCGGCAGGTACGCAGACCGCGCTCGGTCAGGACAACGAGCAGGTCAGCGGCTTTCTGCTGGGCACCAGACAGGCCAACGACGGCGCGCGGGTCTGGTCGATGGTCATGAAGGACACGAGCAGTGTGTCCTCAGGTTCGGTGACGGCCAAGGGCAGTGCCGCCGGCAGTTCCGGTAAGTGGACGCATCTGGCAGGCACGTATGACGCCACCAGCAAACGGCTGAGTCTGTACGTCAACGGGACGCTGGCCGAATCCGTGACGCGCAACGCCGCGGGCTGGCAGGCCAACGGGCCGTTGACGATCGGCTGCGGGCGCTACGACAGCAGGGTGGTCGACCGGATCAACGGCGCGGTCTCGGATGTGCGGGCATGGCGTGGAGCCCTGACCGCTGCCGAGGTGGCCGCCGTGCACGGTGGTAACCCGGCGGTGAAGCTGGAGGGGATGTGGCCCCTGGACGGCCCGGCTAGCGACACGCCCACCTACCTGACCGACTGGTCCGGCAACGGCCGGGACCTCAGCATCACCGGCCCGTACGCCTGGACCCGCGATCGCGGTTTCGGTCGGGACGGAGCGCTCGGGCTCGAACTGGCCGAGGGCTCCTGCGCGGAAACGTCCGGACCGACGGTCCGCACCGACGCCTCGTTCACGGTCTCGGCATGGGTTGTGCTGGACCAGACGACCGGTCATCACTCGGTCGTCACGCAGATCGCCACCGCCGCTCCCGGCTTCTTCTTCGGATACAACCCGGGGCCCGACCGCTGGCACTTCGGGATGCCCTCCGCGTCCGGTGGGACTCCTACCTGGCACATCGCCGAATCGCGGCAGGCCCCGGAGCTCGGCAAGTGGACGCACCTGGCCGGCGTCTACGACCTGGCGAAGGGCAAGGTCCGTCTGTACGTCGACGGCGTGCTGCAGGACGAACAGGACGGCCCTTCCTCGCCCTGGATGGCGAGCGGCCCCACCCTCGTCGGATGTAACGGAAACGTGAGCGGTACCCGGTTCTCCCGGCTGGGCGGCGTCGTCGACGATGTCCGGCTCTGGACCTCCACAGTCGATCCGGACCGGATCGCTGATCTCGCAGCTGGCTGACCATCTCGGGGTGAGGGTGCGGCTGGACGCCGCGGGCCTCGCCGTACCTGCCGACCCCCCTTGCACCCCTCGCCCGTCAGGAAGAGGCCATGCCGAATTCACCCGCACTCCTTTCCCGTCCCCGACGGTTGATCGCCCTGAGCAGCATCGCGGTGCTGGTGGCGTCGACTCTCACGGTTCCTCAAGCCGCGCAGGCATCCCAGGTGCCTTCCGGGGACCGCCCCGTCAAGGCGACCAAGGCGGAGACCGTCCGCCGGGTGCCGGTGGACCGGACCCCGCTTCCGGACGACGGCGGCAGGTGGGCGGGGCCGAAGCACGCGACCTGGCCGAAGGCGGGTGCGGCCACGCTGGCGGTCGCCGAGACGCGGCGCGAGCGGCAACTCGATGGCGATCGGCAGTCGGCGTCGGCGGTGCGGGGCCTCGCCGGTGGCTTACCGGTGACGGCCTCGGCCGTCACCGGTAAGCGTGTCCCCACCCAGGCGCGCGTGGAACTCCTGGACGAGCAGCACTCCCGCCGACTCGGGGTCAGCGGCCCGGTGGTCGTGGTGAACGGCGACGCCGGGACGGTCGACGCGGTCTTCGACTACGCAGAGATCCGGCAGCTCTACGGCGCGGGCTGGGGTGAGCGGCTGACCCTCAAACGGCTGCCGGCCTGCGCGGCGACGACCCCGCAGCGGTCGGAGTGCCAGGAGACCGGTCGGGTTGACGCGACCAATGACCCGGCCACCAGCACGTTGTCGACCAGGGTCGACCTCTCCGGTGCGGCGCCGGCGGTCTTCGCCATCACCGCCGAGGAGTCCTCGGAGGAGGGCGACTACAAGGCCACCGACCTGAAGGCGTCGGGATCCTGGACCGCGGGAGACAGCTCCGGAGGGTTCTCCTACTCGAACCCGCTGCGCCTGCCGCCGGCAGAGGGTCCGCTGCCGGAGATGTCGTTGGACTACTCGTCACAGGTGGTCGACGGGCGGATGGCCGGCGCCAACAATCAGGCGTCGTGGGTCGGCGACGGGTGGGATTACGCGCCGGGCTTCATCGAGCGTACCTACGCCACCTGCACGGACGACCGCGACGCTGTCGCCGGCAAGGATCCGAACAACAAGGACAAGAAGACCTACGACCAGTGCTGGAAGGGTGACTCGCCGAACGTCACGGTCTCGCTCAACGGCACCAACGCGTCCCTGATCAAGGATGACGCCTCGGGTGTCTGGCGGGCCCAGAGCGACAGCAACTGGCGGATCCAGTTGGACGGCAGTCCGGCGACGTCGGGGAGCGCCACGACCGAACGGTGGACGGTCACCACGCCCGACGGCACCCGCTACTTCTTCGCGGGCGAGGCCGCCGCGACCGACTCACGGTGGACGGTCCCGGTCTTCGGCAACCACTCCGGCGAGGACTGCCACGCCACCGCCTTCAAGGACTCGTCCTGCAAGCAGGCCTGGCGCTGGATGCTCGACAAGACCGTGGACGTGCACGGCAACACGGTCCGCTACTACTACCAGGGCGAGACGGGTCACTACGGCGCGGCTGACGACAAGGACAACCGGCAGTCGTTCACCCGGGGCGGTTACCTGACGCGAATCGACTACGGGCTGCACGCCAACTATTCGAGCGTCGCTGCCACCGGGCGAGTGGTGTTCAGCGTCGCCGACCGGTGCCTGGCGACCGAGTGTCACAAGGACGGCAAGCCGGTCAAGGCGAACTGGCCGGACGTGCCATGGGACAAGGAATGCGACGCGGTGCCCTGCACCGACAAGCTGGCACCGGTCTTCTTCAGCACCAAGCGACTCACGAAGATCACCACCCAGGTACGTGACGGCAGCGCGTTCCCCGACGTCGAGTCGTGGAGTCTGAGCCACGAGTTCAAGGCGCCGAAGGTGGCCGGCTCGGCGTCGCTGTGGCTCAAGGAAATCGTGCACGCCGGGCACGTCGGTGGCCTCGTCACGGACCCGCCGGTGCAGTTCACCGGCGTGGAGCTGGTGAACCGGGCCAATGTCCTGGCGGGTGCGCCGCTGTTCTCTCGGTGGCGGATTCAGAACATCCGCACCGAGTCGGGCGCCGACATCCACGTCACCTACTCCGATGCTGACTGTGACCTGAACGACCTGCCGGGCTCACCGGAGACCAACTCGCGGCTGTGTTACCCCGTGTACTGGACTCCGGACGGCTACACCGACCCGAAGCGCGACTGGTTCCACAAGTACGTCGTCACCGAGATCTCCGAGATCGACCGCACGGCTGATCAGCCGGCGATCACGACCCGGTACGAGTACAGCACCGACGGGGGTGGCACGAGCGTCCTGTGGGGCTACGACGACGGTGAGTTCACCAAGAAGAAGCACCGCACGTACGGGCAGTGGCGTGGTTACTCCCAGGTGGTCACCAAGGTCGGCGAGCCGGGTCGGGGCGTACCGCTGACGACTCGCAAGCGGTTCTACCGGGGCCTGGACGACCAGCCGTTGCCAGGCGGTGGCAGGCGCAACGTGCAGGTGTCCGACTCGGAGACCACCACGTTCTCGGACCATCCGGCGCTGGCCGGTTCCCCACTTGAGGAGGCGACCCTCGACGGGTCAGACGTCGTCGAGGCGTCCACCACGCAGTACTGGACCCACCAGACCGCCGCGCGGACCCACACCGGGGGCACCGACCGGGCGTACTTCACCGGCCCGTCCGTCGTGAAGACCCGCAAGTTGCTGGCGCCGAACGTGTGGGCGCGGACCGAGACCCGCACCACCTACGACTCGGACGGTCAACCGGAGACGGTGTCCGAGCTGGGGGACACCGCCCGTACCGGCGACGAGACCTGCGGCACCACCACGTACGCGAAGAACGGCACCGCGTGGATCCGCGCGGCGGTGTCCCGGGTGGAGACGGTCGCCAAGTCGTGTGGGGCGACGGTGAACCGCCCGGCGGACGTCATCTCCGATGTGAAGACCTACCACGACGGATCGGACACCCACGGCTCCGCTCCCAGCAAGGGCCTGGTGACCCGCGAGGACACCCTCGACACCTGGAACGGTGGACCCGTCTACGCCACCACCTCCCGGAGCAGCTACGACGCGCTCGGGCGGATCGGAAGCGTGACGGACGCCCGGGGCGGGGTCACCACCACCACGTACACACCCGCGGGCCCGGGGCCGGTCACCCAGACGGTCACCCTCAACCCACTCCAACACAAGACGACCACCACCCAACAGCCGGCCTGGGCCGAGCCGACGTCGGTGGTGGACGCCAACGACAAGCGCACCGACCTGGCACACGACCCGTTGGGGCGGCTCACCAAGGTGTGGCTGCCGGGCCGGGCCAAGGCGACCAAGACACCGAACCTGGAGTTCGGCTACCGGGTACGTGCCGACGGGCCGCTCGCCGTCACCACCAAGCGACTCGGACCCAACGAGACCTACATATCCGAGATCGGGCTCTTCGACTCGCTGTACCGGCCTGTCCAGACGCAGGAGGACTCCCTCAGTGGGCAGCGTCTGGTCGAGTCGACCGGTTACAACGACCGGGGCCTGGAGGCGTATCAGGCAGGTCCGGCGTACGTCACCGGCGCACCAGCCGACGAGCTGCTGCAACTGAACCCGGGCGAGGACCGTGTCCGCACCGTCCTGAGTCATGACGCCGTCGGACGGGTCGTCAACGAGGGCACCTGGTCGGGCCACAGCCAGTTGTGGGCGACGGTCACCAGCTACGGCGGCAACCCGGACGGCTGGCAGGTGGCGGTCACCCCGCCGCGGGGCGGCACGGCCACCGCGACCATCAGCGACGTCCACGAGCGGACCACGGAGCTCCGGCAGTTCCATGGGATCACCCCGAGCGGCGGGTACGACGCCACGAAGTACACGTACACCCCGCGCGGTGACCTGGCGACCGTGACCGGCCCGGCCGGCAAGGTCTGGGAGTACGGGTACGACCTGCGCGGCCGGGAGGTGCGCACGGTCGACCCGGACAAGGGCGAGACGACCCTCACCTACGACAACAACGACGACGTCACGTCCTCCAAGAACGACCTCGACGACGTGGTCTCCACCGAGTACGACGTCCTCGGACGGCAGAAGAAGCGCCTGGTCAACGGTCAGCCCGCCGCCGAGTGGGCGTACGACACGGTGGCCAAGGGGCACCTGTCCAAGCAGGTGTCGACCGTCGACGGACACCAGTTCGTCCGGGAGATCTTCGCGTACAGCGACGCCTACCAGGTCGCCGACGAGGAGGCGCGCATCCCGGCGATGCCGGGCCTGGGGACGGCGGCCGGGACGTACGTCTCGACGTACACCTTCAAGGCCGACGGGTCGCCGGACCGGATGAACGTTCCCAAGATCGGTGCCTTGGAGCGGGAGACGATCGGCCACACCTACGACGACCTGGGCAATGTCACGCGACTGGTGGGCACGTCGTACCCGTCGGGAACCAACACCGTCTACGTCGACGCCGCAACCTACTCGCCCTACGGCGAGGTCCTGAAGCGCACGCTCGGCGTCAACAACAAGCCGCAGGCGTACCAGACCTACGTCTACGACGACCCGACCCGCCGGCTCAAGGAGTTCTATTTCGACCGGGACGCGACGGTCAACAACGTCGCCGCCCTCTCCTACGAGTACGACCACGAGGGCAACGTCCTGTCGATGGCGAACACGCCGCTCGACAACGAGGACAAACCTCGACCTGGCGACAGTGACGTCCAGTGCTTCCAGTACGACCAGTTGCGGCGTCTCACCCAGGCGTGGACGCAGGCGACCACGACCTGTGCCGCGGATCCGACCGCGGGCGCCATCAGCGGTAAGTCGCCGTACTGGAAGGCGTACGCCTACCACGCGGACGGTTCCCGCAAGTCGGTCACCGACCGTCGTACCGGTGTCGCCTCCGACTACGGGTACGCCGCAGCCAACGCGGCCCAGCCACACGCGGTTCGGACCGTGACCACCGGCAGCCGGGTGGACCACTACGACTGGGATGCCACGGGCAACCTCACCTACCGCAAGGTCGACGGGGTCACCGAGAACCTGGAGTGGAACCCCCAGGGCAAACTCCAGAAAATCACCGGACCGGGTGGCGCGACCCGGATGGTCTACGACGCCGATGGCAACCGGATCGCCCGGATCGACCCGAACGGTCAGGCCACCGTCTTCATCGCCGGGCAGGAGCTGGTCGTTCAGGGTCAGGACACCACGGCGACCCGGTACTACCAGCACGCTGGCGACACGATCGCCTCTCGGGCCGCGTCCACCGCGACGGGTCCCAAGGACCTGACCTGGCTCGCCGCCGACCAGCACGACTCGGCGCACTGGGCGGTCAACTCGGTCACCCGGGTGGACACGGTCCGATACTCCGACCCGTTCGGAAACGCCCGCTCGGGCGGCACCGGCGGCACCTGGCCCTCCGGCCAGCGCGGCTTCGTCGGCGGCATCAGCGATCCGACCGGCCTGTCACTGCTGGGTGCCCGCTTCTACGACGCGGCGCTGGGCGCGTTCATCTCCGTCGACCCGGAGACTGACGAGTACGACCCGCAGCGGATGCACCCGTTCGCCTACGCCAACAACAACCCGGTCACCTTCGCCGACCCGGACGGCCTCTTCTTCGGAAAGATCAAGAATGCGGCCAGCCGGGCCGCCAACGCGGTGGCAAACACCGCCAAGTCGGCGGTCAAGGCCGTGGTCGACAACGCGGGCACCATCTCCGCGGTCGCGGGCGGGATAGCCATGGTGGCGGCGGTACTGCCACCACCAGCCCAGGTGGTGGCAGCCGCTGCCGCCGCGGTGTCGGCGGTGGCCGGCGCAATCGACACGGCGAAGACCTGCAAGGGTGGCGACACTGCGGGCTGCGCCATGGGTATCGCGTCGATGGTCCCGGGAGTCCGGCAGGCGAAGACGGCTGCCCGTGGCGCCGGCGCGGTCAAGAAGGCTGTGAAGGGGAAACGCCCGAGCGGTTGTAACAGCTTCCTGCCCGGTACGCCGGTCCTGATGGCCGATGGTAGCTACAAGGCCATCGAGGAGGTTCAGCTCGACGACGTCGTGTGGGCCGCCGACCCGGAGTCGGGCAAGGAAGGCGCCCGACCGGTCACCGCGCTGATTACCGGCGACGGGCAGAAGACGCTGGTCGACATCAGCATCGACTCCAACAGCGACGGCGTGGCCGACGGCACGGTGACCGCCACCGACGGGCACCCGTTCTGGGTCGACAACCAGGGTGAGTGGCTGCGGGCGGAGCACCTGAAGCAGGGTGACCTGCTCCTGAGCCCGGACGGTGCTCGAGTCAGCGTCATCGCGGTCGTCGCCTATGGCGCGGTCGCGACGGTCCACAACCTCACTGTCGACGACATCCACACCTATCACGTCCTGGTCGGCGACACCGACGTCCTCGTCCACAATGACACCATCATTGAGGGATGCCCGGTGGATCTGGGGCGGGTATCCACGGGAGAGGCCTTTGAGCAGGCAACGGCCGCCCGAGACAGGCTTATCAGCCTTATGGAATTCACGATGACGAGATCGAAGATCAGAGATCATTCAACTGTGGTTGGCGCGGTCGACATTCGTACCGGCAATTGGGTGGCTGCCGCTAAGAGTACGGCGAAGGGAAAGAACTATTGTTCTGAGACTCTTTGTCGAAACGCGCTGGTCAAGAGAGGCGCGAGGCCAAAAGATATTCGTTATAGCGTTGCGCTTCGACCCGCGAGCAAGAAGCCCATCAACGTCTGCAAGTATTGTCAGCAATGGTCTCGCCCGAAGAGCTATCCGACAACGATCGGCTTTGACCCGGGCTCATGGGGGCGAGGCGGCATCTAGTACTTCAGGCGACATCGTAAAGACGGCTCGGTGTGGCTTGCCGGGGTAGTGGGTGATTGCGTCGTGCTCGGTGATGAAAAGGGGTGTAGTGGTTTCAGGACGTCCAGCGACGGCCGGCCATCCCGACGGGGGTGGGTAGCGGCGGGCTCGACTGGAGAGCTTCGGGGACGTCCATCTTGCCGATGCTTGATTGGGGCGGATCAGCGGCCAGTGGTGCGCGAGGTGGGCGTCGATGTCCTGTGGCAGCACGGCGCAGAGCCGGTCCGTGGTGTCCCTCTGCGCCTCGACCCATGGGCACGCCAGTTGATAGGCGGGCGACCAGAAGCAGCCAGCAGGCCAGGTCGTGGAGCAGTGGCCGGTGATCAGCCGACGCGGGGGGTCACGGCCATGAAGTAGCCGAATCGTGCCTGACGGGTATTCGCCACAGCCATGGATCTTGGCCGTAAGCCTCGCTCACCATCCTCTGGTGAGCGTGGATTAAGCGCTGGTGGCAGGGGGCCCGTCAGGCTCCCCGAACGCGAACTGTGCGATGCGGTGGCTGGTCGGTGGTCCCAAATCCCGTCTGAATCAATTCCATTCCCGTGTCGGCGAACCGCCATCGCTGTACCTGAACGATGTCACCACGGAGCCACTCCTGGCGCACGATGGGCCGGCGAAGTTGGGCCTCAAACCACGACGCCGTTGCCTCTGCGCATTCCTCGACAGCTCCTGCAACCTCGAACGCTAGTTCTGTCGGCTGTTTCGGGAGATCCAGAATCGTGCTGTGGATTTGGTCGCCGCGCACGCGTCCCCCACCCAGGTACGCCCCGAGGCAAAACAGAACGCGACCGTCGACACCGTCAACAGCGTCCGCCCAGGCCAACATCTCATGCCCATCTGCATTCCATGCGGCTACGTCGGCATCGTCTTGCGGGTCAGGCAACAGGAGATACGTGTCGGCGGGATCCCCAGGCCATGCCGCCGCCGCGCGACGACGCAATATCGCAACAAACGCGGCGAGGTGCGGAGCAAGCGGTCTGTCGTACTCAAACCACTCTGCCATGACCACAAGCACACGGTACCCGACCGAGCCGTTCGCGGTTCATCGTTGCCGCAGTCACCAGGGGTTAGGCCAAGTAGAGCAACCGCCGACGGCTTGGGGTAGCCGTTCTGCCCGATCGGCTAGTGGGACCAGGCATTAGTTGTCTTCGTCCACGATTGAGCGTGACGATCAGGCTTACCGAGGGGAGTCCAATGCCATTGAAGAAACCTTAAGCGGCGCACCGATAGCTAGCGGGGTGGGCAGCGCAGGCCCTCGCGGGGGACCGTGAGGTCGATCAGGTAGGCGTTGACCGCGTTGGTGATGCAGGACGTCTGCGGGTACGCGGTGTGCCCCTCGCCCTCCCAGGTCAGCACCCGACCCACACCCAGCATCGACGCGAGCCGTGGGGTCTGCTCGTACGGCGTCGCCGGGTCGCCGGTGGTGCCGACCACCACGATCGGCGGTGCGCCGTTCGCCTTCCCGGTCGGGTAGGGGTCACGCCCGCCCGGCCATTCGACGCAGCTCAGCATGCCGACCGCCAACGCCGGCCCGAACAGCGGGTATTTTCCGCGCCACTCGGACTGCAACTGCCGGATCTGCTGCCGGCTCGGCTTCTCCGTCTCGTCGGCGCAGTTGATGGCCAGGTTGGCGTCGAACAGGTTCGAGTAGTGCCCGTTGTCCTCCCGGCCGGCGTACGCGTCGGCGAGTCGGAACACGTCCTTCGGGTCGCCCTCGGCGAGCTTGTCGATCGCCTGGGCCAGCTCCTGCCAGCCGGATTCGGTGTAGAGCGAGGAGATGACGGCGTAGAACACCCAGCCGGCGGTGGCCTCCCGCCCGTCGTCGCCGCGTACCGGGGAGACCTTGGCCTTGTCGATGGCCGAGGTGACGGCGGCGCGGGCGTCCGGGGCGATCGGGCAGCGGCCCGCGTTCGCCGCGCACCAACGGGTGAAGTTGGTGAAGGCCCGCTCGAAGCCGCGGGCCTGGCTCTCCGAGCCCTCGACCAGCCGCTGCTGCGGGTCGACAGCGCCGTCGAGCACCAGCGCCCGCACCCGCTGCGGGTAGAGCTGGGCGTACGTGGCACCGAGCAGGGTGCCGTACGAGTAGCCCAGGTAGGTGAGCTTGTCGTCGCCCACGGCGGCGCGTACCGCGTCCATGTCGCGGGCGGCCTGTTCGGTGCCGTACAGCGGCAACTGGTCGCCGTAGC
This sequence comes from Micromonospora sp. NPDC049049, assembly GCF_040649115.1. NCBI lineage: Bacteria > Bacillati > Actinomycetota > Actinomycetes > Micromonosporales > Micromonosporaceae > Micromonospora > Micromonospora sp. NPDC049049. The sequence goes on along the minus strand of NZ_JBEZEX010000020.1, from coordinate 59,464 downwards.
GGTCGCCGCAGCCGCGCCCGATCCGCTGGCTCAGACCGACGAAGCCGTCGAATGCCGACTGGCTCGCCGGGTCCGGGTCGAAGCCGAAGCTGGCGTCCAGGTCGGCGTCGGAGATGCACTTCACCGGGCTGGAGCGGGAGACCCCGCGCGGGTCGAAGCCGACAATGTCGAAGCGCTCCGTGATCGAGGCGGGCAGCCCGCCGAACTGGGCGCCGAAGGAGAGGTAGACGGCGGTGTCGACACCGGAACCGCCAGGGCCGCCCGGGTTGATCACCAGGGAGCCCAACCGGTCGCGCAGCTTGGTGGACCGGGCGCGCAGCAGGGCGATCTCGAAGGTCTGCCCGGCACCCGGGCCGGCGCTGGCCCCGTTGCCGGTGCCCCAGTCACGGGGCACCTGAATCCGCGTGCACTCGTAGCGCATGTTCGGTGCGCTCCGCCCGACCAACTCGTCGGGCACCTCCGGGCAGGGCCGCCAGTTCGGCGAGCTGCCGGTCGGGGCGGCCGCGCCCTCCACCTCGGTGCGCGGCGCGAACGCCGGCAGCGTGCAACCGGCGGTGAGCAGCGCGGCGACGACGAAGGCTGCCAGAGTGCGACGGCCCCGGCGGCTGGACGCCCTCCGAGGCTGGTCGGCGGTGCGGATCACGTGGTCCTCCGGAATCGGGTCGACGGCCAGGCTACGCCGAGCCGGTGGCGGCTCGGTCCACGGTGGCCGTCGGGTCGCCGCGCAGCACCTGGTCCACGTCGAAGCGGATCGGCCGGTCGAGCTGGTCGTAGCGGCAGGATCGGGGGTCGCGGTCCGGGCGCCACCGGACGAACTGCGCGGTGTGCCGGAACCGTTCGCCCTCCATGGCGTCGTAGCCCACCTCGACCACCAGCTCGGGGCGCACCGGCTCCCACTCCAGGTTCTTCGTGCCGGTCCACCGGCTGACCCCGCCGGGGATGCGTTGGCCGCGCTCGTGGTCGCCGTGCACCCACGGGTGCTCACCGGCGATGTCCCGATAGGGCGCCAGCTCGTCGAGCAACTCGGCGCGGCGGGCCATGCTGAACGACGCGCTCACGCCCACGTGGTGCAGGACCCCGGCGTCGTCGTAGAGGCCGAGCAGCAGCGAGCCCACCACCGGGCCGGACTTGTGCCAGCGGAAGCCGGCCACCACCGCGTCCGCGGTGCGGGCGTGCTTGACCTTGAACATCAGTCGCTTGCCCGGCTCGTACGGCAGATCGGCCGGCTTGACGATCAAACCGTCCAGCCCGGCGCCCTCGAAGACGTCGAACCAGCGCCGCGCGGTGTCCGGGTCGGTGGTGACCTGGGTGACGTGCACCGGCGGGCGCACCCCGGCCAGCGCCTCGACCAGCCGCTCCCGGCGGCGCGGGTAGGGCTGGTCGAGCAGGGCCTCGTCCCCGATCGCCAGCAGGTCGAACGCGACGAAGTCGGCCGGGGTGGTCTCGGCCAGCATCTTCACCCGGGACGCGGCCGGGTGGACGCGCTGGGCCAGCAGCTCGAAATCCAGCCGGGGCTGGCCGCTCGGCCCGTCGCGCCGAATCACGATCAACTCACCGTCGACGGCGCACCGCGGCGGCAGCTGCCGGCGGGCCTGCTCGACCACCTCGGGGAAGTAGCGGGTCATCGACTTGCCGCCCCGGCTGGCCAGCTCGACCTCGTCGCCGTCGCGGAAGACGATGCACCGGAACCCGTCCCACTTGGGCTCGTAGGTCACCCCGGGTGTGGTGGGCAGCTTGGGAACGCTCTTGGCCAGCATCGGCTCGATCGGCGGGTTGATCGGCAGGTCCACGCCGACCAGTCAATCAGACGGTGCCGACAGTCGTGAGGCAGATCACCGTGCACGGCGGGGCGGCGTGTCCCCCCGCGCGCCGCTCGTCCCGACCGGGCGAATCGAATAGCCCCAGGTCAGAGCTACTTTCGCGAGGTGTCCGAGTGGGTCTGTGGCTGCTGCGGGCGGTGGCGGGTGAGCGTCGAGCTGATCCGGGGCCGCTACCGGTTCCGGCTGACCCGCCGCTACCCGCAGCGGTTCGGCGGCGGCCGGAACGTGCTCGGCGAGGTGGGTTCGGTGCCGGAGCTGGAGGAGCTGTTGCGGCGGCGTACCCCACTCACCCTGGCCGACCTGCGCGAGGCCGCCTGATCCGTGCGGGGACGGCGTACGGCCGGGAACTGCCGGGTACCTCCACTGAGGAGGGACGGACGGCGGTGGACCGCGCTGTCACAATGCTCTCGGCGGCCTCGTCTGCACCCGTGGCGGTGCCGAGCGGCGTCGCCGGGGAGGGGACACCATGCGGTTCGAGGCCGACACCGAGATCGCCGCGGACGCCGAGCAGGTCTGGGCGGTGCTTGTCGACGTGCCCCGCTGGCCCGAGTGGACGGACTCGGTGACCCGGGCCGAGCGGGGCGAGCCGGGGCCGCTGACCGTCGGCGCCACCGCGCGACTGACCCAGCCGAAGCTGCGGCCGGCCCTCTGGCGGGTCACCGAGCTGACCGACCGGCGGGAGTTCGTCTGGGTCTCCGACGCGCCGGGTGTGCGGACCACCGCTGAACACCGGCTGCTGCCGCTGCCCGACGGGCGTACCCGCGTCGAGTTGGCCTTCAGCCAGTCCGGCCCGCTGGCCGGCGTGATCGGTCGGCTGTACGGCGGGCTGTTCCGTCGTTACGTGCGGATGGAGGCCGACGGGCTCAGACGTCGCTGCGAGCGGGGCTGACGGCCGGCTTCTCCAGCACCGCCAACGGGATGCCGTTCGGGTCCGGGCGGTGCGCCACGATCCGGTAGCCGTGCCGCTCGTACAACCGCAGGTTGCGCGCGCTGTCCGCTCCGGTGAACAGGGTGAAGCGGGCCGCCCGGCCGGCGCAGGCCCGCTCGATGGCGGTGAGCAGTTGCGCCCCGACACCCCGCCCCTGCTGGTCCGGGGCGACCGAGAGGCGGCCGACGTGCGCAGTGTCCCCGTCCAGGTGGGCCCGCACCGAGCCGACCAGCCGGTGCCCCAACCGGGCCGCGAGCACGATGCTCGGGCCGGCCAGCACCGCCGTGACCTCGTCCAACGTCTCGGTCAGCGGAGGCAGGAACGGATCGCTGTAGTGCTGCGCCTCGGTCAGGTACGCGGCGCGCTGGACGGTGAGGATCTCGCCGGCGTCCACGACACCGGCCGGAACGATGCTCGCCTCTGCGTTCATCGGGGCAGCACACCACAGCCGCCGTTGCCATCGACGGGCGGCCCGACCGCACCGGCCGTACCCTGACCGGTGTCCGGTCGAGGTCGAGGGGGCAACGGTGGCCGAGTTGACGTACCCGGAGGTGGGGTCGACCCGGCACGGGCCGTTGCCCGGCGGGTACCACCACCTGCGCCACCGGTATCCGTTGCCCGGCGACTGCTTCGAGACCGCCGCCGACGCGGTGTTGAGCTGGCGGCTGCACCGCGCCGCCGGTGTCCGGATCCGCACCGACGCGCCGCGGGCCACCACCGGTGTGCTGGTGGCCTCCGGCCTCGGCGTCGGCCCGGCCCGCCTCTGGGGGCCGTGCCAGGTGGTCTGGAGCGTGGACTCACCAACGCTCGCCGGTTTCGGTTACGGCACCCTGCCCGGGCATCCGGAGCGGGGTGAGGAGGCGTTCGAGGTCGTCCGCGACGACGCGGGCGCGGTCTGGTTCGAGGTCCGCGCGTTCAGCCTTCCGGACCGCTGGTTCACCCGCGCCGGCGGCCCGGCGGTGAGGGCCGTGCAGCACACGTACGCGTGGTGGCTCGGCCGTACCCTGCGTCGGCTGTGCGAGGGTCGCTGAACGCCCTCGCGCCGCAGCGACTCAGAACCGGGCGAACGAGCGGATCGGGGCGCGCGGGCCGTACTTCGGTGCCCGGATGCCGGCCGCCTCCAGCAGCAGACACACCCGGCCCCGGTGACCTCGGAACGGCTCCAGCAGGGCCATCATCCGGGCGTCGTCGCCCCTCGGTTCGCCGGCGAGCGCCCAGGCCACCGTGTTCGGGATGTGGTAGTCGCCGACGCTGACCGCGTCCGGGTCGCCGTACGCGATCCGGACCACCTCCGCGGCCGTCCACGGCCCGATGCCGGGGATCGCGGTCAGCCGGCGGGTGGCGTCAGCTGCGTCGGTGCTGCGCTCCAGGCGGTCGGCGAGCGCGGCGGCGCGACGGAGCGTGTCGGCTCGGCGCTGTTCCACCCCGAACGGGTGGAACACCCAGTACGGGGCCGCGGCGACGGTGGCTGCCTCGGGCGGAAGGAGCAGCGGCTGCAACGGGCCGGGAGCCGGCTCCCGGAAGTGCCGCACCATCGCCGAGTACGCCCGGTAGGCCTCCTTGCCGGTGACCTTCTGCTCGAAGACCGCGCGCAGCAGTCGGGGGAAGACCTCCCCGGTGGCGGGCATCCGCAGCCCCCGGTGCTCCCGGGCCAGCCGGGCGACCAGCGGGTGCGCCGCCGCCAGTTCGGTGAAGCCGGTCAGGTCGTCGCGCAGCCCGGCGATCGCGTCGGCGCGGGCGAGGACGTGCTCGGCGCCGGGCCCGTACCCTTCCGCGAGCAACTCGCCGCCGGCCGGTCGCAGCGCGAGCGTGGCCGGACCGTCCGGGGTGCGGGTGGCCCACCAGAAGGTGCCGGCCGCCACCCGGGCGCACGGGTCGTACGGGCTGAAGGTGAGGGCGCGGACCGAGGCGATCAGCCGGTAGCCGACCGGTGGGTGCAGCACCCTGGTCGCGGCGGGTCCGGTCTCGGTCACCCCGCTACTGTGCCAGGTCACGGTGCGGGCTGACGAGCGGCCGTACCGGTTCCGCCCGGGGGTTGAGGAGCTTCGCGGGGGTACGTTCGTCCGACCTTCCCGGTGTGGTTGATCATCCGAACGGCCAGGATTATCTTGGCGAACCCTCGCATACCGCCCTTATGCCATTTTCGGCGGTGGGTCAGATATCGATCATGTGGTTGTTTGATGGCCTGCAGGTAAACGAGTGCCTCGGGCACCTGCGCAGTGTCAACGGGGGATCTGCGGAAGGGCATGCAGTGATGGCTGCGCGAGTCTGTGTCAAATCATCGCGAGTGGGATTTCGCCCCGCTACCCGTCCGCAGGGCTGACAGGTGCCCGCTGACGAGGCGGCCGTCCCGAGCGGACGGCGGCCCAGCGCATGATCGCCCTGAAGGTCTATCGACTCCTACCGTCGTCGGCGCGGCGACGGCTGCTGGGTCTGCTGCCCGCACACCGGCGGCTCGGCCTGGTGCAGACGCTCTCCCGACCGCGCGGCAGCGACACAGTGCATCACCTCGGTGCCCGGGTGGCAGTGACCGACGGCGGCGTTCGGACCCGGGCCGAGGTCGTCGCCACGGCGACCCCGTTGCAGCAGTGGCACCGCAACCTCACCGCCGTCACCACGGCGCTGCACGCCGCCGGCATCGAATACCACTGCATTCGTAACGACGACCACCTGCGCAGCACCGTCGCGGTCCTCGACGACCAGCGGACGGCGGTACGACGCCTGATCCGCTCCGCGCCGGAGCTGTCGGGCGCGGACGTCCGGGTGGTGCAGGTCCAGCCCCGTCGCGATCAACCGGACGGCGCCCCGACCGAGGTGATCCAGGTCTGCTTCCCGGTCACCGACACCCGCGCCGGTGTCGTCCTCGGCGCCCAGTTCGCGTGCGAGATCGAGTTCTGGAGCCGGCACGGAGACATGGTCCGCGCTCCCCGGCGCAACGGGGTCGTCGACGAGGCCCCCGCCCAGGCACAGCCGGTCCGGGTGGCGGCGGCGCTGCTGAGCCACTTCGTGCCCGAAGCCGACGACCACACCTACGGCACCCGCCGGGATCTGGCCGTCCGGGCGCCGGACCGGGTCGGCTTTCCGATCGACGCCGTCTACACCTGGGTGGACGGTTCCGACCCGCAGTGGCTCAAGCGCAAGTCGATGGCGCTCGGCACCCCCGGCGGCCCGTTGCACGCGGTCGCGGCCAACTCCTCGCGCTACCACAACCGCGACGAGCTGCGGTATTCGTTGCGGTCGCTGCACAGCTTCGCGCCCTGGCTGCGCCGGATCTTCCTGATCACCGACAGCCAACTGCCGAGCTGGCTCGACCCGAGCGATCCGATGATCACGGTCATCTCGCACGCCGAACTCTTCGCCGACCTCGGTGGCCGGTCGTCGTACAACTCGCACGCCATCGAGTCCCGACTGCACCGCATCGACGGACTGGCCGAACACTTCCTCTACCTCAACGACGACGTGTTCCTCGGTCGTCCGCTGCTGCCGAACCACTTCTTCCACGCCAACGGGATCGCGAAGTTCTTCCCCTCGCCGGCCCAGTTCGGCCTGGGGGAGGCGAAGCCGGAGGACCCGCCGGTGAAGGCCGCCGGAAAGAACAACCGTCGGCACATCCAACGGCAGTTCGGCGTGACCATCACGCAGAAGATGAAGCACACCCCGTTCGCGCTGCGCCGCAGCATCATGCAGCAGATCGAGGGCACGCTTCCGGACGAGGTGGCGGCCACCGCGCGGCACCGGTTCCGGCACCACGGCGACCTGTCCATCCCGTCGTCGCTGCACCAGTACTGGGCGTTCCTGACCGCGCAGGCCGTCCCCGGCGACATCGAGTACGAGTACGCCGACCTGGGTCACCCCTCGACCCCCGCCCGGCTGGCCGAGCTGCTGGCTCGTCGCAACCGCGACGTGTTCTGCCTCAACGACACCGACTCCGACCCGCTGTCGTTCGCCGAGCAGGAGCGGATGCTGGCCGACTTCCTGCCGCGCTACCTGCCCTTCCCCGCCCCGTTCGAGCTGCCGGACGACGTGGTGGCGGAGCGGCGGAACGTGGGCGCGGGGGAGCTGTGGCGGCGTTCGTACCGTCCGGTGCTGGATGCCCGTCGACGCGCCCCGGTCGACGCGCCCACTATGCCCAACAACATGCTCAACACGGTCAGCGACTTCAAGGCCGTCCTGCTCGGGCGCGACGAGTGAGCCCGCACCCGGCCGACGCGCCGATGTTCCCCCCGCGTTTCCCGCATCCTCTCCAGTGGAGCCCAGAGTGGTAGACCCCGCCCCGCAGGTCACGATCATCGTTCCGGTCTACAACGTGGTGGACTACCTGCCCGAGACACTCGGGTCGATCGCGGCGCAGACCGTCTTCGGCCAGTGCCACGTCATCCTGGTCGACGACGGCAGCACCGACGGCTCCGACCTGCTGGCCAAGCAGTTCGCCGCGGAGCACCCGAACGTGACCGCCCTGCAACAGCCCAACAGCGGGCCCGGGGCGGCCCGCAACCTGGCGCTCGACCTGGCCGACACGCCGTACGTGGCGTTCGTCGACTCCGACGACCTGCTGCCACCGCGCGCCATCGAGGTGCTGCTCAAGGCGATCGTGACCCATCGGGCGAGCATCGCCGTCGGCGACATGGACACCTTCCCGAAGCCGACCGCGTTCCTGTGGAAGAAGCCGTTCGGCAAGGGTGACCGGCTGCTGGAGTCCGTCGTTGACGCGCCAGATCTGATCTTCGACGCCGGCCCGTGCCACAAGCTGTACGACCTCGCCCAACTGCGCCGGCACGGTTTCCGGTTCCGCGAGGGGGTCCACTTCGAGGACGCCTTCCTGGCCATCCCGATGCTGCTCAAGGCCGAGCGCATCGCCCTGGTCGACACGGTGGTCTACCAGTACCGCAAGCGCGCGGTCAGCAGCTCCATCATGGACAATCTCTTCGTCCGGGAGCAGAACTTCTGGGATCACCTGGAGCTGTGCGAGACCCTGGCCGACCTGCGGCCCGACCTGGACGTGTTCCGCCGCGAGGTGCTCGAACGGTGGCTCGTCCGCAGCTACCAGGGCTTCGCCATGCGGGCGCACACCCTCTTCGAGGACGCCGACCTGTGGAAGATCTTCGAGAAGTGCACCCGGATCTACCAGGACATCGATCCCGCCTTCATCGCCCACTGGACGATCGACACCCGGCACCGCGTTCCGTACCTGGCGTTCAAGTTGTACGACTTCGAGTTGTTCGCGCGTCCCTGGCAGCGGCTGCGGGGGGTCGTCGCCTGCGGCGGTGACCTGCACCTCGACTACCCGGTGACGCCGGCGCTGCTCCCGCTGACCAAGGTGACAGCGGTCGGGGTGCGGCTGGAGCAGACACGGCTCACGTCCTCGGGGGAGACGCTCAAGGTCTCCGGACACCTGGTGGTCAACGGTCTGCCGATGCGTGCGCCGCTGAGCACCCCGATGGGGCTGCGGGTGCGGGGCAGCAGCCTCACGGTGCCGGTCACCGCTGAACGACGGGCGGACCTCAAGGCCGGAGACGACGACCGGGAGTGGTCGGGCTTCTCGGCGGAGCTGCCGATCAGCAAACTGCGTGGCGGCCAGCACGCGCTGCGGCTGGTGTTCCTGACCGCGACCGGGCAGGCCTCCCGGCACTGCCTGATCTCGGCGGCCTACCTGCGTGACGCGACCCTGAAGCTGTCCGGCAACACCCGGGTCCTGCCCACGTTCAGTGGGCGGGAGAACGCGGAGCTGCTGGTCCAGCGCAAGGCCGGGGTGGCTGGGCAGCGCCGGTGGCGACGCCTGATGCTCCGCAAGGACCTGCGGCACGCGGCCTCCCGGGGCCCGTTCTGGAAAGAGCGGCTGCTGCGTACGCTCACCGCGCCGTTGATGAGCCGACGCGACGTGTGGCTGGTAGGCGAGCGCACCGACACCGCGCAGGACAACTCCTCGCACCTGTTCCGGCACCTGCGGCAGGTGGAGCGTCGGCGCAACGTCTACTACCTGTTGGCCAAGGAGAGTCCGGACCGGCACCGGTTGCAGGGATTGGGCAACGTGGTCACGCACGGGTCGTTGCGGCACAAGTTCCTGATGTTGCACGCCACCAAGCTGATCAACTCGTACGACATCGACTCCTACATGCTGCCGTCCAGTTGGGAGCGGTCGCCCTTCCTCAAGCACCTGAACTGGCGGATCGCCCCCACCCGGGTATTCCTCGACCACGGGGTGATCGAGAAGGACGTCAGCGCCGGTGTGCACCGTGGCCGGGCCTCCTTCGACCTCTTCGTGACCTCGGCCGACCGCGAGGCCGAGTACGTGGCGAAGGACCTCGACTACGGCGACATGGTGGCGAACACGGGCCTACCCCGCTTCGACGCGTTGATCCCGGACCGGGGCCACCGTCGCATCCTGTTCATGCCGACCTGGCGCACCTACCTCGTCACCCCGTCGTACAACAAGGCGGCCCGGCCTCGCGTCGCCTTCGAAGGCTCCGCATACCAAATATTCCTCGCCGCGTTGTTCGGTGACGAGCGGCTGCGGCAGGCGCTGCGGCAGTACGGGTACACCCTCGAACTCCTGCCGCACTACGAGATGCGCTCGCTGCTGGCCGGGCTCGTGCCGACCGACGACTGCTTCGCCATGGCGGACCAGACCAGCCGGACGGTGCAGGACGCGCTGCGCCAGTGCGACCTGTTCATCACCGACTACTCCTCCACGGCCTGCGACGTCGCCTACCTCGGCACCCCGCTGATCTACGCGCAGTTCGACGCCGAGGAGTTCTGGACCATCGGCGGCTACAAGTTGGGGTACTTCGAGCATCGGGAGGACGGGTTCGGCCCGGTCTGCGAGACCGCGTCGGAGACGGTGGACGCGATCATCCGGTACCTGGAGAACGGGTGCGTTCGTGAGGAGGAGTACACCCGCCGGGCGACGGACTTCTTCGTCACCCAGGACCGCAACAACTCCCAGCGGGTGGCCACCGCCATCGCGGCGCTGCCGGGCCCGCAGCGGTGAGCGGCCCGACGCCCCCATCGGGGGAGCCAGCCCGGGCGCTGGCCGAACCCACCGGGTTCGTGGAGGTGTACCGCCGGGTGCTGAGCCCGCAGACCCGGCGGGCCATCGCGACGAAGGTGAGCCCCAGGGCCCGGCACCAGCTGAAGCAGTGGGTCGCCCGGGCCGCGCGGGACGGGCACCTCTCCGAGCGCCGGGGCGAACGGCTGGCCCGCCGCCAGCCGGAGTTGCTGGCCGGCGCGGACCGGGTTGTAGTCACCGCCGACCGGGGACCCAGGGTGGCCCGGATCGGGGCGGCCACCCCCCTGATGGCACGACTGGACAACCTCACCGCGGTGACGGCGGCGCTCGACGAGGCCGGCGTACCCCACTTCCGGGTACGCGGCGAAACCCACCGCTCGTCGGTCGTCGCCGTCGACGCCGCGCACCGCACGCGGGCGTACGCCGCACTCGCCGCCGCCTGCGGTCGGGTCCCTGGCTACGTCGGCGTGCCGAACGACACCGGGCAGCCGGCGGCCGGCTTCGAGCCGAAGACCTGGGACCGGCTGGCCGACGCCGCGGTGTTGCGGCTGACCTGGTACTGGACCGACCCCCAGCGGCGGCTGGTGCTGGGGCAGGCGTACGGGTGCGACGTCGAGTTCTGGACCCGGGACGGTGACACCCTCGTCGCCCCGCGGCCCAACGCCGTCGCCGAACAGGTGACCGTGGCGGCGCCGCTGGTCCTCGTACCGGAGTCGCGGTTCACCGGCCTGGCACCCGCCGCCGCACCCGCGACCGCCTGGACGCGTCCGGAGTTCGCCGCACCGCGCCCCGACGACGTGCCGTTCCCGGTCGACGTGGTCTACACCTGGGTCGACGGCACCGACCCGGCCTGGCTGCGCCGACGGGCAGAGGTGGCCGGGGTGCCGTACCACGCGGAGGCGGCGAGCGCGGCCCGCTTCCTCAGCCGCGACGAGTTGCGCTACTCGCTCCGATCACTGCACCTGTTCGCGCCCTGGGTGCGCCATGTCTACGTGGTGACCGACGACCAGGTGCCGGCCTGGTTGGACCCGTCCGCCAGCGGACTGCGGGTGGTCAGCCATCGGGAGATCTTCACCGATCCGACGGTGCTGCCGACGTACAACTCGCACGCCATCGAGAGTCAACTGCACCACATCGACGGGCTCTCCGAGCACTTCCTGTACTTCAACGACGACGTCTTCCTCGGCACCGAGGTGCTGCCCCAGGACTTCTTCCTGGCCAACGGCATCTCCCGGTTCTTTCCGTCGCCGGCGCTGGTGCCGCCGGGCCCACCCGCCGCCGGGGACATTCCGTCGTCGGCGGCCGGGAAGAACAACCGGGCGTTGATCGCGGAGCGGTTCGGCACCGTGCTGACCCAGAAGATGAAGCACATGCCGCACGCGCTGCGGCGAAGCGTGCTCCAGGAGATCGAGCAGACGTTCCCGCAGCAGTACCGGCGGACCGCGGCGAGTCAGTTCCGCAGCATGGACGACCTGTCGGTCGCCTCGTCGCTGCACCACTACTACGCGTTCCACACCGGTCGCGCGGCACCGGGGAACCTGCGGTACACCATCGCCGAGCTGTCCCACCCGGACACGCCCGCCCGGTTGGCGCACCTGCTCGCCCGTCGGGATCGGCAGGTTTTCTGCCTGAACGACGCGTTCTCCGTCGAGGAGGACCTCGAGGCGCAGATGGCGCTGCTCATCCCGTTCCTGGAGACGTACTTCCCGGTGCCGAGCCCGTGGGAACGGGCCTGACCCACCCCGGAAACGGCGGTGGCCGGTCGCGCCCTCCCCGGCGACGACCGACCACCGTGCCCTCGTGGGCGACCAGGCTCAGTACGAGTAGCCCGAGCCGCCGGCGTCGTTCGAGCCACTGTCCGCCGGCGGTGCGACGGCCTTCGGCGTGCCCTTGGGCAGGCAGCTCAGGTTCTTCTTGCCGTCCGGCTGGACCACGAACCAGGTGCCACCGACAGCCTGGCCCTTCCACTGGCCGGGCTTCTTGTCACCGATGTAGCGGTAGACCGGCCAGCCGCCGACAGTGAGCTGACGGGTGCCGTCCTGCCGGGTCACGCTGCTGACCTTGTCGTCCGAGACGCCGGTGAGCTCCGGGTTGCCGTCGGTCAGTGCCGGGGGCCACACCTCGGCGCACTTGTCGACGCAGTTCGACGACGGCGGGTCGGCGGTGTCCTTGTCGAAGCGGTACAGGATCCAGCCGTCCTGGTCGGTGACCACCTTGCCCATCCGGGCGACGCTCTTACCGACCAACTTCTCGGTCAGGTCGACGTCCGCGGGCGGGGCGTCGGCGGCGGGCGCCTCCGCAGAAGCCGAGGCCTCAGGTTCAACCGTCGCGGTGGGCTCGGCCGCGGCGACGGCGACCGGCTCAGCCGCGCTCGAGTTCGCCCCGTCGTAACCCGCGGGAGCGCAGGCCGTTAGTGCGACCATCGCGCTCGCGACGATGACGGTCCGCTTCATCTGTGCCACGTGCCCTCCTCATTCTTGACAGTTCACCCATAGGTACGGCGGTTGGGCTGTCAAGGTTGAAGTAGTAACAGTGGTCAATTTCACTTAAATCGATTGAACCGTTTCCGGCTGCCATGCGTACGCACCCGCGAGGGACCCTCACGTAACGACAGATCGGCGCCGGCCATTGTGACAATGACCGGCGCCGATGCGGTAGGCGCGCTTACATGGGTACGGTGACCAGCGGACTCGCCACGCCGTTGGCATCCACCGACTGCACCTGGAGCTGCTTGATGTCCTTCGGCAGAGCCGACGTCGAGGCGCTCAGTTCGAGACCCTGCGGCCGGGTGTTGGTGCCATAGCCGCCCTCCGGCACCGACCAGGTTGAGATGACCTCGGTGGTGGCGTTCTTGCGTACGACCACCAGTCGGCAGACGCGTGGGCCGGGCAGCTTCCGCAGGCTGAAATTGATCCGGGTGCCGTAGTCCTTGGTCACCAGGAACATGGTGGTCTGCACACCGGTGGTCGGGTCGGTCGCCTCGACCTGGTCGCCCTCCACCTCGGTGCCGCCCACACCCGGGCCGCTCGGCGCGGCCGTCGGCACGCTCGTCGGAGGGTCGTTGGGCGCGCTCGGCGTCGACTCGGCGAGCACCCCCGGCGGTTGATCGTTGGCGGTCACGCTGACGAAGCCGTACCCGGTCAGACCGCCGAAGACCACCACCGCGGCGGCCGTCGCGAGCATGTGACGAAACCGGCTACGTCGCCGGTCGGCCCGGACCGCGCCGAGCGTCCGGTCCAGCAGGGCCGGGTCGGTCGCCGTCTGTTCCAGCGCCATCATCGTCTCGCCGTCGATGTCGGAGAGCAGCCCGACGACCGGCACCATCGTCTCCAACTCGGCCGCGCACGCCCAGCAGGTGGCGAGATGTTCCTCGAACCGCTCAGTGTCCTGCTCGTCGAGCACACCGAGCGCGTACGCCGCGACGTCCATGTGGTCCGGCCGGCTCATTCTGTCACCCCCCGCTCCTGCAGAGCCGTGCGCAGCGCGCGCAGCGCGTAGTAGACCCTCGACTTGGCGGTGCCGAGCGGCAGGCCCAACTCCTCGGCTGCCTCCGGCACCGTCCGCCCCCGGAAGTACGTCGAGATCAGAATCTCCCGGTGCGACTGACTGAGCGTACGCAGCGCGTCCGCCACCGTCATGGTGCGCAGGACCCGGTCGGTGCTGTCCGCCTCGGCGAACGCGGTGAGGTCCCGGTCGTACGTCTCCGGCGGCCGGGCCTCCTGGCTGCGGTGCTCGTCGATGGCGATGCGGCGGGCCACAGTCACCAACCACGGCCGCAACGAGCCCTGCCCCTGCGTGCCCAGCCGGTGCGCGTTGCGCCAGGCACGCAGCAGCGTCTCCTGGACGATGTCCTCCGCGCGCTGCCGGTCCCCCCCGGTGAGGCGCATGACGAACATCAGCAACGGGCCGGCGTGTTCGGCGTAGAGCTGACGGATCAACTGGTCGGAGTGGCTGGCCTCGGTTGTCGTCGCCTGATGGCGTCCGGGCGCCGGTCGCGGCGTCACCGGACCATTCTGGCGAGTCGACGCCCGTGCGTCGACCCCTCGGGCAGACGAGGTCGACCGTGACGAGGGTCGCGCCGACAACCAGTCAGCGCGTACCGCGTCGCCATGCCAACCGGCCGCCACCGCGTGCATGCAGACCTCCGGGATGTCCGTGACCAACGCCAGCCCACGAGGTGGGCCGCCCGGTGGTACGCAGCGCCTGCCCCAGCGGATCAACAAACGACGAAAAAACTTCCCCACCGCTGTCGGGTGGACGGTCAGCGGCGTACCGAGAACAGCCCCGGCGGTGGCGGATCGGAGCCGGTGGCGTCCGCGTCCCGAACCACCTGCGCGCCACCGACGAAGCGGTCCAGGTCGTCGCCGGCCACCACCCGGCCGGGGAACCAGTCGCCGGCGGCGCGTCTGGTCAGCTCCGGCACCGGCGGTGTAGACCGCCCGGCGACCAGCACCAGATTGCCGTACCGGCGCCCACGCAGCACCGCCGCGTCCCCGACCAGGCAGGCCTGCGGCAGCACCGAACGGACCGTGGCGACCTGCCCACGGGCGTGCCGCAACGGCGGGCCGTCGGCCAGGTTCGCCAGGTACCAACCGGCGGGGCGGAGCACCCGGGCCACCTCGGCGGCGTACTCCACCGACGTGAGGTGGGCCGGCGTACGCGCACCGGCGAACACGTCGGCGACCACCACGTCGTAGCTGGCCTCCCGGGTGGACGCGAGCACCGCCCTGGCGTCCTCCACCCGGACCCGCAACCGGGCGTCCGACGGCCACGGCAACGCCCGACGGACCAGCTCAACCAGCGCGCCGTCCACCTCGGACACCCGCTGGGTCGACCCGGGTCTGGTGGCGGAGACGTACCGGGGCAGGGTCAGCGCGCCGCCACCAAGATGCAGCACCCGCAACGGCTCACCGGCCGGCGCGAGCAGATCCACAGCGGCAGCCAACCGCCGCACGTACTCGAACTCGAGGTGGGTGGGATCGGTCAGGTCGACGTGCGACTGCGGCGCGCCGTCCAGCAGCAGCGTCCACGAGCCGGCCCGGTCCGGATCCGGCACCAACTCCGCCAGCCCGGTGTCCACCTGCTCGACCACACGGTCACCCGCCCGTTTACGCCCCATCGGAACCAGTGTCCGCGCTCATCGGGCGGCGCGGGCCGCGGCGGTCAACGCACGGTGCAGCAGCCGGGAATCGCCGAGCAGGGCCCGCAGTCGGCGCTCCAGGCCGGCGATCGGGATCAGGTTCTGCGGGGCCCGCGGATCCTTGTACGGGGTGGAGGCGAAGCGCGGCAGGGTCACCAGCGACAGGTCGGCCAGCTCGATCGCCGCCTCGACGGGCAGGTCGGCGGAGCACTCCACCCGAACGATGCCCGCCCACGGCGCGCCGGTCGCCACCGGCAGCCGCAAATACCACGACCAACCGCCCCAGGCGGTGCCGAGCCGGAACACCGGGGAACGCTCACCCGATGCCATACCCGTCACCACAGCGGTCAGCCGGGCGTCCAGGTACTGACTGTGCTGCGTCTTGATGTAGCCCAGGGTGCGCGGCAACTGCCGACGACTGCGCAGCGGGCCGTCCACCACCAACAGGTCACCGTCGACCCGGGCGGCGTCGGACACCGCCACCTCCAACGCGGTCAGCGGGCCCTGCACGGCGGCCGGCAACTTCGCCAGCTCACCGGTGCCACCCACCCGGTGCACCGGGTAACGGATCGCGCCCGCCACCACGTCCTGCGCCGACGGGCTCGCTGTGAACAGGCCCCGACCAACCCGGGTACCCGCCAACTGCGCCGCACCCCGCCCCAGGTCACACCGGACCACCCCGGCCGCGTACGAGGCGGCCAACCCGGGGAACGACAGACCGTCGGTCTCCGCCGTCCAGATGCTGGCGTCGATGCGCCGAACCCCGTCGACGAGCAACACCACGTCCGGCGCCCGCACCCCGGGGCGTACCCCGATCGCCCGCCAGTCCACGGCGGGCAACTCCACGTCCGCGTCGACCTGGGCGCTGCTCGGCGCTGCCGGCCCGGCGGTCGACGCCTCGAACGACGCCCCGTACGCCGGATCCCACGAATCCACGAAGAACGCGGCGTCGCTCACCGGGCCGGCCCCTCGTCAGCGACTGCGCTGCTCCCGTGCGCCGCACTCCCCGCGCTCACCGGCCGGTCCGTTCGATGCGTGACGAGCGCGCGTCCTTGCGCACCTCGAACCGGACCGGGATCCGCTCGGCCAGCGCCGGCACGTGGGTGACCACACCGACCATCCGATCGCCCCGGGCCGCCAGGTTCTCCAGGGTCGCCGCCACCGTGTCCAAGGTGGCGGCGTCGAGCGTGCCGAAACCCTCGTCCAGGACGATCGACTCCAGGCTCGCCGCCGTTGTCGACATGCCGGCCAACTGCTCGGAGAGCGCCAACGCCAACGCCAGCGACGCCTGGAACGTCTCACCGCCGGAGAGGGTGCGCACACCCCGGCGCAACCCCGCGTCGTGGTGGTCGACCACCACGAACTCGCCCTTGTCGTGCACCAGCTCGTACTGACCGGAGGAAAGCTCCCGCAGGATCCCCGACGCGCCGTCGACGAGCAGGTCCAACGCCTCGGCCAGCAACCACCGCTCGAAGTTGTTGGCCCGCAGGTGCCCGGCGAGCGCGCGCGCCACCTGCGCCTCCCGCTCGTGGCCCGCCCGCTGCTCGCGCAACGTACCGGCCTGCTCGCGACGCTCGTGCAGCCGCCGCCGGTCGGCGTCGGCCCGCTCCACCGCCACCGTCGCCGCGTGCACCGGGTCGTCCCCGACCGGCACGTCGGCGGCGGCGAAGATGCCAGCGATGCCCCGCTGCACCCCGTCGGCCACCGACTCGGCCTCCGCGACGGCGTCGGCCCGGCCGGCCCGCTCGGCGCGCCGGAGGTCCGCCTCGGTGGTCGCCCACCCGGTCAGCGCCGCCCACGCGGCGGCCACGTCGTCCCGGTCGGTCGCCGGAGGGCCGAACCGGGCCAAACCGTCACGGGCGGTGTCGAAGGCCCGCCACGCCGCCCGCAGCCGCTCCTCGGCGGCGTCCACCCCGGCCCGGGCCTGCCGAGCGGCCTCACGGCCGGCCCGGACCGCTGTCGCCGCCTCCTCCAGCGCGCGCCGCAACCGGGCATGCTCGGCCAACTCCCGGCGCAGCACGGCCGGCTCGGCCGCGCTGGAGAGCTGCCCGTCCAGCTCGGCCAGCCGGGCCTCCATCTGCTCCTGGCGCGCTCGCGCCTGCACCAGCAGCCGCTCCAGCTCCCGCGCCGCCGTGTCCCGCTCCTGCACCGTCGCCTGCGCGGCCTTGGAAGCGGCCCGCGCCGCCTTGCCCGCCGCCGTCGCGGCGGCCACCGCCGAATCGGCCGGCACCGCCGGCACCTCGGCCACCGGCTGCTCGCACACCGGGCACGCCGCACCGGCATGCAGGTGCACCCGCAGGCTCACCGCCAGATCGGTGGCCTTCGCCTCCTCGTGCGCCCGGAAGGCCGCCTCCAGCTCGGCGTCGGCCCGCTCGGCGACCACCCGTGCGGCGGCCAGCGCCGCCACCGCGGCGGTGTGCTCGTCATTCGCCGCGCGCACCGTCGCCCGGACCGTCTCGGCCTCACCGGACAGCCGATCCCGATCGTCGTACGCCCGCAGTTGCAGTCGCAGCGCGCTCTCGTCACCGGCGGCGGCCAGCTCGCCGCGCAGCTTGTCCTCCCGCTCCTCGGCCAGCGACACCCCGGCCGCCGCCGCCTCGGCGTCGGCCCGCGCCGCGGCGACCGCGCGGGCGACAGCGGTCACCCCACCCGGCGCGCGCACCCCGGTCAGCACTGTGAGCTCGTCGTCCAGCGCGGTCAACGCCGCCGCGGCCTCCCGTGCGGTGACCCGGGCCGCCGCCAGCTCCGGCACCGCCTCGGCCACCGCCGCCGCCAGCTCGGCCATCCGCTCCACCCGGGCGTCGGCCTCGGCCAACGCCTCGTCGTCCACGCCGGTCAACCCGGCGAGCACCTGGTCGACCGCCTCCAGCCGGGCCTCCGCCTGCGCGGCGCGTGCCGTCGCCTTCTTCTGGACGTCCTCGTAGACGCCGAGGCCCAGCAGGTTGACCAGGATCTGCTGCCGGGTCGCCGGCTTGGCGTGCAGGAAGTCGGCGAACTGCCCCTGTGGCAGCACCACACAGCTGGTGAACTGCTCGTACGGCAGCCCGACCGCCTCCAGCACCGCCTGCTCCATCTCGGCGGGGGTGCCGGCCACCACCTCGCCGAGGTCGTCCGGGCTCAGACCGGTGTCCAGTTTGGTCACGTCAAAACCGGCCGGCATCAGCTGCAACCCGGCGTTCGCGGTCTTCACGTTGCCCCGGCCGTCCCGGCGGACCACCCGGGTCGCCACGTAACGGGCGCCGCCGGACTCGAAGACCAACCGCACCCGCGCCTCGGTCGCCGACGGCGCGAGCGCGTTCGCCAACCCCCGGGCACCACCCCAGCGGGGCACCATGCCGTAGAGGACGAAGCAGATCGCGTCCAGCACCGTCGACTTGCCCGAACCGGTGGGGCCGATCAGCGCGAAGAAATCGGCGTCGGTGAAGTCGACAGTGGTCTCGTCCCGGAAGACCGTGAAGCCGGCCATGTCCAACCGCATCGGACGCATCAGTGCTCGACCTCCTCGAAAAGCTCGTCGAAGAGCTCCTGGACACCCTCGTCGGCGTGACCCCGGCTGTCCAGGTAGTCGGCGAACAACTCCCGGGGCGAACGCCCCGACCGCTGCGCGATGCGCGCGCCGCTGCCCGGCGCGGCCAACAGCTCCGGGTCGATCCGGATCTCCAGGGCCCGGGGGAGCAGCTCCTGGATCTCCTCGCGCAGGCCGGCGCGGGGTTGCTCCCGCACGTACACCCGCAGCCACGCGTCCGGTGTCTCGATCTCGGCGAGCTGCTCCAGGGTGCCGCGCACCGTCCGCAGCGCGCTCGCCGCCGTCACCGGCACCTCCCGCACCCGGGCGGCGGTGCTGGCCGTCACCTCGACAATCGTCACGGAGGGGACGTTCTCCTGCTCACCGAAATCGACAGCGAGCGGGCTGCCGCTGTAGCGCACCGGGCAGGGGCCGACGACCCGCTGCGCCCGGTGCAGGTGGCCCAGCGCCACGTAGTGCGCGGTGGCCGGGAACACCGTGGCCGGAACCGCGTAGCCCAGCACCGTGTGCGCGTCGCGTTCGCCGCCGCCGGTGGTCGCGCCGGTCACCGTCAGGTGCGCGGTGACCAGGTGCACCCGGTCCGGCTCGGTGAAACCCTCGGTGAGTCGCCCCAGCACCCGGCCCAGGTGGTCGGCGTACGTCTGGTTGGTCTCCGCGGCGGTCAGCTCGTACATCTCCAACGCGCGCACCGCGTACCGCTGGGACAGGAACGGCAACGCGGCCAGCCGCCACCGCTCGCCACCGGCGGTGGTGCCGTCGATGACGTGCTCGTCCGGGTTTTCCCGCACCCCGCCGCGCAACGTGATGCCGGCGGCGTCGGCCCACGGACGCAACGCGTCCAGCGCCGGGCCGTTGTCGTGGTTGCCGCCGATCGCCACCACGTCCGCGCCGGTACGCCGCAACGCCGTCAACGCCCTGGTGACCAGGCGGGTGGCCTCCGAGCTGGGCGCGGCGGTGTCATAGAGGTCACCGGCGACGATCACCAGATCCGGCTGTTCCGCACGGGCGATCTCGATCACCCCGGCCAGCACGGCCTTGTGCTCGTCGGCCCGGGACTGCCCCTTGAGCACCTTTCCCACGTGCCAGTCGGAGGTGTGCAGGATCTTCATGGCTGTGCCGGCCCCTAGCTAGAACGGGATGTCGTCGTCGGTGCCGCCGCCGGAGCCCACCACGGCGAACGGGTCGGCGGACTGGGTGATCGAGCGCAGCGTCTCCGATGGTGCCCGGCCCGCCTCGGAGACCCGGGTGGCCCAGGCCGGGAACGGGAACTCCAGGCAGAGCGGCACCGGGATGTCCGGCTGGTTGACGAACATGGTGCCCGGCTTGGCCAGCAACGCCCGCTGGCGCTGCGCGGGCGGCAGGAAGCCGTACTCCGGGCGGGACGCCTCGGCCGGGTCGAGCCGGCCGACCACCCGGATCGCCGAGTTGGTGACGATTCGCCGCTCCACCTCGCTCGCCGTCTGCTGCGCGCCGATCAGGATCACCCCGAGCGAGCGGCCCCGCTCGGCGATGTCCAGCAGGACCTCCTTGATCGGCGAGGAGCCCTCCCGGGGGGCGTACTTGTTGAGCTCGTCGAGGACGACGAAGAGCAGCGGCTTGGCGGTGCCCGACTTCTCCTTGCGCTCGAACTCGCTCTTGAGCGTCACGCCGACCACGAACCGCTGCGCGCGGTCGGGAAGGTTGTGCAGGTCGACCACTGTCACCTGGGCCGACTCGCTCGTGTTGATGGAGTGGGGGCGGCGGGTGGCGAGGTCGCCACGGATCAGCCGGGCCAGGTCCTTCTTGCTGCCGATCAACCGCCGGGCGAACGCGTTGACGGTCCCCAGCCCCACAGCGCTACCCGCCCAGTCGGAGCGGGTCTCGTCGTCGTTGAGCTGATCGACGATGTGGTCGACCAGATCGCCGTAGGAGCCGAGCCGCACCCCGTCGATGCTCACTCCGCCGTCGGCGGGCTGGGCGTAGCGGGCCAGGTGCGCGGCCACCGAGTGGACCACCATCGTGTACTGCTGGCGCTCGTCGTCGGCGTCGGCGAAGACGTACGGCAGCAGGCGGTCGGTGCAGAACTCGCTCAATGTCCAGTAGAACGCGTCGACCCCGGTGAGCCGGCTGCTCACATCCGGCGTGCCGGCCGAGTCACCGACCCGGGGCGGGGCGTACACCCGCACGTCGGGGAAGGCACCAGCGCTCAACCCGAGCTTCGCGTACGCGGCGCGGGTGGGCTCGTCGAGGCGGGTGTTCGGGTGGTCGAGGAAGAGCAGATCCTCGCCCTTGACGTTGAAGATCAGCGCCTTGGCGTTGACCGCGTCGCCGCCCAGCACGCCGGAGCGGAACACCGAGTAGAGCAGGAAGGTGGCGAAGCTGGTCTTGGTGGCCACCCCGGAGATGCCGGAGATCGAGACGTGCGCGCCCCGGCTGCCGTCGAGGAAGTCGGCGTTGAGGTAGACCGGGACCCCGTCCCGACCCATCCCCATCGGGATGCGCCGCTCCATCCGGTCGAAGTGCAGCGCGCGGGCCCGGGCGTCACCCTCGGCCCGGTGCACCACAGCGCCCGGTGTCGGCGGCACATACAGCTCCGGATCGACCCGGGTGGTGGTCACCTCGGCCGCCTCCTGCACCTGCGCGGGCAGGGTGCCGTCGGCGATGGCGAACACGTCGGACTCGAACTGGGCGCCCTCGTGCCGAGCGCGGACCTGGGTGACCACCCCGGCGATCGTCACCGGCTCCCGGTCCGGCAGCTCGCGCCGGGTGACCACCACGTCGTCGAGCTGGAGGTAACTGCCCGGGGCGACGGCCGTCCAGAACTGCAACGGGGTGGCGTCGGCGGTGCCCAGCACGCGGCCGACCACGCCGCCCGGGCTGTCGAGCTCGGCGTCGGTCATCGGGCGGCTCGGGTCGGTCGGGCATCACGGTCGGCGCGCATGCAGTGCATCCTGCCCGAGGAGTACGACAGGTCGCCACGCGACGCGGCGGACGACACCATGCGCCGTCACACTCATGACGCTGGGTGTTCGACCGAGCGCATGAGGTGGGCGGGAGTCGTGTTGGCGTGCACCGCGCGAGGTCCGGACTCAACTCCCGGGGTACCGGGCGCGTTACCTAGGCATGGAGCACGTATGAATGACGACTTCGGCGCCTTCGTCGCGACGAGCGGCCCGCGACTGCTCCGCTTCGCCGTACTGATCACCGGGCAGCGGGCGGACGCCGAGGACCTGTTGCAGGAGGTGCTGGAGCAGGCGTACCCGCGCTGGCACGTGGTCCGGCAACGGCAGCCGGAGGCCTACCTGCGTCGCGCCATGACCAACCGATTGGTCAGCCGGTGGCGCTCCCCGTGGAACCGACGTCGGGTCGCCGGTCTTCCAGAGGCGGTGCCGCAGCAGGATGAGATGACCCGGGTCGACGACCGGGAGTTGCTGCTGACGGCGCTGCGGGAGCTTCCACCGCGGATGCGGGCGGTGGTGGTGGTCCGGTACTGGCTCGGTTTCTCCGAGGCGGAGGCTGCCGCCGAACTGGAATGTTCGGTGGGCTCGGTGAAGAGCCAGGCTTCGCGTGGTCTGCGCCGCCTGCGGGCCCGACTGGAGGCGGCCGGTGTTCCCCCACTCGACCTCGACCTCGCGGAGGAGAACCATGCGTGACAACGAGGTGGCGGCCCTGCTCGACCACGCCGTCGCGACAGTGGAGCTGCCACCCGGTCTCGCCCAACGGGTCGTCACGAGAAGCCGGGCGCGTCGCCGTCGGCGTCTGCTGCTCTCGGGCGGCACGGTGACCGTGGTGGTCGCCGCTGGGGCACTGCTGCTCCCGCAACTGGGACCGGCCGGTCGCGGTGGCGGCAGCGAGGGCGGGGGCACCGCGTCGAACGCGGCTGCCGACGTCCCGACCGGGATCGTCGGTTCCGACGGTCGACCGGTGACGCAGGCGCAGGTCGTCGCCGTCGGCCGGATCGGGACGGAGACGCTGGTGCTGCTGCGACGGGAGCCGCGCGCCGAGGAGCGGGCCGCCGGGGGACAGGCGGCCGAGGTGCTGATCACCCCGGACGGGGGCGGTCCGCGCCGGTTGCTCGACTACCTCTCGTACGACCTGGCCTGCGTCGATGGTGACGCGGTCTGCGCAGCCGTCCGATCCACCGGCAGCGGGCTGGGCGTGGCCGTGGCCCGGCGCTCCGGCGGTCGGCTCTACGTCCTGGTCCAGGCTCCGCAGGGGCGTACCGTCGAGGTCGTCGCCGACGGCGTGTCGCATCCCCTCGGCGCGGCACCGCGCGGCGCGGTGGCCGAGGTGGTCGCCGCCGAGCCGTACGACGAGGTGCAGGTCTGGGCGAGCACCGCCGACGGCCAGCGCTACCGGATCCCGTGGGCTCCCGGGGCGGTGCTCACCGACTGAGGTCTCACGGGCGGGCGTGGCGGAGCATCAGGACGCCGTCGTCGGAGGCGAGCACGTGGCGCAGTGGCAGGTGCCGGGGCGGTGCGGTGTCGCCGGCGGTGATCCGGCCGGGGCCGGCCCCGGCCAGCAGCGGCGAGACGGTGAGGCACAGCTCGTCCACCAGGTCGGCGGCGGTGAGCGCGCCGAACAGGTGCGGACCGCCCTCGCAGAGCAGTTGGGTGAGCCCACGGCGGTGCAGCTCGGCGAGACCGGCGGCCAGGTCGACCCGCTCGGCGCCGCAGCGAAGCACGTCGGCGACGTCGGTGAGACCGGACGGGGGATCGGCGTCGGCGTGGGTGAGCACCACCGGGCGGGTCGGCGCGTCGGCGAAGGCGGCCTGCGCCGGGTCCAGGTCGAGGGAGTTCGAGACGACCACCAGCGTCGGGTACTCCGCCAGCCCGTTGGCCAGACGCCAGGCCCGGCGGCGCTCGTTGAGCCGGACCGCCCGGTACTTCTCGTGGCGCAGTGTGCCGGCGGCCACCACCAGCGCGTCGCAGACCATCCGCAGCAGGCCGAACACCCGCTTGTCCGGCTCGCCGGAGAGCCCGGCCGAGTAGCCGTCCACGGTGACCGCGCCGTCCAGGCTGGCCACGAAGTTCACCCGCAGTCGGGGCTCGTCGGCGCGGCCGTAGAGGGCGGTCAGCGTGGCGTCGTCGAGCGGCTGCGTCGACGGCTCGGGCCAGAGCCGTCGGATCGGAATTCCGACGGTCATTCGTCGGCCGGACCGGTGACCGGAGGGGTGGGTTCGGCGGTACGGTGCTGGCAGTCGCACCAGTTCCGGCCCGGGCAGTCGTCGTGTCGCCGGGCCCGGCACGCTCGGCAGATCATGCTCGCAGCCTAAGCCGCGGGAGGACAGGACAGCATGGCGCGTCAGATCTTCCAGCTGAAGATGTCCCTCGCCGGCACCCGCCCGCCGGTCTGGCGCCGGGTTCTCGTGCCGGCCGGCTACACGCTGGATCGGCTGCACCGGGTGGTGCAGCACGCGATGGGTTGGCGGGACTGCCACCTGCACTCGTTCGAGATCGACGCGGTGCAGTACGGCGAGCCGGACGCGGACGGGGAGTTGGGGTTGCACGACGAGCTGGACGTGCGGCTCGACGCGGTGCTCGGCAAGGGCAGCCGGTTCTCCTACACGTACGACTTCGGCGACTGGTGGGAGCACGACCTGGTCGTGGAGGACGCGTTGACGGCCGACCCCGACGAGCGGTACCCGGTCTGCGTGGCCGGGGAGCGGGCCTGCCCGCCGGAGGGTGTCGGCGGGTCGTTGGGCTACCAGGCGCTCCTGGAAGCCGTGGACGACGAGAGCGACACGGCCGACCTCGTCAGCTCCCGCCACGCGATGCTGCGGGACTGGGCGGGTCCGACCTTCGACCCGTCCCGCTTCGACCCCACCCGCGCGACCACGCTCCTGCGCCACTTCTGCTGATCCACCACCCACCCCACCCACCCCACCCACCACCCACCCCTGCCGCGCCCCGACCGAGCGTTGTCGATCAAGAGGTTTGCGTCAGCTGGGCTCCGCTTTCTGACCGAAACTTCTTGATCACCCGGTGGGGCGGGGGGTGTGGTTGGGGTTGGTGCGGGGGGAGTGGTCAGGGGTAACGATCTGGGAACGCTCCCAACGTCCTATTGACACTCCCGTTACCCGCCGGCAATCTCATGGGAGCGCTCCCGGAGGTGGCATGGGTCACTCACGCATCCCCGGCCTAGCGCGATGAGACACCCCCCACCACAACCACCCAGCCTCACCACCGGAAAGAGGGGTCAG
Organism: Micromonospora sp. NPDC049049; assembly: GCF_040649115.1. Classification (NCBI taxonomy): domain Bacteria; kingdom Bacillati; phylum Actinomycetota; class Actinomycetes; order Micromonosporales; family Micromonosporaceae; genus Micromonospora; species Micromonospora sp. NPDC049049. The sequence goes on along the minus strand of NZ_JBEZEX010000020.1, from coordinate 34,863 downwards.
CGCATGAGTGTCACCACGCGGCGTACCCGCCTGGCGGCCGCTGCCCTGGCCGCGATCACCGCAATCGGCGGACTCGCGGCCTGCGGCAACGACGACGACAAGCCAGCGGCCGGCGAGAAGCCCGCCAAGTTGGTCGTCGACACCTTCGGCGAGATGGGCTACGACGATCTCGTCAAGCAGTACGAGAAGGACACCGGCATCAAGGTCGAGCTGCGCAAGACCGCGCAGCTCGGTGAGTACCGGCCGAAGCTGGTCCGCTACCTGGCCACCGGCAAGGGCGCGGCGGACGTCACCGCCCTGGAAGAGGGCATCCTCAACGAGTTCAAGCCCAACGCGCGTAACTGGGCCGACCTCACTCCGCTGGTCGCCGACCACTCGAAGGAATACCTGCCCTGGAAGTGGGAGCTGGGCAAGGCGCCGGACGGTCGACTGATCGGCCTGCCGACCGACGTCGGCAGCCTCGCCGTCTGCTACCGCAAGGACCTGTTCCAGGCGGCCGGCCTGCCCACCGAGCGTGACCAGGTGTCGGCGCTCTGGCCGGACTGGAAGGGCTTCCACGACGCCGGTCTGAAGTACAAGCAGGGCAGCGGCGGCAAGGCGTTCATCGACTCGATCACCGCCGTCTCCAACGGTGTGCTCTTCCAGGGCAACGGTGACCTGTTCTACGACAAGGAAGACAACATCATCGCGGACACCAGCCCCGCGGTGAAGAACGCCTGGGACACCGCCACCTCGATGGCGGACATCTCCGCCAAGGCGTCCACCTGGTCGCCGGAGTGGTCGGGTGGCTTCAAGCAGGGCACCTTCGCTGCCACCTTCTGCCCGTCGTGGATGCTCGGCATCGTGTCGGACAACTCCGGTCCGGCCAACAAGGGCAAGTGGGATGTCGCGTCCGTGCCGGGCGGCGGCGGTAACTGGGGCGGCTCGTGGCTCGCGGTTCCGGCGCAGAGCAAGTACCCGAACGAGGCGGCGAAGCTCGCCGAGTACCTGACCAACGCGAAGAGCCAGGTCGAGGCGTTCAAGCTCAAGGGCCCGCTGCCCACGAACCTGGAGGCGCTGAAGAACGAGGCGTTCATCAGCTACACCAACGAGTACTTCAGCAACGCGCCGACCGGCAAGATCTTCGGCGAGAGCGTCGCCAAGATCCAGCCGACCCACCTGGGCCCGAAGCACCAGGCGGTGAAGGAGAACGCGCTCGAGCCGGCTCTGCGGGCGTTCGAGAACGGGCAGGCCGACAAGGCGAAGGCCTGGGAGCAGTTCACGAAGGACGCAAAGACTCAGGGTGCCTTCTGAGTGATTCCCTGCCGGTGGCGTTCGGGGCTTCCCGGACGCCACCGGCCGGTCCCCTCCGCGTAGCGCCCTGCGCGAGGGCCCCCGGGCCTCGCCGGAAAAGGAAATTCGCATGAGCCTGTCGGCCACGACGGCACGGCCGTCGCCAGCAGCACCGCCTTCTCCCGACGTCGATCGCCAACGTCGACGGGGAAGATTACTCAACCGCCTCGATGTGAAGTACTCGCCGTACCTCTACATCGCCCCGTTCTTCCTGATCTTCGGTGTGTTCGGGCTGTACCCGATGGTGCGTACGGCCTGGATGTCGCTGCACGACTGGGACATGATCGGCGACCACACGTTCATCGGCTTCGACAACTACACCCGGCTGGTGTCCGACGAGTACTTCTGGAACGCGCTGGTCAACACGTTCGGCATCTTCGCCCTGTCGACCATCCCGCAGTTGTTGCTCGCCCTCTTCCTGGCGAACCTGCTCAACCGGACCCTCCTGCGCGCCAAGACCTTCTTCCGGATGGCCATCTTCATGCCGAACGTGGTGTCGGTGGCCGCGGTCGCGATCGTCTTCGGGATGCTGTTCCAGCGGGAGTTCGGTCTGTTCAACTGGCTGCTCAGCTTCGTCGGTGTCGACCCGGTCGACTGGGACGGGCACCGGTGGAGTTCCTGGACGGCCATCTCCTCCATGGTCAACTGGCGGTGGACCGGGTACAACACCTTGATCCTGCTCGCCGGCATGCAGGCCATCCCGAAGGACCTCTACGAGGCCGCGGAGATCGACGGCGCCGGCCCGTGGCGACAGTTCTGGCAGATCACCCTGCCGATGCTCAAGCCCACCTTCATCTTCGTCGTCATCCTGTCCACGATCGGCGGCATGCAGCTCTTCACCGAGCCCCTGCTCTTCGGTAACGGCAACATCATCGGCGGCAACCAGCGGGAGTTCCAGACGCTGGCCATGTACATGTACGAGATGGGCATCGTGAACCTGAACACCGCCGGCTACGGAGCCGCGGTCGCCTGGGCGATCTTCATGATCATCATCGTGGTGTCGCTGTTCAACTTCCTACTCGTCCGCCGCTCGGCGAAGTGAGGAGAGATCGATGATCTCGGCTTCCCAGCGCCTGTGGCGCACCAGCCCGCTGACCTACCTGGCGCTCGTCCTGGCGGCACTGCTGTCGATCTACCCGTTCTACTACATGCTGGTGATCGGCAGCCGCAGCCTGGACAACATCAACGACGTGCCGCCGCCGCTGACCCCCGGTGGCGCGTTCGGTGACAACTTCCAGCGGGTGCTCGACAACGACGCCGCCAACTTCCTCACCGGCATGATGAACTCGATCATCGTCTCCTCGGTGGTCACCCTGTCGGTGGTGCTCACCGGTTCGCTGGCCGGGTTCGCCTTCGCCAAGCTGAAGTTCCGCGGCAGCAACGCCCTCCTGCTGGCGATCATCGTCACCATGATGATCCCGACCCAGATGGGGCTCATCCCGCTCTGGGGCATGATGCAGGACCTGGGGTGGTACGACACGCTCTACGCGGTCACCGTGCCGTTCCTGGTCACCGCCTTCGGCGTGTTCATGATGCGGCAGTACGCCAGCCAGGCGATCTCCGACGAGCTGATCGAGGCCGGTCGCGTCGACGGGGCCAGCACGTTCCGGATCTACTGGAGCATCGTGCTGCCCGCGCTGCGTCCCGCCGCCGGCGTGCTCGGTCTGCTGACCTTCATGGAGACCTGGAACTCGTTCCTCTGGCCGTACGCCATCCTCACCCCGGAGAACCCGACCCTCCAGGTCTCGCTCTCCTTCCTCTCGTACGCCTACTACACCGACTATTCCCAGGTGTTCGCCGCCACGGCGATCGGCACCATCCCCCTGGTAATCGTCTTTCTCGTGTTCGGCCGCCAGATCATCGGCGGGATCATGGAAGGTGCCGTCAAGTCGTGAGCAACCCCGCCAGCCCACCCGCCGTCGACGTCCTCGACGAGCGTCCCGGGCTGACCTTTCCACCCGGATTCCTCTGGGGGGCCGCGACGGCGGCATACCAGATCGAGGGGGCGGCAGCCGTGGACGGCCGCACCCCGTCGATCTGGGACACCTTCAGCCACACCGACGGCCGCGTCCTCTCCGGGCACACCGGCGATGTGGCGTGCGACCACTACCACCGCCTCGGCGAGGACGTCGCGCTGATGGCCGAGCTGGGCCTCAAGTCGTACCGTTTCTCGGTCTCCTGGTCCCGGGTGCAGCCCGGCGGCGTCGGCGCGGCCAACCCGCAGGGCCTGGACTTCTACCGGCGACTCGTGGACGAGCTGCTGGCCAACGGCATCGAGCCGTGGCTCACCCTCTACCACTGGGATCTGCCGCAGCCGCTCGAAGACGCCGGCGGTTGGCCGGCCCGGGACACTGCGGCCCGCTTCGCCGACTACACCACCCTGATGGCCGACGCGCTCGGTGACCGGGTGCGCTACTGGACCACGCTGAACGAGCCGTGGTGCTCGGCGTTCCTCGGCTACGGCTCCGGCGTGCACGCCCCCGGCCGCACCGACGGAGCGGACGCGGTGCGCGCCGGCCACCACCTGATGCTCGGTCACGGCCTGGCCGTGCAGGCACTGCGGGCCTCCCGGCCGGGCGCCGAGGTGGGCGTGACAGTCAACCTCTACCCGGTCGACCCGGCCAGCGACAGCCCCGCCGACGTGGACGCGGCGCGGCGTATCGACGGTTTGGCCAACCGGTTCTTCCTGGACCCGCTGCTGCGGGGGTCGTACCCGGAGGACCTGGTGGCCGACCTCAGCACGGTGACCGACTTCGAGCACGTGCACGACGGCGACCTGGCGACCATCTCCACGCCGCTGGACCTGGTCGGGGTCAACTACTACAGCCGGCACGTGGTCGCCGCGCCGGTCGAGGGCGTGGAGGCCGACCCGGCCCCCTCGTGCTGGCCGGGCAGCGAGGACGTCCGGTTCGTCAGCCGTGGCGTTCCGGTCACGGACATGGGCTGGGAGATCGACGCCCCGGGTCTGACCGAGACGCTGCGCCGGGTGCACGACTACACCGAGCTGCCCCTGTACGTCACCGAAAACGGCTCCGCGTTCGTCGACTCGATGGTCGACGGGCAGGTCGACGACGTCGATCGGCTGGCCTACTTCGATGCCCACCTGCGCGCCGCCCACGAGGCGATCGACGCCGGAGTGCCTCTGCGGGGATACTTTGCCTGGTCGCTGATGGATAATTTCGAATGGGCCTGGGGTTACACCAAGCGGTTCGGCATGATCCACGTCGACTACGACAGTCAGGTCCGCACCCCCAAGTCCAGCGCCAAGTGGTACGCCTCGGTGATCCGGCGCAACGGTCTGGCCGCACAATAGGCTCGGGCCAGCCATCAGGACGGCCCCGGCGTCCACCTCCCGCAGGTGGCGCCGGGTCCGCCCGCCGTCGGAGGAGCACACGATGACAACGCAGCGCACCCGGTCGCTCGGGCGCCCGACCCTCGACGCGGTCGCGGCGCGTGCCGGCGTCGGTCGGGGCACAGTCTCCCGCGTGGTCAACGGCTCGCCCCAGGTCAGCCCGGAGGCCCGGGCCGCGGTCCAACAGGCCATCGCAGAGCTGGGGTACGTGCCGAACCGGGCCGCCCGTGCGCTCGTCACCCAGCGGACCGACTCCGTCGCGTTGGTGGTGTCCGAATCCGGCGAGCGGGTCTTCACCGAGCCGTTCTTCGCCTCCATCGTGCGGGGGATCAGCTCCGGGCTGCTGGAGACGCCGATGCAGCTCTGGCTGGCCATGGCCCAGTCGCCGGTGGAACGGGAGCGCGTCGAGCACCACCTCACCAACCAGCACGTCGACGGCGTACTGCTGCTGTCGTTGCACGACTCCGACCCGCTGCCGACGCTGCTGGAGGAGCGCGGCCTGCCCGCCGTGCTCGGCGGTCGGCCCGCCCGGATGCTGCAACCCGGCGCCCAACCGGCCTGGTTTGTCGACGTGGACAACGTTGGCGGGGCCCGGCAGGCGGTGGAGTACCTGGCGAGACAGGGCCGGCGGCGCGTCGCCACCATCGCCGGTCCGCAGGACATGGGTGCCGGGCTGGCCCGTCTGGCTGGCTACACCGATGCGGTCAAGGCCACCGGCGCCAGCGTCAACCCCGACCTGATCGCGTACGGCGACTTCAGCGAGGGCAGCGGCGCTGCCGGAATGCGCCGACTGCTGGATGTCTGCCCGGACCTGGACGCGGTCTTCGTCGCGTCCGACCTCATGGCGTTCGGCGCGCTGCGTACCCTGCGGGAGGCCGGCCGGCGTGTGCCCGAGGACGTCGCGGTGATCGGCTTCGACGACGCGACCATCGCCCGACAGGCTGAGCCGCCGCTGACCACTGTCTTCCAGCCGGTGGAGGAGATGGGCCGGCAGATGGCCCGCCTGCTGGTGGCCCGGATCCGTGGCGAGGAGCTACCCGCCTCCCACATCCTCCTGGACACCCAACTGATCCACCGAGCCTCCGCCTAACCCCACCCCCACCCCGCCCACCCGGTGTCGATCATGGGGTTGGTCTGGACATTTCCGGCATTCCAGCCCGTCAACCTCATGATCACGAAGGCTGGCGGGGAAGGTCGCGCTCGTTCCTGGATGTAGTGGCCTTCGGGCGAGCGCACACCACTACATCCAGGATCGGGCGCGATCTTGGGGTGTGGTGGCGTGCGGGCGCGGGACGTGCGGGTGCGGTGGGCGCGGGGCAGGGTGCAGGGGCGGCGCGAGCGCGGGGCGGGGCGGGGTGTGGGCGGGGTTACGGGGCCCAGCGGCGTAGTTCGCGCTTGGCCAGGGAGTTGCGGTGCACCTCGTCGGGCCCGTCGGCCAGGCGCAGGGTGCGGGTCTGCGCCCAGAGGGCGGCCAGTGGCGTGTCCTGGCTGACGCCGGCGCCGCCGTACCCCTGAATAGCCTTGTCGATCACCCACTCCGCCATCGCCGGCGTGCCGATCTTGATGGCCTGGATCTCGGTGTGTGCGCCCTTGTTGCCGACGGTGTCCATCAGCCAGGCAGTCTTGAGCACCAGCAGCCGGGCCTGCTCGATGCGGACCCGGGACTCGGCGATCCACTCCCGGACCACGCCCTGCTCGGCCAGCGGTCGGCCGAACGCGATCCGTTCGTTGGCGCGGCGGCAGAGCAACTCAAGGGCGCGTTCGGCCATTCCGATCAATCGCATGCAGTGGTGGATCCGGCCCGGCCCGAGCCGGGCCTGGGCGATGGCGAAGCCGGTGCCCTCGGCACCGATCAGGTTCTCCGCTGGCACCCGGACGTCGGTGAAGTCGATCTCGGCGTGCCCGCCGTGCGAACCGTCGGTGTAGCCGAAGACGGTCATGCCCCGGCGCACTGTCACCCCGGGGGTGTCCCGGGGGACCAGCACCATGCTCTGCTGGCGGTGCCGGTCAGCGGTGGGGTCGGTCTTGCCCATCACGATGAAGATCTCGCAGCGCGGGTCCATGGCCCCGGACGACCACCACTTTCGTCCGTTGATCACGTACTCGTCGCCGTCGCGGGTGATCCGGGTGGCGATGTTGGTGGCGTCGGAGGAGGCGACATCCGGCTCGGTCATGCAGAAGGCCGAGCGGATCTCGCCCTCCAGCAGCGGCATCAGCCAGCGCTGTTGCTGCGCCTCCGAACCGAACTCGGCCAGCAACTCCATGTTGCCGGTGTCCGGTGCCGCGCAGTTGACCGCCTCCGGCGCGAGGTGCGGGCTGCGCCCGGTCAGCTCGGCCAGGGGGGCGTACTGGAGGTTGGTCAGGCCGGCGCCGTAACGCGGGTCGGGCAGGAAGAGGTTCCACAGGCCGCGCTTGCGGGCCTCCGTCTTCAGTTCGGCCAACACCGGGGTACGCGACCACGGCTCCCCGGCGGCCACCTGTTCGGCGTGCACGGCCTCGGCCGGGTAGACGTGCTCGGTCAGGAACCGGGTCAGCTCGGCGCGCAGCTCTTCGGTCCGGCTGTCGTATGAGAAGTCCATCACCGCTCCCTGGCGGCGGTCAGTCCGTGCGCGACCAGCGGTGCCACCATCTCGCCGATCCGGTCGAAGCCCTCGCCGAGCGTCTGCCCGAGCGTGTGGCGGTAGTGGATGCCCTCGCAGATGACCGCGAGCTTGAAACAGCCCAGCGCCACGTGCCAGTGCAGCGGCCCGACGTCGACATCGCTGCGGCCGGCGTACCTGTCGATCAGCTCGCTGCCGGTGGGGAAGCCGGCGCGCGGGCCGAGCCCGTCGGCGACGGGGTTGCCCGCGGCGGTGTCGCTGCCACCGAGCACGTCCCAGTAGGTCAGCAGCAGCCCCAGATCGGCGAGGGGGTCGCCGAGGGTGGCCATCTCCCAGTCGAGCACCGCGTGCACGGCCACCGGGTCGGCTGAGGCGAGGAGGTTGTCCAGCCGGTAGTCGCCGTGCACGATCCGGCCGGCGTTCGCGCCCTCCGGTGCGGTCGCCGCGAGCAGGTCACGCAGCTCGTCGATGCCGGGCAGCGGCCGGCTGCGGGAGCGGTCGAGCTGCCCGGACCAGCGGCGGACCTGCCGGGCGAGGTAGCCCTCGGGGCGGCCGAAGTCAGCCAACCCGACGCTCGACGGGTCGACGCTGTGCAGCGCCGCGAGGGTGTCCATCATCGCCATGGCGAGTGCGCGGCGGCGCTCGTCGCCCAGCGGGTCGGTCTGCGCGCGGGTGCGGAACACCTCGCCGGGCATCCGCTCCATGAGGTAGAACGGCGCGCCGATCACCTCGGGGTCGGTGCAGAGCAGCATTGCGCCCGGGACCGGCACCTCGGTCGGCGCCAGCGCCGAGATGACCCGGAACTCGCGCGCCATGTCGTGCGCGGTCGCCAGCACGTGGCCCAGCGGGGGGCGGCGCAGCACCACCTCGCGGTCGCCGAGGCGCAGCAGGTAGGTGAGGTTGGACTTGCCGCCCGCGATCAGCTGTGCCCGCAGCGGCCCGACGGCCAGCTCGGGTCGGTGCTGTGCCAGATGGTCGGCGAGACGGTCAAGGGCCAGCCCCGCTGGGGAGACGGCCGTGGCCTCCGGCCGTGACTCGTCGACGGCCGGATCGCTCATCGGACTAGTTGATGGCAGCCCGCTCACGTTGTCAAGGTCAGAATTTCCGCTTGGGACATGCCCTTGCAACAGGGACGAAATGGTCAACTACCAGGCTGTGGTCAGCCTGCCGGTCGCTTCTCTGCCGGCCCGCCGAGCGGAGGGACAGACATGTTGCTGCGAGTTCGGGTCACCCTGCCGGACCGTCCGGGCACCCTCGGTCAGGTCGCCCGCACCTTGGGCGTCTCCGGGGCGGACATCGTCCAGGTGGTGGTCCTCGAACGGCTCGGCGGGCGCGCGGTGGACGACTTCACTGTCGTCTGGCCGGGTGCGGCGCGGGTGGAGCGGCTGCTGGCTGGCCTCGCGGCGATACCGGGGGTGCGGGTGGACGGTGTGTGGCGGGCGATCGGCGCGCCCACCACCACCGGCCAGGACGCGGAGCTGTTGGCCCAGGTCGCGGCAAACCCGGCCGACGGGTTGGCCACCCTGGTCGACGCGGTGCCGGGGCTGCTGGCCGCCGACTGGGCAGTGGCCGCCGTGGTGCCGGTCGACTGGGCCTCGCGCAGCGGGGGCGGCGGGGCGACCGTGGGGTACGCGAGCTGGCGGGCACCCGTACCCGCGCGGTTGCCGGAGGTGACCCCGCTGCGCGGTCGGTCGATGACCACGCCCGACGGGACCCACCACGCGATCACGCCGTTCGGTCGGGCGGGCCTGGTGCTGGTGGTGGCCCGTGAGCGCAGCGAGACCACCCTCTCCGCCGCGGCGTTCCACAGCACCGAGGTGGATCGGCTCACCCAGCTCGTCCGCGCCTGCGCGGTGATCCTCGGTGACCGACTCGATCTCGTCGGTTCGCCGCCGGTGGTCGCCGGCCCCTGAGCGGCCGAGGAGTTCCCGGGCCGACACCGCTGGGCAACCGGGCGGCAACAGGCGGGGGTGAGGCTCTTACCGGGGAAGGGAGCCAACCATGACGTTGTGGCGGATCCGAGCGACGGTGGACGACCGACCGGGTTACCTGTCGGTGCTCACGGCGAGCCTCGCGCTGCGTGGGGTCAACATCCTCACCGTGCAGGTGCAGCCCACCGAGCAGGGCGCGGTGGACGACTTCCTGGTCGACGCGCCGGACGCGCTCGACGAGGCTGGGCTGATCGCCGCCGTCGAGCGGGGTCGGGGCCGGGACTGCTGGGTGGCGCGCAGCGAGGCGCGTGGTCTGGCCGACCAGCCCACCCGGGTGCTCGGGCTGGCCAACCGGTTGGTGCGTGACCCGGACGCGACGGGCGAGGCGTTGCGGACGCTGCTCGCCGCCGACGTCGTGAGCTGGCGACCGGCGTCGGTCGGCGGCGAACGGGGGATCACCGGGGCGAGCATGCTGTTGGCGGACCCGGCGGGCGGTTCGTTCGCGCTGCGCCGGGCCGCGCCCGACTTCACCCCGGCGGAGTACGCGCGGGCGCAGGCTCTCGTCGAGCTGGCCGCCACTGTGGCGCGCCGGGCCGCCGAACAGGTGACAGTGGTGCTGCCCGACGGCGCGGAGGTGGCCGTCCGGCCGGCGAGCGCCCACGATCTGCCCGGCGTGGTGGAGCTGCACGAGGCGTGCTCGCCGTGTAGCCGGCAGCGGCGTTACCTGGGCGGGGCGGCGCTGCCGCAGCCGGCCCGCCTGCGTCGACTGCTGGAGCCGAGCCGAGGGCTGACGCTGATCGCCAGCACCACCGGCTCCGACGGCGCGGCAGAGTCGGTGGTCGCGATGGCGAACCTGCTTGGCGAGGGCGACGAGGCGGAGGTGGCGCTGCTGGTGCGCGACGACTGGCAGCGGCGTGGGCTCGGCTCGGCGTTGCTGCGCCGGGTGGTTCAGCACGCCGACCGGTCCGGGTACGCGGCGCTGGTGCTGCACGTGCAGGCCACCAACGACCCGATGCTGCGGACGCTGCACCGGCTGGGCCGGCCCACCGTTGTGGAACGCGACGGCGGGCTGCTCACCCTCACCGTCGCGCTCTCTGTCCCCACCGGGGCGGACCGGACGGGCGCGTTCGCCTAGGGCCGGCTCAGGGCCCGGGCGGCTCGCGGCGGCCCGAGACGCAGAACCGGTTGCCCTCCGGGTCGGCGAGCACCACGTACGGCGGCTCCGTCGGGTGTGGGTCGGTGGGGTAGTGCCGCCAGTCGACGATCCGCGCGCCGAGGGCGAGCAGCCGGTCGAGTTCCTCGTCGAGGGGTCGGTCGCCGGCGTCCAGATCCAGGTGGAGCCGGGGGAACTCCCGCACGGGGCTCTCGCTGAGGTCCATCGCGAGGGCTGAGCCCGACACCCCGGGCGGCGGCTCCAGCACGATCCACTCGTCGCCGGTGAATCGGGGCTCGCGGCGACGGTAGCCGAGGGCCGCGGCCCAGAACGTTCCGGCCCGTTCGGCGTCGGCCACGCCCAGGGAGAGCTGTGCGATCAATGCCATCTCCCGACCGTACGTGGTGACGAGAGCCCCTTGTGCGCGGCGAGCTTCCACAAGGGGCCCGGTCGTCAGGTGCTGGGGTAGCTGCTGTAGTCGGGGAAGTTGCCGTAGAGCCGGCTGTCTCCGCCGACGGTGACGGCCTGCACCAGCAGGTCGCCGCCGACGAACGCGCCCTTCCAGGAGGCGCCCCGGCCGCCGAACGGTTCGTCGCGGTCACCGCGTGAGCGCGGCTTGTTGATGCCCACCTTGAACGCCTGAAGGTCCACGGCGAGCTTGCCGGCCTCGTCGGTGTCGTCGCAGGCGAGTGAGGCCACCAGCGCGCCGTTGGAGGCGTTCATCGCGGCCAGCAGCTCGTCGGTGGTGTCCACCACGACGATCGTGTCGACCGGACCGAACGGCTCGGCGTGCATCAGTCGGGACCGTCCGGGCGGGGCGAGCAGCACCGACGGCGCCACGTACGCGGAGGTGTCCTGCCCGGGCAGGAACGGCGCGCCGGCGAGTTTGCCCCGGTGCAGGGGGATCGCGCCGCCACGGACGGCCTCGTCGACGGTACGGCGGAGCTCGTCGGCCTTGGTGGCGCTGATCAGCGGACCGAAGTCCAGCTCGGGCAGCGGGTCACCGGCGGCCCAGTCGTCACCGACGGCGAGCGGGTGACCGAAGCGGACGGAGCGGACGACCGGCAGGTACATGTCGAGGAACTCGTCGACGAGGTCGCGCTGCACGACGAACCGGGGGTACGCGGTGCAGCGCTGCTTGCCGTACTCGAAGCCCTTCCTGAGGTGCGTGGCGAGCAGGTCCCACTGGGAGAAGTTCCAGATGCCCCAGGCGTTGAGGCCCTCCTGCTCGATGAAGTGCCGCTTGTCGCTGTCGAGCAGAGCGGCGGCCACCTTGCCGCCGTTGGAACGGCCGCCGACGAATGCCACAGCGCCGATCTCGGGTGCCCGGACCAGCACCTCGGACAGTTCCGAGCCGCTGCCGGAGACGAGCGTGGCGGGCAGTCCGGCCCGGCGCATCAACGCGTGCGCGACGGTCAGGCACACCGCGCCGCCCTGGGACGGGGTCTTGGCGATGACCGCGTTGCCGGCCAGGAGCTGCACCAGTTCGGCGTGCACCAGCACGCTCATCGGGTAGTTCCACGACGCGATGTTGCTGACCGGGCCGGGCAACGGCTCGCGGCCGTCGGCGAGCATCCGGTCGATCTCGCCCGCGTACCAGCGGACGCCGTCGAGCGCCCGGTCCACGTCGGCGCAGGCCAGCCGCCACGGCTTGCCGATCTCCCACACCAGCAGCAGGGCGAGCAGGTCGCGGTGGGCGGTGAGCAAGTCCAGGGCCTCGGCGACCCGGGCCCTGCGGTCGGCCAGCGGGGTCCGGGCCCAGGCCCGGTGCGCGGCGGCGGCGTGGGCGACCGCGGCGCGCGCGGTGGTCGCGTCGACCCGGGGCAGGTTGATGAGGACGGTGTTGTCCACCGGGGTGCGGACCGGGGCGGGCTGGCCGACCGCCCGCCATTCGCCCTCGACCAGGTTGTGCAGGGTGGTGACGCCGTCGACCTCGGGGCCGAACGCCTCCGGGGCGACGGTCACCGCGCGGGCCAGGATGTCGGCCCAGGCGGTGTCGTCGGCGAGTCGTAGTGCCATCGCTTCTCCTCAGGGTTGACCAGGGAGCGGCGGCGTCGACGGCACCGCTGGTGAGCGGTACTGTCTCGCGCTTCGTAGCGGGTCAGCAACAGTACGTTTGTCTGGCTGGTCGCCGGAGCGCTCGATCGGTGCGAAATCTATCGCGGACGCTCCCGCCGTGAGCTGCGCAAACGTCTTTCATAAATCGAGATCTATCGATGGTGTGAAATGGTCCGCAGTGGTTACTCGCGAGTACGGAAGTGGTGCCGCGCGCGTCGGCCCCGATCGGCAGGCTTCCCAACCAGCGACCCGCCCATTACATTGTCGTTTATCCATGGGAGCGCTTCCACGACCCATGGTCACACCGCCACCCCCGCTGTCGCCGGTGGCCGTGCCGCCCGTACGCCGTCCCGCGTCGGTGCGACCGCCGGCGGCGCCTCCGACAGGAGTCCGCCATGCGCCACCTGACCCGGCCGTTCAGCGGCCAGCCCGGCCGGTCGCCGGCCGCCGACCAGCCCTGGCCGCGGCGGCTGCTGGCCCTCGGCGTCGCGCTGCTCACCGGCGCGTCCCTCGCGGTGACCGCGCCACCGTCCGGGCCTGCCTCCGCCGCGCCGGCGGCGACCTACAACTACGCCGAGGCGTTGCAGAAGTCACTGCTCTTCTACGAGGCGCAGCAGTCCGGTCCACTGCCCGACTGGAACCGGGTCTCCTGGCGCGGAGACAGCGCGCTCACCGACGGCGCCAGCGCGGGCGTGGACCTCACCGGCGGCTGGTACGACGCCGGCGACCACGTCAAGTTCGGTTTCCCGATGGCGTTCAGCGCCACGATGCTCGCCTGGGGCGCTGTCGAATACCGCAGCGGTTACACCTCGTCCGGGCAACTGCCGCACCTGCTCAACAACCTGCGCTTCGTCAACGACTACTTCATCAAGGCGCACCCGTCGGCCAACGTCCTCTACGGACAGGTCGGCAAGGGCGACGACGACCACAAGTGGTGGGGTCCGGCCGAGGTGATGCAGATGGCGCGGCCCGCGTACAAGATCGATGCGAGCTGTGGCGGCGCGGACCTGGCGGGGGAGACGGCGGCCGCGATGGCCGCCTCCTCGATGGTGTTCCGCCCCACCGACGCGGCCTACGCCGACAAGCTGCTCGGCCACGCCCGGCAGCTCTACACCTTCGCCGACACGGTGCGGAAGGCCTACCACGAGTGCATCACCGACGCCACGAGCTTCTACCGCTCGTGGAGTGGCTGGCAGGACGAGCTGGTCTGGGCCGCGATCTGGCTGCACCGGGCCACCGGCGAGGCCAGCTACCTGGCCAAGGCCGAGAGTGAGTACGACAAGCTCGGCACCGAGAACCAGACCACCACCCGCTCCTACAAGTGGACAATCGCCTGGGACAACAAGCAGTTCGGCGCGTACGTGCTGCTGGCCAACCTGACCGGCAAACAGAAGTACGTCGACGACGCCAACCGGTGGCTTGACTACTGGACCGTCGGGGTGAACGGGCAGCGGGTGCCGTACTCGCCGGGCGGGATGGCGGTGCTCGACTCCTGGGGCGCGCTGCGCTACTCCGCGAACACGTCCTTCGCCGCGCTGGTCTACAGCGACAAGACCACCGACACCACCCGCAAGGCGCGCTACCACGACTTCGCCGTCCGGCAGATCAACTACGCGCTCGGCGACAACCCGCGCAACTCCAGCTACGTCATCGGGTTCGGCGCCAACGCACCGAAGAACCCGCACCACCGCACCGCGCACGGCTCCTGGTGGGACAGCCAGACCGTGCCGGTGGAGACCCGGCACACCCTCTACGGTGCGCTGGTCGGCGGCCCGTCCTCGGCCAACGACGCGTACAGCGACAGCCGGTCGGACTACGTGATGAACGAGGTGGCCACCGACTACAACGCCGGCTTCACGTCCGCGCTGGTCCGGCTGACCTCCGAGTACGGCGGCACGCCGCTGGCGAACTTCCCGGTCGCCGAGACGCCGGACATCGACGAGCTGACAGTGGAGACCACAGTGACGCAGGCCGAACCTCGGGCCACCGGGCTCAAGGTGATGGTCTACAACAAGTCCGCGTTCCCGGCCCGCGCGCTGACCGACGGCCGGTTCCGGTACTACTTCCGGCCCGACGGCACCGGCCCGGTGCAGGTCACCGCCGGCTACACCCAGGGCTGCCCGTCCCCGACCACCGCCAAGCAGTTCAGCGGCGACATCTGGTACGTCGAGGTGGACTGCGCCGGGTACACCATCGCTCCGGCGGGTCAGTCGCAGCACCGGATGGAGGTCCAGTTCAAGATCGGCGTGCCGGAGGGCGGCACCTGGGACCCGACCAACGACCCGTCGTACCAGGCCACCGCCGGGCCCAACCGGAAGGTGCCGCTCTACTCCGGAGCCACCCGTGTCTGGGGCGAGGAGCCGGGCCCGGTCGTCCCGGACACCACCAAGCCGACCGTCCCGGGTACCCCGGTGGCGTCCAACCTCGGCCCCCGCACTGTCACCCTGACCTGGGCGCCGTCCACCGACAGCGGCGGCAGTGGCCTGGCCGGCTACGACGTCCGCGAGGTCCAGGTCAACAGCGACACGGTCCTGGTCCGGCCGGTCACCGGCACGACGTTGACCATCACAACGCTGCTGCCAGCGACGTCGTACGAGTTCACCGTCGTGGCGCGCGACGGCGCCGGCAACACGTCCACCGCTTCACCGAAGCTCACGGTGACCACGCCGCCGGCCGGCACCGCCGACACCACAGCGCCGAGCACCCCCGGCACGCCGGTCGCCTCGGCCGTCACCGCCACCGGTCTCACCCTGGCCTGGACCCCGTCGACCGACAACGTGGGCGTCACCGGTTACCGGGTCTACCGCGAGGCCGGCGCCACCGACGTGCTTGTCGGCTCGCCGACCGGCAGCACCCAGGCGGTGTCCGGGTTGACCGCCTCCACGGCGTACCAGTTCTACGTGGTAGCGGTGGACGCGGCGGGCAACACCTCCGCGGCGTCCACGCCGGTCGCGGTGACCACCGCGGCCCCGCCGGTCGGTGGTACCTGCACTGTGGGGTACGCCACCACCGACTGGGGCGGCGGCTTCACCGCCAACGTGTCGATCACCAACACCGGCACCACCGCGATCAACGGCTGGACCCTGCGGTTCAGCTTCCCCGGCGGGCAGAGCGTCAGCCAGGGCTGGTCGGCGGCGATCAGCCAGAGCGGCGCGGCGGTCACCGCCACGAACCTGTCCTACAACGGCACGATCGCGGCCGGCGCGTCGGTGAGCTTCGGCTTCAACGGCACGTACAGCGGCGCCAACCCGAAGCCGACCGCCTTCACCGTCAACAACACCACCTGCACCGTGTCCTGAGCCCATCCCGGGCAGTCGCGGCCGGTCACCGTCCCCCGGTGGCCGGCCGCGAACGACCACCGGGAACGCTTGTCAGCCGGCCCGGTAGGAAAGGTAGTAGCCCTCGTGCGGCCAGCTGTGGAAGTTGTTGAGCTCGGACGCAGCGCCGGTGCAGTCGGAGGTCCGGTAGCCAGAGACGGAACCGAAGCCGTTCCAGCCGATCGCCCAGATCGCCTCGGCCGGGACCGGGCGGCAGATGCCGTCGCGCGTGGCCTGCCTGCCTACGATGATCTGCGTGTAGGCCTGGTAGAAGACGAGGCCGGTGTCGGGAACCTTGAGCGTCTCGACAGCGGCTGCGGGCGACGCCGGTATCGTCACGGTCAGTGTGGTGATCAAAGCGGCGGCGAGACCCGCAGCGATTCGGCTGGTGAATCTGCGCATGAGCTTCCCTTCCTAACGGTGTTCAGGGACGGGGCCGGAGCTCTTTCAGCCCAGAGGCAGATTGATTTGCGTCGATTATATTCCTCATGTCAACCAACCCGCTGCTGATCGCTGTCGCTGAGCGGCCCGAAAGCAGAGGTGGCTGGAAGTTGGTCGCCTGGGGGCACCGCGACGAGATCTTGGACAGTTACCGTTCCGCGCGGACGGAAACTGGATGGCCGACCCTCGCGGGCGAACTCGGGTGGATAGGTCGGGGGGATTCCGGGCAAGCTGCGGTCGTGCGGGAGTTGCTGACCGTCGGGCACGGCGCGGCCGATCGGGGCCGGCTGGGAGAGTTGCTGACCGGGGCGGGGATCGCCCAGGTGGTGGACGTGCGGCGATACCCAGCCAGCCGCACCAACCCGGACGTCCGCCGGGAGGAACTCGAACGGTGGCTGCCCGAGTGCGGCATCGACTACCGCTGGGAGCCGCGGCTCGGCGGACGACGGCACGTCCCGGCCGGGGAGCCGGAGCCGGACACCTGGTGGACGGTCGCGGCGTTCCGGGCGTACGCCGCCCACACCCGGACGGCCGAGTTCGACGACGCGCTCGCCGAGGTGCTCGCCGGGGCGGATCGTCGGACCACCGCGATCATGTGCAGTGAGAGCGTGTGGTGGCGCTGCCACCGGCGGTTGATCGCCGACGTCGCGACGCTGAGCAGCGGAGTCTCCGTGGCGCACCTGATGCCGGACGGCCGCCTCAGCCCGCACCGGCCGGCCGAGGGCGCCCGCCGACTGCCCGACGGCCACCTGCTGTGGGACGACTGAGTCACTCCACGAGGTCGTCGGCGAGCAGGTCCATCAACAGGCCGTCGTGCCAGCGGCCGTCCGCGCCGCGCTCGTAGCGGCGCAGCACCCCCACCGGGCGGAAACCAACCTTCGCGTACGCCCGGATGGCGGCGCTGTTCGCCGCGGCCGGGTCGATGGTGAAACGGTGGTGGCCGTACTCGTCGATCAGGTGTCGGGCCAGGGTGCGGATCGCGTCACCACCGAGGCCGGCGCCGCGCTCCGCCGGGTCGAGGAAGACGTCAAGGCTGGCGTGCCGGTAGTCCGGGTCCGCCTCGGCGTACCACTGGATCGCGCCGACCACCCGGCCCTCGTGCTCGATCGCGTACACGTGCAGGTCGTCGTCGGCGAGGTCGGCACGCACGGAGTCGGCCAGATCGTCGCCGCCCCGCCACCACCGGCGTACCTCCGGGTCGGCCCGGATCGCGGCGAGGGCCGGCACGTCAGCGACCGTCGCCGGTCGTAGTGTCACCGCCCGCCCTCGCAGCATCCGGCTCAGCCCCGCATCTCGCCGTGCTCGACGCAGATCGCCGACCAGCCCACCGGCAGCACCTGAACCTTCATCCGGCGACGGCAGCGGGGGCAGAACCGGGGCGGCTCCAACTGGCGGGCCGACGCGCAGGCCGGGTGGACGGTGGCCGTCGCCGGCTCACCGCACCTGTCGCACCACAGCTCCGTCGTCGTCATTGTCGTCACAGCGTGGCGGAGAGCGCCTTGACCGGCATCTTCAACTCGTCCAACAGCTCCAGGTCGGCCGTCGCCGGTCGACCCAGCGTGGTCAGGTAGTTGCCGACGATCACCGCGTTGATGCCGCCGAGCAGGCCATCACGGGTGCCGAGGTCGCCGAGAGTGATCTCGCGGCCACCGGCGTACCGCAGGATGGTGCGCGGCATGGCCAGCCGGAACGCGGCGATGGCCCGCAGCGCGTCCTTGCCCTCCACCACCGGACGGTCACCGAGCGGCGTGCCGGGACGCGGGTTGAGGAAGTTGAGCGGCACCTCGTGCGGGTTCAGCTCGGCGAGCTGCGCGGCGAACTCGGCCCGCTGCTCGACGGTCTCACCGAGGCCGAGGATGCCACCGCAGCACACCTCCATGCCGGAGTCGCGAACCATCCGCAGCGTCTCCCAGCGCTCCTCCCACGAGTGCGTGGTGACCACGTTGGGGAAGTACGACTTGCAGGTCTCCAGGTTGTGGTTGTAGCGGTGCACGCCCATGTCGACCAGGTCGTCGACCTGCTCCTTGGTGAGCATGCCCAGCGACGCGGCGACCTGGATGTCGACAGCCGCCTTGATGGCGGCGACGCCCTCGCGCATCTGCTTCATCAGCCGGGCGTCCGGACCGCGGACCGCGGCGACGATGCAGAACTCGGTCGCCCCGGTCGCGGCGGTCTGCTTCGCCGCCTCGACCAGCGACGGGATGTCCAGCCAGACCGAGCGCACCGGCGAGGTGAACAGGCCCGACTGCGAGCAGAAGTGGCAGTCTTCCGGGCAGCCGCCGGTCTTGAGCGAGACGATGCCCTCGACCTCGACCTCCGGGCCGCACCAGCGCATCCGCACGTCGTGAGCGAGCTGGAGGGCGGCGGGCAGGTGCTCGTCGGGCAGGTTCAGCACGGCGAGGATGCCGGCCTGATCGAGGCCGACACCGTCACCCAGGACCTGGGTCCGGGCCTGGTCGAGGATCTCTGGCATGGCTCGTACCCTACAAGGCTCTCCGATCAGCCTGAATGACCTGGCGGCCCGTCGGTGCCTCGCACCGAGTGGAATCGTCGGGCCGATGGCGGCGGGTGGTAATTTCGCCCGGCGGGTGTCGGGCTGACCGGCACACACAGCGGGGGAGGGTGACGGTGGCGGACTGGCTGGCGGCGCTCGACCGCCGCGCGGAGCTGCGGGCGAAGGCCGGGCTCACCAGGCGACTGCATCCGCGTCCGGCCGACGATCAGATGACCGATCTGGCCGGCAACGACTACCTCGGCCTGGCCACCCACCCGGACGTCGTCGCCGCGGCCACGGCGGCCCTCTCGGCGTACGGGCTGGGGGCTACCGGGTCGCGCCTGGTCCGGGGCTCCACCGACGCGCACCGGGCGCTGGAGGAGGATCTGGCCCGCTGGTTGGGCACCGACGGCGCCCTGGTCTTCTCCTCCGGCTACCTCGCCAACCTCGGCGCGCTGCGGGCGCTCGTCCAACCTCGGACGCTGCTCGTCTCCGACGCGCACAACCACGCGTCGCTGATCGACGGCTGCCGCATCTCCGGTGCGGAGACGGTGGTCACCCCGCACGCCGACGTCGACGCGGTGGCCGCCGCGCTCGCGGCCGCTCCCGGCCGCCCGGCGGTGGTGGTGACGGAGTCGGTGTTCTCGGTCGACGGTGATCTCGCCCCGCTGGCTCGGCTGCACGCGGTGGCCCGCCGTCACGGCGCGCTGCTGCTGGTCGACGACGCGCACGCGCTGGGCCTGACCGGTCCGGCCGGCGCGGGCGCGGTGGCGGCCACCGGGCTGGCCGGCGAGCCGGACGTGGTGATCACCGCCACCCTGTCCAAGGCGCTCGGTGGCGCGGGCGGCGTTGTCGCCGGCCCGGCCGAGTTCGTCCGGCATCTGGTCGAGACCGGGCGCACGTTCATCTTCGACACGGCACTGCCGCCAGCGGTCGCCGCCGGCGTGCACGCGGCGCTGCGGCTCGCCCAGGCCGGCGACGACCTGCGCGCCGAACTCTCCGACCGGGTGGGACTGGCGGTCGGTCGGCTGAGAGCGGCCGGGCTGACCGTCTCCGCCCCGGACGCGGCGGTGATCTCGGTGACCGCCCCGGGTCCGGAGGCGGCGACCGCGTGGGCCGCGGACTGCCGGGACCGGGGTGTCGCGGTGGGCTGTTTCCGGCCACCATCCACCCCGGACAGCCGCTCCCGCCTGCGCCTCACGGTGAGCGCGGGGGTGCCCCGGACGGCGTTCGAGCGGGCGCTGGACGTCATCGTGGAGACGGCGCCGTGAGCGCGAGGAGTGAGCCGGGTTTGCGAGCCCCGCAGTCGCGAACCGAGGTGGCGCCGTGAGCGCGAGGAGTGAGCCGGGTTTGCGAGCCCCGCAGTCGCGAACCGAGGTGGCGCCGTGAGCGCGAGGAGTGAGCCGGGTTTGCGAG